>SABL01000113.1 GCA_009928985.1 Clostridia bacterium
GTCAGCTCGGCAAAGGCCTGGCGGATCGTGTTGCGGCTGACATTGAACTGCTCCATCAGGCTGTGTTCCGACGGCAGCTTCTCGCCAAAGCCCACCACACCCTGCGTCAGCAAATTCACCACATGCTGCTTGACCATCTCATATTTCGGTTCATCCGAGCGAATGATCATCTTGTCCTGTCCCCCAGCTCATCCAGAAATGCCAAATAACTTCAGCTTGATGAGACAAGTATAGCAAACTCTGCCAAATTTGGGACGCCGTCCCAAATTTGGCAGTTTGGCTAAATATTCAGGAATGTGCATGTGCCTAGCTCGAGAAACTAGGCACCAAGCGATTTTATGCACATAACTGCATATTTGCCGTATATCGGACCCCGTCCCTTTTAATCGCTTTGCTGCTTGGTGACGACGTCGAAGGCGACGGCGCCGAGGAGGACGAGGCCTTTGATGGCTTGCTGCCAGTCGATGCCGATGCCGAGGATAGACATGCCGTTGTTGATGACGCCCATGACGAGGGCGCCGATGATCGCGCCCATGACGGTTCCGACGCCGCCGGAGGCGGAGGCGCCACCGATGAAGCAGGCGGCGATGGCGTCGAGCTCGAAGCCGTTGCCGGCTTTTGGCGTGGCAGCATTAAGGCGGGCGGAGAAGACGATGCCGGCGATCGCGGCCATGAAGCCCATGTTGACATAGACCACAAACATCATCCAGCGGGTCTTGATCCCGGACAGGCGGGCGGCCTTTTCATTGCCACCGATCGCATAGACGCGGCGTCCGAGGACCGTCCGCTCTGCGATGAAATTGTAGACGATGAATAGCAGTCCGATCAGGATCAGGACATTGGGCACACCTTTATAGGCTGATAGTGAATAACCGACAAAGCCGATCAGCAGGGCAGCGATCACGATCTTGGCAATATCAAATGCCCAGCCCGTCTGCTTGATGTCGTACTTTTTCAGCTGGGCCCGCTTCTGGACGATACCGAATGCAACCAGGATGATCAGGACAGCGGTTACGACCAGAGTCAGGATGTTGAGGCCGCTGCCGCCAAACAAATCAGGGATGTAGCCATTGGAGATGTTTTCATAGAGCTTTGGAAACGGTGCCATGGTGCGGCCGTTCAAAATGACCATGGTCAGGCCGCGAAACAGAAGCATGCCGGCCAGGGTAACGATGAACGGCGGAATACGGACATAGGCGATGAACACGCCATGGAACATGCCGATCAGGACTCCAGCGGCCAGGACGACCAGAATGGTCGGGATGGCACTGACTTTCAGCTGGACAGTCATGTAGCCGGCGATTGCGCCGATGATGGCGACGACCGAACCGACCGAGAGGTCGACAAAGCCGGTGATGATGACGAACATCATGCCCATCGAAAGGACCAGGACATAGGAATTCTGCAAGATCAGGTTGGTGACATTCTGCGGCTGCAGGAGGATCCCTTTGGTCGTGATTTGGAAAAAGACGATAATGACGAACAGGGCCACGAACATGGCGTACTGTTTCAGGTTTTGCTTGATCAGCTTCTGGACTTGTTCCATTAGCTTGCCCTCCCGCGACTGCTCAAAATAGCTTTCATGATAATTTCCTGTGAGGCTTCCTCACGATTCAATTCAGCACACATGCGGCCTTCGTCCATGACATAGATCCGGTCGCACATACCGAGGATTTCCGGCATTTCCGAGGAGATGAAGATGACCGCTTTGCCTGCGGCGGCTAATTCATTGATGATACCATAGATCTCGTATTTGGCTCCGACATCGATGCCCCGGGTCGGTTCATCGAGAATCAGGACATCCGGCTGGGAAAAGATCCACTTTGACAAGACGACCTTTTGCTGGTTGCCGCCGGACAAATTGACCGTCTTCTGGAAAATGCCCGGAGTCTTGATCGAGAAGCGTTTACAGTACTCGTGAGCGACACTGATTTCCTTATTGTCATCGAGCACGCCACCTTTGGAGACATCCTCGAGATTGGCCAGGGTGACATTGAACTTGATGTCATTAGCCAAGACCAGGCCATAATTTTTGCGATCTTCCGAGACATAGGCGATGCCGTGCTTGATCGCTTTGTCCACGCTCGAAGTGTCGATCTTCTGGCCATTCTTGAAAACCTTGCCCGAGATGCGCTTGCCATAGGAATGGCCAAAAATGCCCATCGCCAGCTCGGTGCGGCCAGCGCCCATCAGGCCGGCGATGCCGACGATTTCGCCAGCGCGGACCTTGATCGCGACCTGGTCGCTGATCTTGCGTTCCTCATTCAAAGGATGGTAGGCCGTCCAGTCCTGGACCTCGAAAATGACTTCACCGATCTTGGGTGTCCGGGCCGGGAAACGGTGGGTCATGTCACGTCCAACCATGCCACGGATGATCCGGTCTTCGCTGATGTCATCTTTCTGGACATCGAGCGTCTCGATCACAGCCCCGTCGCGGATGATGGTGATCACATTGGCAACCTTGACGACTTCGTTCAATTTATGCGAAATCAAAACCGATGAAATCCCCTGCTTTTTGAGTTCGAGCAGCAGTTTCAGCAAGTTATCGCTATCTGTTTCATTGAGGGCTGCAGTCGGTTCATCGAGGATCAAGACTTTGACGTCTTTGGACAGAGCCTTGGCGATTTCGACCAGCTGCTGCTTGCCGACACCGATGTCCTTGATCAGGGTGTTGGGGTTTTCGTCGAGGCCGACCTTCTGCAAAAGCTGGCGGGTCTTGGCGATCGTCGTGTTCCAGTTGATGATGCCGCCACGGGCGGTCTCATTGCCGAGAAAAATGTTCTCGGCGATCGACAGGTAGGGGACCAGTGCCAGCTCCTGGTGAATGATGACGATCCCCTTCTCTTCGCTCTGCTTGATGTCGCGAAACTGGCACTCTTCGCCCTCATAGAGGATCTGGCCATCATAGGTGCCATGCGGATAGACACCGGAGAGGACTTTCATCAGAGTCGATTTGCCGGCACCATTTTCGCCGACCAGGGCATGGATTTCATCGCTTTTGATTTCAAACGAAACATCGCTCAATGCCTTGACACCGGGAAAGGTCTTGGTAATCATGCGCATTTCGAGGATTGTCTTGGTCATCAGGGAACCACTCCTTTTCATACCGACAGGTGGCGGCGGGGGAAACCCGCCGCCACTTCACACGAGGAGTCGGTCGCTTGTCTTACTTGAGATCGGCTTCGGTGTAGTAGCCCGAATCAATCAGGGCAGCCTGGTAGTTGGTGATGTCGACGGCGACTGGTTCGAGCAGATAGGAAGGAACCACTTTCACGCCATTGTCATAGGTTTTGGTGTCGTTGACTTCCGGCTCGGTGCCTTTGAGAACAGCGTCGATCATGGAAGCGGCTTTCTTGGCCAGTTCGCGGGTGTCTTTGAAAATCGTCGAGTACTGCTCACCGGCGATGATCGATTTGACGGAGGGCGCTTCGGCATCTTGGCCGGAGACTAGCGGGCGCTTGCCGGAACCAAAGTAGCCAGCGCTCTTCAAGGCGGAGATGATGCCGATCGAGATGCCGTCATAAGGGGACAGGACGGCGTCGACGGTGACGTCTTTGGAATAGTTCGAGGTCAGGATGTTGTCCATGCGGGCCTGGGCAGTCGCACCATCCCAGCGCAGGGTGGCCACCTGGTCGAAATTGGTCTGGCCGCTCTTGACAACGAGGACACCGGAATCGATATAGGGCTGCAGGATAGACATGGCGCCGTCAAAGAAGAAGTAGGCATTGTTGTCGTCCGGGGATCCGGCAAACAGTTCGATGTTGAAGGGGCCTTTTTCACCGGCGTCGAGCTTGAGGCCCTTGACGAGAGTGGTGGCCTGCTGGACACCGACTTTGAAGTTGTCGAAGGTTGCATAGTAACTGACGAATTCGCTGCCGCGGATCAGGCGGTCATACGCGACGACCGGGATGCCAGCTTCGTTGGCCTTGGTCAGGACCTGGCCGAGCGCTTCACCGTCGATGGCAGCGATGACAAGGGCGTCCGCACCAGTGGTGATCATGTTTTCAAGCTGGGACACCTGGTTTTCAACCACGTCTTCGGCGTATTGCAGATCGGTTTCATAGCCGAGTTCCTGGAAGACCTTGACCATGTTGTCGCCGTCGGCGATCCAGCGGGCAGAGGATTTGGTCGGCATGGCAATGCCAACTTTGAGGGTTTCACCAGAAGCGGCGGCAGTCGTGGTTTCAGCACCGGCAGCGGCAGTCGTGGTGGCAGCGGGAGCAGCCGTGGTGGCACTGGCACCGCAACCGGCAGCGATCACGGCGATACCGAGCGTGAGGACCAGGAACAGGGCGATGAGCTTGTTGGACCTTTTCATGTTTTCCTCCTTGAGATTTCCGAGTCTATTCAAGAACTGGTTGACACTTTGCGATCGCTTTCTTTTGTTTTAGACTTTCGTTTGCTTTCGTTTAGTGTAATTTGACTATACAACATGTCAGTACAACTGGCAATATCTAAAATATATACAAATATTTTGGCCCAGTTTTAGTGCATATATACAACGTAAACGAGCAAGCAATTTTCATTTGCATTCGCTTGATTGTGATTGCTTGCCAAATGGAAGTCGCTATAATGGAAAGAAACGCCCCGAAAATCTCTGCAGACTGGAGAGTTCATGTTTGCTGCTGAACGCTTGAGAATCATCCGCAGCTATGTCCTGGAAAAGAAAAAGGCCAGCGTGGCGGAAATCAGCCGGATGCTCGGTGTATCCGAAGTCACGATCCGGCGCGATCTGGAAGCCCTTGATGAAGAAGGCTTTCTGATTCGCACCCACGGCGGTGCCATCCTCAGCGGCGAGGACAACCTCGAGGCCTTGCCCACTGGCGGCGAGGCCGATGCCGAACGTGAGCAGCGCAGCGAAATCAGCGAGATCGCGATCTACCTGATCAATGATGGCGACACCCTGCTCTTGTCTCCGGGCAAAACCAACCTGGCCATTGCCCGCCGCCTGCAGCGCAAAAAAAACCTGGTCGTCCTGACCAATGATCTTCTGATCGCCAGTGAACTGGCCTCGCATCCTTCCGCCCGGGTGATCGTGCCCGGCGGCGACCTCGATTCGCTGACTTTGTCCCTCAACGGCCCCCTGACCATCCACGGGCTGCGCCAATACTACGTGGCAAAAGCCTTCATCGAGGTCGATGGGATCCATCTGCAGCGCGGTTTTACAATCAAATACCCGATCCAGCTGGAAGTATTCCAGGAAATGATGCAAATGTCGCAAGAGCGGATTTTTGTCGGCACCCCTTCTGTCTTCAACCAGATCTCGTTTTCCCAAGTCGGGCCGCTATCCAGCGCTACAGCCGTGGTGACTCACCCAGCCGTACCGGATGAATACAAACGCCAGTTGTTCGAGAGCAACATCACGTTGTATGCCTCTTTCACTGCTTACAACCAGATCGGACGGGCAGGAGACCTGCGGTGATGAGCGGGATGCAGCCAGCCGATCTGCCTCCAGCGCGCCTGGAGCTGAAAAACCTCTGTGTCGAGGTTTCGGACACCTTCCGCCTTGAAGACATCCATCTCGCCCTGGTTCCGGGCCATGTCCACATCCTGATGGGCGAAAATGGCTCTGGCAAGTCGTCCCTGATCCATACCATCGCCGGCAATCTCATGGCCTGCGGCGGCCAGATCCTGTTCGATGGTCAGGTCGTCCAGTTCAATTCGCCGGCCGATGCCAAAGCACTCGGCATTGCGACGGCTTACCAGAATGCCAACCTGTTTCACAATCTGACAGTGGCCGAAAACATCTATGTCGAACGCCTGCCCAGGCAATCCAGCGGCCTCAAGGCGATCGACTGGGCCAGGCTCTATGCCGATACCGACCGGTTGCTGGCGCGACTTGGGTTTGACATTCCTGCCCACAAACGGGTTGGCCAGCTCAACGTGGCCGAGTGCCACTTGGTCGAGATCGCCAAAGCCTATGTCGCCGGGGCCAAAGTGATCATTTTTGACGAACCGACAGCTGCCCTGACCGACCGCGAAGTCGCGATCCTTTTCGGCATGATCCGCGAATTCCAGCAAAGCGGCGCTGCCGTCCTCTATGTCACCCACCGGATGAACGAGTTGCGCCAGATCGGCGACGAGCTGACCATCCTGCGCGATGGCAAAGTGACTTATTCCGGCAATGTGCATGACCTCGATTCGACGCAGATCGTCCATGAAATGAGCGGCCTGTCTTTTCGCGAACGCTATCCGAAGCTCAAGATCGCCCTGGGCGAGGAAGTGCTGCGGGTCGAGAACCTCTCTTTCCAGAGCGTCCTGAAAAACATCCAGTTCAGCCTGCACCAGCGCGAAATCCTTGGCATCACTGGCCTGGTCGGTTCCGGCCGGACCATGATCGCCAAATGCATCTACGGTGCGATGCGCCCGGACAGCCTGAAGCTCTTCCTCAACGGCAAGCCGGTCCGATTTCGCTCCCCGGCTGATGCGATCAACCATGGCATCGGCTATGTCAGCGAGGACCGCTACTTGGAAGGGCTTTTCCCGCACGCCTCGATCCCTTTCAATATCACCTCGCCTGATTTCGCCCTCGCCGAAGCAACACCCGTGATCAACCGCGCCAAGGAAAGCCTGACCGCCCATAAATTTGTCCAGAAGCTGCTGATCCACACCCGCTCGATCTTCAGCCGCATCGCCGAGCTGTCCGGCGGCAACCAGCAGAAAGTCCTCCTGGCCAAGTGGATCTATTCCCGCTCCGATATCCTGATCCTCGACGAACCGACCCGCGGCATCGACGTCGCCTCCAAAGTCGACCTCTACAACATCCTCAACGAAATGCTGCGCCGCGACGTCTCGATCATCCTCGTTTCTTCCGACATCGATGAAATCGTCGGCCTGTGCGACCGCATCCTCGTCCTCTACGGTGGAGAAATCGCTGCCATCATCCCCCGCGAACATGCCACCCGCGAACAAGTCATGTTCTATTCCACCGGAGGCCACCGAAACTAAAAAGGGACGGGGTCTCAATATCGGAAACCGATATTGAGACCCCGTCCCTTTTT
>SABL01000353.1 GCA_009928985.1 Clostridia bacterium
TCAGTGGCGCGACCCTTACGGTCAGTTTGAACAGTCCTCTTTCCAGGACCGGATCGGTCAAGTTCCGGGCGATTTCTCTGGCTCGTACCGGAGACAGCACAGGTGATTACCTGCCAGGCACAGAGACAGCAGCGATTGCCTACCGGCTCGACCAAACGGTCCCTGTCATTGCTTCCGTCACAGGTGGCGGAGAATCCTGGCAGCAATCAGCCACCCTGACCCTGGAGCCAGGGATTACCCCTTCCTCTGGCGTGACTTACTGGTACAGCACGGATGGCCAGAATTGGCAACAACTCATTGATCAAAATCTCAAAGTTGATATCAATGCTTATTTTGATGGCACCTATGATTTCAAGGCGATTTCGGGCAGCGGCGTAGAATCCGCTGTCAAATCGGTTCGTCTCCGGGTCAGCCCGGACCAGCCGAGTCTGCCGATCCTGAAGTACAATGGCGTGGCCATTTCGAATGCGAGCACCATTGGCTGGACGAACCAGACTGTCGAACTGACCGCGGGCGATTCTGTTGTCGCAGGTTTTGCGCCGGGAACACTGGGAATCGCCTCCTATGAGCTCAGCAAGGACAACGGGGCAAGCTGGGAGACTTATATCGCGAATTCGCCGATCACGGTCGACACCAATACCAACCAGACCTATCGTTTCAGATCCACTTCCGTTTCGGGCCTTGTCAGCGATGAAGCCCTGGTAACCGTCAAATATTGGGAGACGATTCAAGCGCCCCAGGTGACTGTCACCGGGATGCCGGCAAACGGCACCTGGTACAAGAACATCCCGTCTGTGACCCTGACACCAGCAGATAAAGAGGTTAATGGACCTTCTGTGACAAATCAATATGTCCTGACAACCAACTCGGTCCAGGGCCAGCAACAGGTGCTGAGCGTTTCTCCTCTGACCTTGGACAACTGGTCAGACGGCCGTTACGAATTGCAACTGTATGCCACTGACGAAGCAGGCAACCAATCCTCAACGGGACCTGTTCTGTTCAACGTGGATACCACAGCACCAGTGATTCAGGCCGCTTTCAAACTGAACGGCCAGATCTATGATGAACAAGCTATCTATCGGAGCCTGGACCAGGTCAGGCTGGAAGTGGTGGAAGCAAACGTCACCGCCAGCAATCCTGTGCTTACGATCGTCAAAGATGGCAGCGACCAGTCAGCGCCCACCTTCACTCGGACTGGCGAAGTGAACATCGCCGATTATGAGCCGACCGGTGATGGTTCCTACCAGGTGACTGTCTCATGCACCGACCTGGCTGGCAATACCCAGTCGATGAGCCGGTCGTTTATCCTGGACAGCAC
>SABL01000354.1 GCA_009928985.1 Clostridia bacterium
CATCGACAGTGGCCTGACCACGCCAGACCTGGACGAAGCCGAAGTCAAGCGCACCATGCTCAGCTGTGCCAGCGAGCGCTACGTCCTGGTCGATCATTCAAAGTTCAACCGGGTTGCACTTTGCCAGATCGCACCGTTGTCGATGGTAGATGTCATCATCACAGACAGTGAAATCGACGAATCTCTGTTAGAGACGTACCGCAATAACGACATTGAATTGATCCGCTCTTGAAAGGAACTGTGATGATTACAACAGTCACCCTCAATCCAGCCATCGACCGCACGGTTGTCGTGGAAAAATTTGCTTTTGGCGAAGTCAACCGGGTGCAAAGCGTCCGCGAAGATATGGGCGGCAAGGGCATCAATGTGGCCCGGATCCTGAAGTCCTTAGGCTCACAGGCCAAAGCCACTGGATTCATCGGCCACAGCAACATCGGTCACGTCCGTTCCTTATTGGAGCAGGACGGTCTGGACACCGACTTGATCGAGATCGATGCTGCGACAAGAACCAACACCAAACTGATTGAAACAGATTCCCGCAGCACGACCGATATCAACGAAGCAGGATTTTCAGTCGATGCCGCTGCCATATCAGCCATCGAAGCCAAGATCGACGCGTTGTCCGCTCAGAGCCAGTTCATCGTTTTTTCCGGCAGCCTGCCCAAGGGGCTGCCTACGGATTTTTACCGTCAGCTGATCAGCCGGGTCCAGCCGCCCTGCCAGAGTGTGCTTGATGCTGATGGCATCCTGCTGCTGGAAGGCCTCAAGGCTGCCCCGACCCTGATCAAACCCAACATCCACGAACTCGAGAGTGCCTTGGGTACTCAGCTGGAGACCGAAGCGGCAATCGTTGCAGCCTGTCGCCAGCTGATCGAGAAGTTCGGTATTGTCTATGTTCTCGTTTCCATGGGCGGCGACGGCAGCATCCTGGTCAGCCAAGACCAAGCCCTTTTTGCCGAACCGCTGAAAGTCGACGTGCGTGGCACGGTCGGGGCAGGAGATTCCATGCTGGCCGGCTTTGTCCATTGCCTGTCCCAAAATCTAGGTCTGGAGCAAGCCCTGTCCTGGGCGACGGCCTGTGGAGCCCTGGCCGTCAGCAAAGTCGGGACCGAAAGTTTCTCCCGCCAGGATGTCGAACGGATGGCCGCCCAGGTCGTCCTGCGTCCCACCCGGTAATAAGCCGAAGCAAGGCTTGTTATAACTATTTATTTTGAGGAGGCGTGTTCATGAAAATCCTAGCAGTCACAGCCTGTCCGACTGGCATCGCCCACACCTACATGGCCGCAGAAGCAATTGCTGATGCAGCCAAGAAAAA
>SABL01000355.1 GCA_009928985.1 Clostridia bacterium
ATAGAGTCCCTGGGCCAGCAACGCTCGCCGCGCCCCCAGGACGATCCCCGTCAGCAAGCTGATGATGAACTGGAATGTAAATGGAATGGCCAGGATCGGCAAAGACACCTTGGCTCCAATGATCGAGAGCACAGCAAATAATGAGACCAATGTCATGTCTCGTGTCGACAGTTTCATGGTAATCTCCTCATGATAGACAAGATGATCAAGGACAGCTATTTTGCAGGTGTCATGCGGGTGTTAGAAATGACGCTTCGGCGTGGCAAAGATCACCTGGTTGCGGCCTTTGGCCTTGGCCTGATACAGGCACTGATCCGCCTTCTCGATCAGCGATTCCAATGTATCATGGCTTTCATAGCTGGCTACACCGATGCTGACAGTCACCTGGCGGTCTTCGAGGATTGCGTTGGCAGCGACTTTCAGACGCATGCGCTCAAACACACCGATAGCTTGCTCCAAAGCGGTGTTGGGCAAGATGACAAGAAATTCCTCACCCCCATAACGGCCAACACGGTCAGCGCCACGGATCGAATGACGCAGAGTCTCAGCCACTGATTTGAGCACCTCATCTCCGGTCAGATGGCCAAAAGTGTCATTGACCTGTTTGAAAAAGTCGATATCAACCATGGCAACGGTCAAGTTCATCTCGGAATCTTTGACTTGCTCGAGTCTGTAGGCCAATTCATCCAGAATGCCTTTCCGATTTTTGACCAGGGTCAAGGCATCTGTCTGGGCTTGCAGCTGGGTTTTTTCGAGTTCACTGAGCAGATTTTCTTCGCGGGCTTTCTTATCAGTAATATCAAAGACAATGCCAGCAGCCAGGATCGCCCGTCCCTGTTCGTCCCGCTGAGTCACGCGGCCCCGGTCCATAAACCATTTCCAGTTACCCGACTTGTCCTGGATCCGGTATTCACACTCGTAAATTTCCGACTGGCCAGACAAAGCATCGTACATCGCCTGCATCATCGGATCGTAATCGTCCGGATGCACTTTTTCGGTAAAAAAGGTGTAGTGAACCTTCTCAGGCAATTCATCCATCGAAAAACCCAGGACTTGGACTTTCAGCGGATTAAAAAGGACACGCCCAGTTGTGAAATTGAGGTACCAATGGCCCAGATTGCCCGACCAGGCGAATTCAAACCGTGTTTCCCGTTCCTTTTCCGCGAGCAGTTCCTTGTTAAATGCATACAGCTCTCTGGCAAGTTCCCGGACCTCTTCGCAAGACAAGTTGTCGATTTTCTTCATTTCGTCGCCCCCAGTGACTGGTTAGATGATGCCAAAACGGCTTTTGTTTGTCAACCACTATTT
>SABL01000356.1 GCA_009928985.1 Clostridia bacterium
GAGTATTGCCAGACCGTGACGATGACCAGAGCCCCGAACGCTTTGTCTGGATCAGTCAGCCAGTTTGACTTGAACAGAGACCAATTCAGGCCTGCACCCACAAAGGGCAAGACTTTGGAGAAAACAAAGCTCCAAAGATAACCGAGGATGACGCCGCCTAACAGGTTTGGCGTGAAAAATCCGGCGCGCATGGCGTTCTGGCCCCGGATCCCGGACGTCAGAGCATAGGCGATCAGGAAAGCGACGATGTTGATCAGGACGACCGATACCAGGACATAGCGCAGGGTCAGAAAGAAGGATTGCCAGAATTCGGCGTCTTGGAAAACCCCGAGATAGTTCTGGATCCCAACAAAATTCAGGTTGTTGCTCAGACCATCCCAGTCGGTCATGGTCAGATAAATTCCAAAAACCAATGGGGCGATCATGACGGTGGCAAAGATAAAGAGGGTCGGCGCTGCAAAAATCAAGAATGTCGCGACTCTATCTTTGAGCGTTTTTTCATACATAGAGCTGCCTCCTCAATGAGCAGGCAGCCTGCCGTCCTGGCAGGCTGCCCCTCGATGGAACAAAGTGAATCAGATCAGGTATTCTTCCAGTAGGTTTCGATTTCCTGGGCCAGGGCCTCATGATTGCCCTTGCCAGCGCTTTGTTCAGCCAGATATTTCTGGAGGATGCCACCGATTTTTTCCCAATGGTCAGCTGGGAGTGTGGCGATGGTCGGCATGGTATTGCCAGCTTCGAGGTAGCTCAGGATGGAACGGGCCAGCGGATCCTCCGGCGCATAAGCGAAACCGGTGAAGGCCGGGATCAGCTTCATGTCCACTGCGATGGCTTTCTGGCCAGCGTCAGAGGTGACCAGCCAGTTGAGGAACTGCTTGGCAGCTTCCTGCTGCTCAGGGGAGTTTTGTTCTTTGTCGATCATCATTTCTTTGGAAACACCAGCAATGATCTGGCTATTGCCATAGGCAGTGGCGTCATCGCCAAGGACGAGCGGCAGGAAGACATAGTCCATATCATCTGCAGCGGCACTGTCAGCGAAGTTCGGCCATGTCCAGTTGCCCTGGTACCACATGGCGGCCTGGCCTGAGGTCAGAAGCAGCGGCTCTTCTTCATAGCGGAAGTTCAGCGGATCGGCTTTGCCATAGTTGTTGGCGATCATCAGGTCAAAGGTTTTCATGAAATCGACAAAGACCTTGTTATCCATCAGTTTGACAGAGCCAGCCTTCAGGTCGTCGATGAATTTCTGGACTGCGGCGGGATCAGAGGATTGGTTGATATAGACCTGGGAGAACAGGTGGGCACCGA
>SABL01000357.1 GCA_009928985.1 Clostridia bacterium
CGGGCCATTGGAGACGTATTTGATCGGGAAGCCGAGTTCCTTTTCGATGAACAGGACATAGTCCTGGGCTTCCTGGGGCAGCTGGTCGAACTCGGTGATTCCGCGGATCGGCACTTTCCAGCCCTTGAGGGTCTTGAGCACCGGCTTGGCCCGGTGCAGTTTCGTGGTGGCCGGGAAGGCCTGGGTGACTTCGCCATCAATTTCGTAGCCGACACAGACGGGGATCTCATCGAGGTAGGAGAGGCAGTCGATCGCAGTAAAGGCAACAGCCGTTGCGCCCTGGACCTGGCAGCCATAACGGGTGGCAACACAGTCGAACCAGCCCATGCGGCGTGGGCGACCGGTCGTGGCGCCGTATTCGCCGGCATCACCACCACGCTGGCGCATTTCATGGGCCTCGTCGCCAAAGATTTCGCTGACAAAAGCCCCCGCACCAACGGCGCTGGAATAGGCTTTGGTGACAACGACGATTTCCTTGATTTCGTAGGGTGGGATCCCAGCGCCGACGGCTCCATAGCCAGCCAGGGTCGAGGAGGAGGTGGTCATCGGGTAGATGCCGAAGTCCGGATCCTTGAGGGCGCCGAGCTGGCCTTCGAGGAGGATCTTCTTGCCTTCGGCAAGGGCTTTCTGCAGATATTCGACCGTGTCGGTGACATAAGGGTCGATGGTGTTGCGCCATTCGATCATCTGGGCGAATAGCTCGTCGACCGAAAGTTCCGGTTTGTTGTAGAGATGTTTGAAGAGGAGGTTTTTGACAGTCAGAACTTGTTCCAGCTTGTCGCGCAGGTAGGCCTCGTCGTAGAGTTCACTGACCTGGAAACCGATCTTGGCGTATTTATCGGAGTAGAACGGGGCGATGCCGGACTTCGTCGAGCCAAACTGGCGGTCGCTTAACCGTTCTTCCTCGTATTGATCGAGCAGGATGTGGTAGGGCATGACGATCTGGCAGCGGTCCGAGATCAGCAGGTTCGGACCCGGGACACCGCCCTCGCGGACATGCTTGATTTCCTTGATCAGGGACGGGATATTCAGGGCGACGCCATTGGCAATGATGTTGACGGTGTGGGTATTGAACACACCGGATGGCAGCAGGTGCAAGGCGAATTTGCCATAGTGGTTGATGATCGTGTGCCCGGCGTTGGCACCACCTTGGTAGCGAATGACGACATCTGCGTCGCCGGCAAACATGTCGGTGATTTTGCCTTTGCCTTCGTCGCCCCAGTTGCCGCCTACTATCGCTTTGACCATGATACAGTCCTCCTCGGAAATCTAACAAAAATGCAAAAAACGTCCCAAATTGTGT
>SABL01000358.1 GCA_009928985.1 Clostridia bacterium
TAATTCCACCGACTGTACGGTTCTTCCTCGCTGGATGCGCACCGACAACAAAACCCCAGTGGATGTCATCTGCACCACCGGGGTTTTTAGATGTGATTAGCCAGCAGGCAATTTTTTACATCATGGGCAGGATGAACAGCGAAAAAATTACGCCCAAGGTACCGATGATGGCAAAGACAAGCGTTGTCTTGCTGGGCATGCGGCCTTCATTTGAGGCGGCGCGGCCAAACATGCCAAAGACGGCAGGATGAACCAGGAAGGGCATGGCGAAGATGAACGGAATCAGGCCGGCTGCCTGGTCGCCGAACATGCCGCCTTGGGTCGCTGCAAACAACCCGAAATGGGACAACGCGGAAGATGTTGCCATGGCCGCCGATGAAATCGGGGCGCCGGAAAAATGCATCAGCAGGAAGCTGCCAAACACAGCGGTCAGTTGCCAGCCAAAAGCAAACAGCATCAGGCCTTTGACCTCCAGGGCATCATCCCCGTTAGCCTTTTTCAGGCGACCCAGAGATAGAATCGTCAAGATAACCCCAATCAGTCCGACAATGCCAGCCCAGCCGGTCATCAGCTGGCCGGCACCAGCACTGGCAGCCAGGATGGAGAAGACGAAAACATGGCCGAAGAAAGGGACGTTGATCATGATCGGTGCCCTGGCAGCTGCTTCATGGCCTAAATCGCCAGCGGTACAGGCACCCGTCAGGCCAGAGTGCGACAGGGCACCAGCCATGCCCGGTGCCAGATTGCGCACATGATTGGCTTTGCCCAGGAATATCAGCAAGGCCAGCCCACCGAACATCCAGAAAATCTGGCCGAAAAAGCCATAGCCGATGACTGAGTACATTTCGGTCAGCTGGAAGGCCTCGAGAAACTGCGAACTACCAACAATAAAGTTGGCAGCCAGGACGACAGGGATCCCGGCAAACAGCAAGGCACGCAGGGTCGGACCGAATTTCCAGTTGGTGAACACCATGCCCAGGGCAGCGGACAGGATCATGGCGAAAAAGATTTGCGGCAGGCCGATCAGGGGCTTGATCCAGGTAGCAATCGCTTGGGACAGCAGCAGGATCACCAGAATGCCGGCCAATTCTGCCAGGCCCTTGCCGATGTAGCGGCGTTTGTCCAAGATGATAGCCTTGTAGTCGATCAGGATGACGGATCCGACCAGACCGAGATAGGCAATCAGGGGATAAAACGATCCGAGGATGTCATCTGCCGGGTAACCCTGGATCAGCCGCTTGGTGCTTTCCAGGCCGATCAGGATGAAAAAGGCCCGGACGATGAAAACGAGCT
>SABL01000114.1 GCA_009928985.1 Clostridia bacterium
GCCCGGCCCTTTTATGAACTCGTGATCGAGAATTTCCCGGGCCGCGAGATTGCCGGATATGCCAAGATTCGCCTGTCTGAAATGGGGTTTTCAGCACCGGCTCCTGAAACAACTGCAACACCCACCACCAGCCAGCCCCCGGCAACGTGAAACCGCACCTGCAGTTGCCGAATTCAGAGGAGGAACGAACATGAATTACATCAGCACACGGGGTGGAGACATCCGCTATCCGTCAGCCATGGCGATCAAGCTCGGCATCGCCCCCGATGGCGGCCTCTTCATACCCGAGACCATCCCGGAAGTGACGCTGGACCAGATCAGATCCCTGGCTGGGAAGACCTATGTCGAGCGCGCTGTCTCGATCCTGGCTTTGTTTTTGACCGACTACACCCGGGATGAATTGCGTGACTATGCCAGTGCAGCCTATGCCGAGGAAAAATTCGGTCCGGATCCAGCCCCTCTGGCCCAGCTCAACAAGTACAACAATAAGGATTTCATGCTCGAGCTCTGGCACGGACCGACAGCTGCTTTCAAGGACATGGCCCTGCAGCTGCTGCCCCACCTGATGACGGCTGCCATCCGCAAGACCGGCGAGACCTCCCAGGTTTGCATCCTCACGGCCACATCCGGCGACACCGGAAAAGCCGCTTTGGAAGGCTTTTCGGATGTCGAAGGGACTCAGGTCATCGTCTTTTATCCCTCCAAGGGTGTCAGTGAGATCCAGCGGCTGCAGATGGTCACCACCGAAGGGGCCAATTGTCATGTCCTGGCTGTCGAAGGCAGTTTTGACGATGCCCAGTCTGGCGTCAAAAACATTTTCAATGACAAGTCTCTCGCCGAAGATCTTGAAGGCAAAGGGGTTCTGCTTTCATCCGCCAATTCCATCAACTGGGGCCGGCTGGCGCCACAGATTGTCTACTATTTTTCTGCTTATGCAGATCTGCTGGCCCGAGAAAAAATCGAACCCGGTGAGAAGATCAACATCGTTGTCCCGACCGGGAATTTCGGCAACATCCTGGCGGCCTGGTATGCCCGGGCCATGGGCTTGCCGGTCAACAAGCTGATCTGCGCTTCCAACAAAAACAAAGTCCTGTCCGACTTCATCCGCAGCGGGACCTACGACCGGCGCCGGGAATTCTTCAAAACCAACACCCCGTCGATGGACATCCTGATCTCCAGCAATCTTGAACGATTGCTGTTTGAACTGACTGGACGCAAAGCCGATATCATCCGGGACTGGATGGACAAGCTGCAGAAGGAGGGGGCCTACACCGTTGATCCTTCTACCTTGCGCGCCCTGCAGGATGTCTTTGTCGGTGGTTTTGCCGACGATTTCGGCACGACCAAGACGATCCGCGAAGTGTACGACCGCACCGATCACTTGATCGATACGCATACCGCCGTCGGTTTCAATGTCTACAGCCGCTATGCCCAACGCTCCGGCGACAATTCCTGTGTGATATTCGTCTCCACGGCCAGCCCCTTCAAATTTGGCGCCTCTGTCAGCGATGCCTTGTTTGGCAACGGCTACAGCCGCGGCCGCAGCGAAGAAGTGCTCCTCAACGAACTCTCAGGCGAAAGTGGCTTGGAAATCCCCGCTCCGCTCAAAGACCTCAGCCTGCGTGAAGTCCGGCACGAAAAAACCATCGAACGCGACCAGATGAAACAAGCCATCCTCGAAATACTCAGCTAACTGCATAAACATGCAAAGTCGCGAAATCGGAAAAAGCCCCGGAAACCGCTGGTCTCCGGGGCTTTTAACAAGGATGCCAAAAAACGGACGGGGTCCGTTTTTTGGCAAAAATTCACGTGCCGTGGATGCTGGCGAGCTTCAGGCCGGTGTTGCGGTCGAGGGCCCAGTCGATGGCCCAGTCGGATTCGAAGAGCAGGACGGGGCTTTCGTCTTTGTCGAGGACGATCATGGTGGTGCTTGTAATGGACAGTTTTTTCGGATCTGGCATCTTGCCGGTTTCGTCGGGCATGACCCAGCGGGCATGGCGGTAATTGAGGCCGTTCTGGCGGATCGAGACGCTGTATTCGGCCTTGAGCCGGTACTCGAGGACTTCGAACTGGAGCACTCCGACCACACCGATAATATAGGTTTCCGTACCGATGTCCGGCTGCTTGTAGACCTGGATCGCGCCTTCTTCGGCCAGCTGCTCGATCCCCTTGAGGAATTGCTTGCGCTTCATGGAATCAGCTGGGGCAACCCGGGCAAAATGCTCCGGCGGGAAGACGGGGATGTCTTCGAAACGGAAATTGCGGTTGCCTTCGGCAAGCGTATCACCAATCCGGAAAATGCCGGGATCAAAAACGCCGATGATGTCGCCGGCAAAGGCTTCCTCGACTTGACTCCGTTCCTGGGCCATCAGCTGCTGTGGTTGTGCCAGGCGGATGTTCTTGCCCTGGCGGACATGTCGCACCTCGAGTCCCTTTTCGTACTGGCCGGAACAGATCCGGATGAAAGCCATGCGGTCGCGGTGGTCGGGATTCATGTTGGCCTGGATTTTGAAAACAAATCCGCTGAAATAATCGTCGACCGGTTTGACCCAGCCTTCGGTCGTTTTGCGCTCGCCGGGTGCCGGCGCCATGGCCAGAAATTCGTTGAGAAATGATTCAACACCAAAATTGGTGATGGCACTGCCGAAAAACACTGGCGTCAGTTCACCTTTGCGCACCCTGGCCAAGTCGAGTTCATCGCCGGCGATGTCCAGAAGTTCTATGTCACTCATCAGGCGAGCCTGGTAATCATCGCCGATCACCTCGCCGAGATTGGGATCGTCGACGCTGGTGACGGAGACCTTGACCATGCTGGCCCCGTGGTCGCCCTTGCTGCCATCATATAATTCGACCCGGTTGAACTTGCGGTTATAGACACCCTTGAAATCACCGTCGGTGCCGATGGGCCAATTGACGGGGACGGAGAAAATGCCGAGCACCTTTTCCAGTTCATCCATCAAGTCAAACGGATTTTTGGCGGCCCGGTCCATCTTGTTGATGAAGGTGAAAATCGGGATCCCCCGCTGGCGGCAAACGGTGAACAGTTTGATTGTCTGAGTCTCAACACCTTTGGCGCCGTCAATGAGCATGACTGCGGCATCCGCTGCGACCAGCGTCCGGTAGGTGTCCTCCGAAAAGTCCTGGTGGCCAGGCGTGTCGAGGATATTGATGCAAAAGCCATTGTAATTAAACTGCATGACCGAAGACGTGACGGAAATACCACGCTGCTTTTCAATCTCCATCCAGTCGGAAGTGGCGTGTCGAGAAGCTTTTCTCGCCTTGACCGTTCCGGCCATGTGAATCGCACCGCCGTAGAGCAGCAATTTTTCCGTCATGGTCGTTTTACCGGCGTCAGGGTGGGAGATGATGGCAAACGTGCGCCGGCGGCCCACTTCAGAGCCCAATGTTTCATGCATGGCAGATTCCTCCTGTTTTGAACCTAAATAGTATAGCAGGCGATTTGCCGGAGCGGCAAGGGCAGGACAGCATAGGCTCAGTCATTGCAGCTCTTCACTTTTAAAAGACAAATTTTTGAGGGATTTGAGAAAGAACCATCACCTCTTTCAATGATTATGACCGGTCAGAAATGATATCATTAAGTGAAAGTAATGGCCCCCTGGTCTTTCTGATTCTAATTATAATGAGATAGGAATGATGAACACTCGCAAACAACAGACTCGGGAGTGCCAGGTCAGCAATCGAGGAGTGGCCAAAACATGCTAGAACAAATCAACATCCACCCGATTACATTCATTTCCGCCCTGTCCATGGCCCTCGAGCTGACAACGACCGGCATTGCCAATCATCACCGTCGCACCGCGATCATCGCCCGCTACATTGGACGACGCCTGGGCCTGGGGAGCTACGAAGACCAGATCCTGGTGTATTCAGCCCTGCTCCATGACATCGGAGCTGCTGCAGACTGGTACGAAAAGCATTACATCATCCATGCGACAGATAATGACCACATTTTCCACCATGCCGAAAAAGGCTACCAGATCCTCAAGGACTCCCCCCAGCTCAATCATCTGGCCCTCCCGATCCGCCACCACCATGACCGATACCTTGGCGGGAATCCGACCGGTCTTTCCGGCCAGGACATCCCCCTGGCCAGCCGGATCATCCATCTGGCCGACCGGATCGAAGTCCTGATCGCCTCGGGGGAGCATATTTTCCTCCAGCGCGAGCGGATCCACGACCAGATCAGTCTGAGCGAGCACCTGTTCGATCCGCAGCTGGTCGCAATTTTCCGCGAGGTTAGCCAGCGCGAGGTCTTCTGGCTTGACGTGATCAATCTGAACATCGAAAGCCGCTTTTTCTCTGACTTGGCCTTCTGGGACAAATACACGTTCGAAATCGATGACTTGATCCACGTGGCCAACGTCTTTTCCAGCGTGGTCGACTCGACCTCGCATTACACCGCGGCCCATTCCCAGAATGTTGCCAAAGTGGCCCGGGAAATGGCCTTGATCCGGGGCTTTTCCAGCGACGAAGCCAAGCAGATCTACCTGACAGGCCTGGTCCATGACTTGGGCAAGCTGGCCGTGCCCAACGAGATCCTGAACAAGCCAGGGAAACTGACGACCGAAGAACGTGAGATCATCAAGCAGCATCCTTATTATTCCCAGCGGATCCTGGAACGCGTGGAGGGTTTTGGCCGCATTGCCAACTGGATTGGCACCCATCATGAAACCCTCGATGGTCATGGCTATCCATTCCAGCTGCAAGAGAGGGAAATCGAACTGGGTAGCCGGATCCTGGCAGTGGCCGATATCTTCAGTGCTCTGGTTGAGGACCGGCCATACCGCTCCGGGATGAGTCCGGAGGATGCACTGGCCGTTCTCCGGGAGATGGCCTCGAATCGCAAGATCGATGGCCGGCTGGTTGAGGACGTGGCTGACAATCTCGAATATCTGGCGGTACAGGTCTCCAAATACCGCACTTGAAACAGATATCTGTGCCGTGCGGGTGAGGGCGATTGAAACTGACATGCCTGAAAAAAGCCGCCCCAGTCGTTCCTGGAGCGGCCTTTTGATCGAATGATTTTAAGAATTCTCAGTCTTGGATGCCGGGGATCTTCGGCAGATGCTGGAGGCTTTCGTTCAATTCCTCGTCGGAAGGAATGTAGTCGACCATCGTGCCACCGCGATACTGCATGTAGGCGGACATGTCGAAATAGCCAGTGCCGGACAGGCCGAACAGAATCGTCTTGGCTTCGCCGGTCTCCTTGCATTTCAGGGCTTCGTCGATGGCTGCCTTGATGGCATGGCTGGATTCTGGTGCTGGCAGGATGGTTTCGGTCTGGGCGAATTGCAGGGCCGCTTCGAAACAGGCATTTTGGCCGTACGAACGAGCCTCGTCCAGGTAGCCGTCGTGATACAGCTTGCTGATGATCGGTGACATGCCATGGTAGCGCAGGCCGCCGGCGTGGATGCTGGACGGTTTGAAATCGCAGCCGAGCGTGTACATCTTGGTCAGCGGAGTGACCCGGCCAGTGTCGGCGAAGTCATAGGCAAAGCGGCCACGGGTCATGGTCGGGCAGGAAGCTGGCTCGACGGCGATGAAATAGGGATTGGCTTTTCCCTGGAGCTTGTCGCCCATGAAAGGCGCAATCAGGCCACCAAGGTTGGAGCCGCCACCGGCGCAGCCGATGATGATGTCCGGATAATCACCAATTTTTTCAAAGGCGGTTTTCGCTTCTATACCGATGACCGACTGGTGCAGGAGGACCTGGTTCAGGACCGAACCGAGCACATAGCGGGAATTGGGCGTTTTGACTGCCATTTCAATCGCTTCGGAAATGGCCATGCCGAGGCTGCCGGAGGTCGTCGGATCCTGGGCCAGGAGCATGCGGCCGACTTCGGTTGTCTCGGAAGGGCTGGCAATGATCTTGCCATCAAAGGTTTCGATGACGGCCTTGCGATAAGGCTTTTGATGGAACGAGACTTTGACCATGAAGACGGTCAGATCGATGCCATAGAGCTTGGAAGCCATGGCCAGGGCTGTGCCCCATTGGCCTGCACCTGTTTCTGTGGTCAGGTTGGTGATCCCCTGCTCCTTGGCATAATACACCTGAGCGACAGCTGAGTTCAGCTTATGACTGCCGGATGTGTTGTTGCCTTCGAATTTGTAGTAGATTTTAGCGGGCGTGCCGAGGGCTTTTTCCAGATTGTAGGCGCGGCAGAGCGGGGAAGGACGGTAAATCTTGTAGACCTCGCGAATGCCTTCGGGGATCTCGATCAGACGGTCTGTTGTATTGACCTCCTGTTTGATCAGCTCGTCACAAAAGACTGGCTGGAGATCTTCAAAAACAACCGGATCAAGACGACCGGGATGGATGAAGGGATCGTGCTTCTCCTTCATGTCAGCCTGCATGTTGTACCAGTAGCGCGGAATTTCCTCTTCACTCAAATGGGTGCGATACGGAATGTTGGACATGGCTGTGCTCCTTTCATGGCCCGTGACCGGGCTTTGCTTTCAATGCTGTTGCGATTGGCCGCAAATAAAAAAATCCTGCCCCTGTATAAGAACAGGGACAAGAATCAATTTCCTGCGGTACCACCCTTGTTGGCTCCATAGGAGCCCACCTTGATCATGCCGGACCAAACCAGCATGGCCAGATCGCTAACGGGTCGGCCTCCCGTCGATGCCTACTGGAAATCTTGCGGATCTGGCTGAAACGTGATGCCAGTGAGTCGCAAGCAATCGTTCGGATCGCCCTCGCAAGTCCATTCGACCCATGCAGCCTTGCTGCCCTTGCACTGGCGGCAGCTCGCTGAAAAGCGGTAATGGGTGTACTCTTCTT
>SABL01000359.1 GCA_009928985.1 Clostridia bacterium
GATCATGCCCATGAAATCCAGCCAGCATTTTTGCAGAAATGCCTGTGACGCGATCCAGGCCGATTTCAGGCTTTTGATGAACATATTCCAGATGTCGAGCAGGAACGAAACGGTGTTCGTCCACACGGTTTTAAGCGAGGCCCAGGCATCGGTGATGATTGAAATCGCGCCGTAAAAGGTCTCCGAAGTAACCGTCTGATACCACTTTTTGAAGGTCACCCAGAGCAGCTTCAGTTCATTGATCCCGGCCAGCCAGGCGACTTTCAAGGACTGCCAGAAAATCTTGGCCGCCAGCATCATGTCGCCAGCGGCCAAGGCATCCTTGATTCCCTGAAACGACTGCTGCGCGAACTCCGAAACGACGGCGAACTTTTCCTTCACCCAATCGACCACCTGTCCGATTACCCCGGTCGCGTAAAGGAGATAAGCCACAATCCCGACGATGGCCAGTTTGACCAAAAACACCGGAGTCAGCAGCGCGCCAATTACGCCACCCATGGCAATGATCCCGGCCTTGATCAGGACCAGCGGAGCCATCAGCAGCCAGAGGATTTTACTACCTCCGACAATCACGAACAGTACCGTTTTTAGCACGCCGCCCAACAGCCCGGCTGCCACTGCAGCCACCTTCAGTGCAGTTCCGAATCCCACCAGCAACGCCCCGGAAATAGCGATATATTTGCCGATCTGCGCCACGGTAATGATCACTTCCTTATTGACCTGGAGCCAGGCGATCACCTGCTTGAGATACGCCACAAACAGATCGGATTTTCGCTTGACGATCGGAGCCAGCGCTTCGCCGATTACAGACAACACCTGAATCCCGGCCTGCTTCAACCGCGCCATGGATTCGGCCACTCGATTGCTGGCCGAGCACCTGACACCTGGCACGTTGATCGCGTACGAGACGACGTTGCCTGTCGGCACCACCAGAAACCGTTGGAAGCCGATGATCGAGGAGATCTCGGGTCTCACCGAAGGAGAGGACTTCCACTTGGTGTTCTCGCCCGAGCGTGTACTCACCGGGCGTGTCTTCGCGGATCTGCGTCGTTACCCGAAGCTCATCGGCGCACTGACTCCTCAAGGTGCCAAACGCGGTCGGGCTTTCTACGAATCAGTACTGGAGTTTGACGAGCGCCCCAACCTTGAGCGGCCCAACGGCGTTTGGGATCTCGGCAGCGCTGAGGCGGCCGAACTGGCAAAGCTGGCAGAAACAACTTTCCGAGACGTGAACATCGGCCTGGCAAATCTGTTCGCACGCTTTGCCGACCAGCACGGCATTGACG
>SABL01000360.1 GCA_009928985.1 Clostridia bacterium
GGCCTGAGTACTGCAAGCTGTTTTCCGGGATTTCGTCTGAAACAGCCCTGGGTCGGATCGTGACCATCCGGTCGGAGAAAGACGCCAAGGTCATCAAGAATTTTTCAGCGGAACAAAAGCGGATCCGCAGGGATTGGCTGAACAGGCAGATTAAAAATGATCCTGAGATCGCCAAGAAGCAGATGGAATCCATACATAAGATTTTCAAGGCCATGTTCGGCAGCGGGAAAGGAGCGTCGTGATGAGTGACAATGTTGGCAATGTATCATTAGGTGTCAATCTCGACAAATCCGATCTCAAGAAATCGCTCGTTGGACTCGAAAAACAGACAACATCTGGGCTCAAAGGCGCATTTTTCGGCAGCGGCATCGCCAGTGTCTTTTCAAAGCTCGGCGCGCTGGCCGCAGGCGCTTTTGCCGTCGGATCGATCGTCAAGTTTGGCGCTTCGGCGATCAAACTTGGATCGGATCTGGCTGAAGTCCAGAACGTCGTGGACGTCACATTTGGCTCGATGTCCGGGAAGATTGACAGCTTTGCGCAGTCTGCCATGACTGGTTTCGGCCTGTCGGAGACATCTGCCAAGCGCTACACCGGCACCATGGGCGCTATGCTCAAATCCATGGGTCTGGGTGTTGGACAGGCTGCTGACATGTCTATGGCCATGACCGGACTGGCAGGAGACTTCGCCTCGTTTTATAACCTGGACTCCGAAGAGGCTTTCGCCAAGATTCGCGCAGGCATCTCCGGTGAGACCGAACCGCTGAAACAGCTGGGCATCAACATGTCTGTGGCCAATCTTGAGGCCTTCGGACTCAGCCAGGGTATTGCAAAATCCTACAACTCGATGACCCAGGCCGAACAAGCGCTTTTGCGGTACAACTACCTGATGCAGGTGTCAGCTGACGCCCAGGGCGATTTTGCCCGCACCAGCACGAGCTGGGCCAACCAGTCGCGCGTCCTGAAGCTCCAATGGGACAGCTTCAAGGCCTCGTTTGGCCAAGGATTGATCAACATGTTCTCGCCGATCCTGGTCGGCATCAACCGCATCATGGGTGGTCTGATCAAGCTGCGCTCCATGTTCAGCGCGTTCACGGCTGCTCTTTTCGGCACACAGAAGGCTGCAGGCGGGCTAGGCCAATCACTTGCCGGAATTGCCAACAGCGGCGGGGAAGCTGCTGATGGACAATCAGCTCTGGCAGACGCAACCAAGTCTGCCGGGAAGGCCGCTGGCGGCTCTATCATGTCCTTCGATCAGCTTAACGTCATGCAGGACAC
>SABL01000361.1 GCA_009928985.1 Clostridia bacterium
TGCCGCTGATATGGCTCGAATTCACATTCCCGTAGACATCGATTTCGATCCCGGTGTTGAGTGTGATCAGGCCCATGCGAGCGATGGTTTCGGCGTTGTTGATCACATCACCCGTTCGGATGACCAGCCGGTCTGACAGTCCGGGCGTGCTCCGGATGATCTCCTCGACCCGTTCACTCATTTCCAGGCCAGCAGTCGAAATCGCACTGGCTTTGCCAGAGACCAGCAATTCGAGAATGGCTTCGCCCACGCCGCCGCAGAAAAATTGCAAGTTTTGGAAGGGCGACTGGGCCAGGGAGCGAGCGATACTGGTGGCCAGGCTGCCAAATCCCATTTGCAAGGGCGGCAGCGCCCCGTGATACATGCGATGCCGCTCGATTTCCAGTAAATCGAACAAGTGTTGCGCGATCCGGTCGGTTTCGGGTGTGCCCGCCGGTGGAGGAGCAGCCCGCTCTGGAGCATCATGGACCACAATGGCGCGAATCTTTTCCGGATCGACGGGAATCGACGGGCGCCCGATCCGCTGCCGGATATTCACCAAGGGAATGGGCAGCGTCTGTGGGGATGCTTCCGGACTGTAGATGTCGTGCAAAACACTCAGTTGCTCAGGCTGGGCTGTATTGATCTCGACGATGATGGTCTCTGCGGCTGCGGCCAGAAGGTGCGACAGGCCGCTGGAGGTCGTCGGGATCAGTCCTCCCTGCTCATCGACTCCCAGCGCTTCGATCACCGCGACATCGATAGGTCCGAGTCGCCCGCTTGTGATCAGCCGGGGCATTTTGTTCATTTGCTGTTCGACATAATGGACGGATCCAGCATTGATCTGTCTGGCCAGGGCGGGATGTGCACACATCGGCGTCCGCCGGGCGATGATGCCCGCCTGACCCAGCTGTTCATCCAGCGCCGGCACATTAGCGCCGGTAACCAGGTGAATCGACAGCGCTTCGCCAGCCTCCCGGCGGCGCACCAGCTCAGCCACGACCGCTTTCGGATAGCCGGCCATGGCATATCCGCTCATGGCTACGGTCATGCCGTCACAGATGAATGCAGCGGCTTGATCTGCCGGAGCGACCCGGTTCTGCAAGCTGATGTTCCTGATCAGGCTATTCACATCGATGCCTCGCTCACACGGTTCATATCCAAAGAGCCTCCCCTTATCTAAGATCGCGGCGTGAACCCGGCAAACAAAGCCTCGTCGCTGGGTTTGTGCCAGGGGATTTCCCGGATGACCCAGGTGTTGTTCAGGTAATGCTTGAGCGTGATGTTTTCC
>SABL01000362.1 GCA_009928985.1 Clostridia bacterium
ATCTGGTAGTGCTCAGCCAAGGCTTCCCATGATGCAAATGTTTTCACCACACCTCTGGTCAGGGCTTTGGACAAATCCCAGCCTGCAGTTTCGACCGCTGTCGCATCTGCAATCCCGATCACAGGATGCTTTTGCCTGAGCAGAGCTTCTGCCAGGAGTCTGCGGTCACTCAGCTCACTGGTAAACCGCGCTCCCGTTTCGGGATCGATCATGACTCCATAGGGAAACACCACATAATCGCCAAACAAGGGTCCTGCGCCAAAACCTTTCTCGTCGGGTGAGGCCCAGGCGCCGAGCTGGATCCTGGATAGCTGGACTGGATTCGCTCCGATGCGCAGGCATTCCTTGAGAATCTCGGCTGTAGCAAACGGTTTGTTCGTACTCATCAGCTGGTCATCCAGCCGCGGATCCTGGGCTTTTCGAAAAGCCACATCACTGCCAAATCCACCCGTGGCCACGATCACGGCTTTGCGGGCAAAAAGTAACTTTACCGGTTCAAGAACTGGCTGGCCATAAACAAAGTCTTCCCGGTACCGGACACCGATGACTCGCTCCGTTTCATCCTGAAGCAGGGATTCTACATAAATGCCCAGCCGGATCGGAACCGATAATTTTTCGAGGCGGGCCAGCAAGCATTTGATCAGGGCCGAACCGGAAATGCCCACCGGTGTATAACAGCGAGGTACCGAATGGCCACCAAAGATGTCCACCCGGTTTTCATACTGGACACCCAAGTCATCCCGTGTCCAGAGAAAAGCCTCCCGTGCGCCTTCGGTGACAACCTGCACCAGTTCCGGATAGTTCAGGCCCTCGCCGGCAGCCAACATATCGTCATACATTTGCTCAGGAGAATCGATGATGCCTGCATCCTGCTGATACGAGGTTCCCGGGGCTGCAATCCCGCCGTCACTGATGACCGAATTCCCTCCGGGTGCCTTCATTTTTTCAAGAATAACCACTGTCGCCCCGGCTTTGGCAGCCTCAATCGCTGCCGTCAGGCCTGCAAAGCCGGAACCGATGATCAGGACATCGATCTGGTCACGAACAAGATCCAAAGATCCCGAACGGGCCCATGGCGATTGCCTCGAAGATCTCGGCTGTCCGATCGGTTCGTTTCTGTCCACCTCGCAGCCCTCCTCGCAATTCTTTTGATCCGGGGCTTATCTTCAAACGTACTTGTCTGACAGTTGTGGCAATCACACCTTCATTTAAATAGTAACTCATTGCCTCCGTCAAGCCAAATGTTGTCATCGTCAATACTATAAATC
>SABL01000363.1 GCA_009928985.1 Clostridia bacterium
CATTTGATCAATTTTTAGAAGAGGAATCGAATCAGCCACGATTTTCCCGGTATTGCCAAATACCGGCTTGGAGGCTCAGCTGAAATTTCATGGTGCGGGGTAATTTTTCCCTGTGATTATCAACCTATGGCGACCAACGACGTCAGGGATGGCAAAACCATGAAATCCTTCCGGTGCAAGCATTGTCACAACCCTCTGCAGGCGGACCCACGTGTCAAGGACCAACAGTTTTGCAGTGCAGACGACTGCCAAGCGGCCAGAAAAAAAGCGTGGCTGCGGGAAAAAATGGCGACCGATCCGGACTATGTCGAGACCCATCGTCTGGCCCAAAAAAAATGGCAGGAAAACCATCCCGACTACTGGCGCAGCTACCGCAAAAAGCACCCAAAACCACCCCCCGCCGCATCCGACCCCCAGGATGCAAAGATTGACGCGATCCGTACATATTTAAACGATTCTTCAATTATATGCGATCTCGTCCCAATTTCTCCGGACGGTGTCAAGATTGACGCGATCCAGGTCAAAATCATCCCATTTTCAAGGCTTTAAGAGAGCGCAAAGAAGGACTGGATAGCCAAGCGCGGTCGCTTCCCTTATGGTGGACAGGAAAGCGGCGACCCTTGAGCGGATGAGAGTGCCTTGGCTGGCAGCGCCACGTTCCTTGTCATTCTCGATGACCCTTTGTTCCATTTAATGATCACCTGATCATTTATTGATCAATTGATCATTTTTTACAAAAAAAACAACATATTGAACCAAAAAATTGCCGATTTTCAATTGACACTTCTCCCCCTTCAACCTAAATCGTTGACCATGAAGCCTATCAAAAAGAGATTCACCCAGAAAGAGATCGCCCTACAAGCCCAGATCAGCCCTGATTTCCTGTCACATATCATCCATGGCGACCGGCCCTGCCCGCGCAAAGTGGCGGTGCGCCTGGAAGCGGTCACCGGCATAAGCAGGGTGACCTGGGTCTGGGGTACTCCCGAAGAAATCCGCCAGGCAGTCCAACAGGTATGCGTCCATGATTCGGGGTACGTCCATCACGATTGAAGAAGCGGCCCAATTGCGCAGGTGCAGCCATCACACCACCCACCGGGCAACCAGGCAGGGCGATCTGCTGACGTGCAAGTAGGGGGAAAGCTTCCTGATCCCGGAATCCAATCTGAACAAATGGTTTCAAAGCAAGCGAATCCATGGGGTCTAGGTCGACTGGCCACGGCGATACCTCCAGGTTCAGGGAAGATGACCGGTCCGATCGATCAGC
>SABL01000364.1 GCA_009928985.1 Clostridia bacterium
CGGTATTGCTTATGCAGTCGATCAGATCATCGACCTGCTATCTTCAGGTGTGGATGGTGTGCACATCTACACGATGAACAAGCCCGACGCGACAAGAAGAATCATGGAGAACATCTCCTGTGTCCGCAAGGCGGTCTGCAGAAAAGAGCCGCAAAGATGAAGACGGATCTGAAGCTGGTTGCGAAGTACCTTGGCTTCGGCAACAAACAACCGGACGAACGGACAAGGAACGACATGGAGATGATCGCCGCCCAGTTTGAGCAGGCAATCACCGGGAAGTGGACTTATGGGCATTACCTTCTGGATCATTCCGTTGATGGATTGATCACGCTGGAGGGGACCGCTGTTGTGCTGGAAGGGAAAAGCATCACCCGCACGCTCAAACGCTGCAAAGAGGTCTACATCATGGTGTGCACATTAGGCGCGCAAGGCGATTTCATCATCGAGCGCAATAAAATGATGTCGCCGACTTTGGGCATGATCGCTGATGCCTGTGCATCTGCATTCGTCGAGACGATCGCGGACAGTTGCCAGCAGGAAATCGAAAGCCAGCTGCCAGCGGGAGCCGCATTGACTTTCCGCTACGCGCCGGGATACGGGGATCTGCCTTTGGCCACCAACAAAACGCTGCTAGGAGAATTGCAGTCCGACAAACGGATCGGAGTCCATCTGACGGATTCGATGCTGATGACGCCAAGAAAATCAATCGTGGCGATTTTAGGCGTGCTGGAGGAAGGCACATCCAAAGGCAAGAACCATCGCTGCGGGAACGCCAGCTGCAGCGAGTGCGAGCTGAACGACAGCTGCACGGCCAGAAGTTAAGCCAGGGGGGGACAAAAAATAATGGATATCAGAAAAAAAATTGGGGAAGAGCTGTTTCTCTTCGACGGAGCGATGGGCACGATGCTCCAGACATACGGGATGAAAGCCGGCCAAAATCCGGAAGCGTTGAATCTGGAGGATCCCGAGCTGCTAAGCCGGATCCATCGGGAATACGTCGAAGCCGGCGCACAATTCATCACGACAAATACTTTTGGCGCGAATGCCTACAAACTGCAGGAGACCGGCTACTCGGTCACGGAAGTGATCACTGCTGCCGTCGAAATCGCCAAAGCGGCAACGGCAGGGACCGGAGCAAAAGTGGCGCTCGATATCGGACCTGTCGGGAAGATGATGAAACCGATCGGATTGCTTGATTTCGACCAGGCTTACGATTACTTCCGCGAACAAGTGATGATCGGGGCTGCGGCCGGAGCGGATCTGATC
>SABL01000115.1 GCA_009928985.1 Clostridia bacterium
AAAGATTCAAATGAACCCAAAAAAGGTCATCAGCTTCTTTGGTTCAAAGTTCACAAAATACGCGATAGCTTAGTCCGATATTTAATCGGCGGAGCAATAGTTGTCGCGTCAACTATTTTAGACGGCTAATGGTTGTCACGTCAACTGTTTTCAGGGTGAAACTGGATCCAGAATGGATCCAGCGCGATCACGGAGGTCTGCGTTTGTGGGAGGGTGTTGTGTGGGGCTGCGAGTGGCGCCACTGTCGCATCTGTGAACTAGCTCTGTCCATTCTACCAAGCTAATAATTCCTTGCCTTCGCTTTTGCGTTTATTTTAAATGCAGTAAGATCATGGTAGGCTTGAAAACTGCATCGAACATCTGACCAGGAGGAAAGTCGATCATGAGGGAGAGTCAGACGAGTCACAAGGAAGTCCCATCTATGGATCTTTGGCTGAAGGACGCCAAGTCAGACGGCCACGCAAACGACTGCGGGATGTATCTGTTTCACAACGGCGTGGTGCGCAGGACGGCCAAGGCCCAGGCGCGCCAAAACGAACCAGGGACACAGCCCGTTACCGGCATGGTGTTTTCATTTGATTCCGGGCGAGTCAAAGATGCCATCGCCAGGACGTCTGCGATGGACGGGATCTATCATGTCCGGGTCTGGCTGAATGAAGGGCATCTCGACGTCGGTGACGACATCATGCTGGTCCTGATCGGCGGCGACATCAGACCTCATGTGGTCGCCGCGCTGCAAGCTCTGGTCGAAGAACTCAAAACCAACTGCGTCAGGGAAACAGAGCTATTCTAAGCTTTGGCGCCAGGCGTCGCGCGAAGGGTGGCGCGACCCCGATCGGGCAGACACAACCGTCTATCAGAGATGATTGCCCGGGGTGGAGATCTGGCTGCGCTGCTTTTTAGCCCTTTTCCGACGGATGTTCCAGCTGACTAGCAATGTGCTGATGCTGCCGATGGCAATCGAGCTGAGAATGATCAGGATCAGGGGCGCCTGGAACTCTTTGAAAACCACACTAATCGTGACCAGCTGCGAATTGATGAAAGCAAAGATCACAGCTGGGAGCAGCAGGATCAGGCCGATAATGACGTGCCAGCTGAGGTGTATTCCAGAGGACTTCTTGCCGTCCTGTGCCGGTTCGGGATACTGCTGGGCAGGGTCTGCGTTTGAACGGTTGGCGTTTTTTCCTGGGTCTGGATTTTGTGCCATGAGCGTCATCCTCCGAAGCAAATCGTGTGATTTTGCAAAAAGGTTCATTCAATAATTGACCCCTGCGGCTGCAAAATCAGGCAACGGGCAGGCAAAACGACTGTCAACCATAACTGAACTGGTAAAACGCCGCAAGGTACCCAAACACCGTTATTTGCCACCATCTCGCAGAGCTGTTCTTCACCACGATTGCACCATTCGCACGCACCACATGAGCGTCCTTGCCAGCCAATGCCAACTCATTCGCCCAAGTGCAAATCAGAGACAACTGGACCAATTATGAATATTATACCACCAAGATCAGTGTCATCTGGGTTGGTTTAGCCCTAAGCTTCGACGAACTTGCGAAAGAGGGCGCGATACATGTCCAGTCGTTTCTGGGCTTCTTTTTTGTTCTCGTCCTGGATTGAATAGTAGATCTTGATCTTGGGCTCGGTGCCGGAGGGGCGGACCGCAATCCAGGAATGGTCTGCGAGGATGAATTTGAGGACGTTCTCGGCGGGCAGGCCATCGATGCCCTGGGCATAATCTTTGACTGTCTGGAGTGCGGGGATGATCGACTGGCCGCTGGTGCGCAGCTGGGCCATGATGGCCTGGATCTTCTCGGCGCCGTCAGCGCCTTTGAGGGTGAAGGCATCGAGGGCATCGAGGAAAAAGCCGTATTGGAGGTAGAGGTCGTTGAGGGCGTCGATCAGAGTGTGGCCCTGGTTCTTGTGCCAGGCGGCCATTTCGACAATCAGCAGAGAGGCGACGACAGCGTCTTTGTCACGAGCGTGGGTGCCGACGAGGTAGCCGAAGCTCTCTTCATAGCCAACGACGAACTGCTTGGCACCGGTTTTTTCATAGTAGTTGATCCGGTCGCCGATGTATTTGAAGCCAGTCAGGGTGTCTTCGACTGCAAGGCCGCGGCTGCGGCCGATGGTCGCACCGAGCTCGTTGGTGACGATGGTCTTGACCAGCAGGGCGCCGTCCTGGACGGGGCGATGGCGGGTGACGAAATCGACCAGCAGGGCGCCGATCTGGTTACCGGTCAGCAGGATGAAATCGCCCTGGTGCTGGACGGCGACACCGACGCGATCGCAGTCGGGGTCGGTGCCGAGGACTATGTCGGCCCCTTCGGCCAGAGCCTGCTCGATGCCTAGCGTCAGGGCATCGCGTTCCTCCGGATTGGGCGAGCGGACCGTCGAAAAGTCGCCATCAGGCTGCGCCTGGCTGGCAACGACGGAAACGTGGAAAGGCTCCAGAACGGCGCGTACGGGGATATTACCCGTGCCATGGAGCGGCGTGAACACCACCTGGATGTCGGAAGGCTTTTTGTAGATGGACTGTTTCCGGACCTCGGCCAAATAAACCTCGAGCACGTCATCGCCGATCCAGTACAGCAAGCCGTTTTGCGCGGCGCGATGCAGGGCCAGGACAGGGATCTGCTGATACTCGGTGATCGCATTGACCTGCTCGATCACACGCCGCGCATCGTCGGGCAGGATCTGGCAGCCGGTCTGGTCATAGACTTTGTAGCCGTTGTATTCCTTGGGATTGTGGCTGGCGGTGATACAAATGCCCGCCTGACAGCCCAGATGCTGGACCGCAAAGGACAGCACGGGCGTCGGCATCAGGGTTTTGAACAAGGCGACCTGGATCCCGGCGGCACATAGGACGGAAGCGGCTTCAGCTGCGAATTCGCGCGACAAATTGCGTGAGTCATAGGCAATGGCCACCTGACAGGAACAGGCAAATCGGGATTTAAGGTCGTTGGCCAGGCCCAGCGTCGCACGGCGCACGGTGTAGGCGTTCATCCGGTTGGTCCCCGCACCCATCACACCGCGCAAGCCGCCGGTGCCAAATTCCAGATCGCGGTAGAAACGGTCCTCGATCTCCTTGGGGTCGGCGATGGCCTGCAGTTCGGCCCGGGTCTCTTCGTCAAAAGTCAGCCAATGGTTGTAACGGTCCTGTATCGTCATGATGTTTACCAGTCCTTGTCAACGTGAAGAACATGCGATTACTGATCAAAACCATTGTAGCGATTTTCGCTTGGATCGGCCACGGGTTCGACCATTTTTTCGGCCGATGACTTTGGTGGCGGCCGTCCACTCAGCCAGGAAATCCCTACGCAAACTGGTCATATCAAATCAAGCGATTTCACTCAATCTGATATGACCAGTTTGCGTAGGGAATCATTACACCGATGTTCAGATGGCCGAGGCCAAACAGGATGGCAGCCAGGACAGCGGAATGGGCAGCGTGATGAGTTCGGGCTGAGTTTGCTGGACCAGAGCCAAACTGGGCAGGATCGCAATCGGCAACATCAAGACGCCAAGGCTCAGGCGCGTCTAAATGAAGGAGATGCGCCTGAGCCGATAGCAGGCCTGTTGTACCGCCACCTAAGCCAAGACTATGATGTCGAAAAGCATTTGATTGAACTTTGCGGCATCCGCGCTGTTGGCGAAGTACACGTTCTTGGGACGGTCTGTCAGGGTCCGGTGGTCGACGATCGTCATTGCTTACGTTCAAAGCATCAGAGAAGCAATTCCCTGGGTTCAACGAGCATTAACCAGCTTCCTGCGCAAACTGGCCTTATCAGAATGAGTGAAATTGCTTAATTTGACAGGGCCAGATAGCGTAGGAAGTTGGATGGGGACCTACTAGCGGGTATATAATAATGATTAGGAATAAAATTATTTCAACTTAATAAATTGCGGATGTATGGATTGCCTGGCTGGATTTGGACGCTTTTGCCAGGCGGGAGCAAGCAGCGTAACCGGCCACGGGGCCGGTTATTTTTATGGGTTGAAGGGAGCTGGTTTTATGTGGACGAGCAGTAGGCACGGATGGCGGGTCACCTGGGTGCGTTGCTGTGCCCTAGGGCTGGTTTTGTTTCTTAGCCTTTGGCCGGCAGGTTCTGTCTCAGGGGCAGAATCGGTTAGGCAGATCACGCCGACTCGCATCCGCCTGAATTGGTCAGCGGTCGATGGCGCAGCGCGCTACGAAATCTACCGCTCGACAGATTCGGATGGGAAATTCCAGAAAATCTACACAGCCTTTTCGACCCGCTTTCTCAACATCACCTGCAAACCTGGCGTGGCGTATTATCACAAGATCCGGGCCTATGCGTACACCAACGGGGCAAAGGTCTACGGACCTTTTAGTGACGTGCGTAGACAAGACCATCTGGTGACTCAACACTGAGCGTGTGATTAAGCGGTTCCTGGAGTCTCCTGATTTATTATTTGAGATATCGTTTCAGCTGATCATAGAAATTCTCTCGAGTGCCTGCAAGTAAGACGACCACTTTCTTGTCATCTTGCTCATAGATCAGGTAGGCCAATTCATAGTTTACGCCGGAATAGTGAACATCATACCCATAGACACCGTTAAGATCGCCATGCTTCTTCTCACCAATGTACGGATCACGGCTGATTCTGATGATTGCATCCTTGTATGCTTTCAACAGTGGCTTTTCCTTCAGTTTCTTGAAGTATTTTTCAGCAGCAGTGGAAAATTTGATCTCATACATCTTCAGCTTCACCAAAAATATCCTTCATACTGGCCGATTCAATCTCACCACTGGCAATTTTGTCTGCTTCTTTTAACAACCGTCCAATAGCTGATTTGACTTGTTTGATCTGTTCGGCAAATTTTTCGGTCAACTCATCGCCAGATAGTCCTTGAGCGACGAGGTCCTTGAGTATTTCAACCGAAAACTCCCCACTATCTTGAGATAGTGGACGTATGACGATGGCACCATCTTCCAGTGAACACTCGACCTGGTCACCAAGTCCCAAATCTTGAAAAAATCTGAGTGGAAGCGTAATTTGACGCTTCTGCGAAACGTTGATGATTCTGCTTTCAGCACCTGTCTTTCCTGTTTTTGAAGGCGTCGATTTAGAATGCCAGTTCCTTGTTTTTCCTGAAGCAGAATTTCTTATATTGTGACCAGAATCAATCTTATTGTTATTAATTGCAGGCATGGTTTTCTCCATAATATTTGACCTCAGATGGATAAGAACTCTCATGCTCATTCTATCAAAGATACTTGGTTATTTCAATTTCTTTGTTTCTTTGCCAGTATAGCGTGAACGCCACCTCAAGCCGGCATATATGTGACCTCTGACTCCCTACGCTATCTGGCCTTGTTGAAATAGGCAATTTTGACCATTTTGACAAGGCCAGATAGCGTAGTGATTCAGCATCGCAACAATCCCAGGGACTTTTGATCTGGCATCTCCTTCTTCGATCATGGCATACTGTATAAAAGAGCGAGCAACTGGCCGGAGGTAACGCACAATCATGGATTTGCTGGATTTCGAGCAGGAAATTGAACCGGTCATCGTGGCCAGGGGACGGGATTATTTCGAGTCGGGCTATGTTCTCTCGCTTGTGGCCATGGGCAATGGCGAATACACGGCTCAGGTTGAGGGGACTGAAGTTTATACAGTCGCTGTGAAACTGGATGACCAGGACACGATTCTCGAGACAACCTGCACGTGTCCCTATGATTTCGGGCTTTTTTGCAAGCATCAGGTTGCGGTTTTTCTGGCCATTCGCGCGCAAAAATACGGCCGCGACACAGCCAAAGTCCAGTCTGACGAGCCCGACGAATTCGGCGAGGTGAATGTCCGGCCCATACTGGCCAAACGGAAAAAAGATGAGCTGATTGATTTCATCTGTTATCTGGCAGCGGCAGACGAAGAAGTCGCGCACAAGGTGGAACTGGCATTCAATGTGAAGGACGATCTGGACGAAATCCACAAGGCACGGGCGTTGATCCGGATGAGCATCAAGCAAGCGTCAACGGGTGGCTTTGTCGATTACCGTCATACCTGGGAGGCGACCCGTGGCGCGTACGATGTGCTGGACATGGCCGAAGCCGCGCTAGATGTGGGGATGCGGGTTCAGGCCGTCCGTCTGGCCCTGTGTGTCGTCGCTGAAATGGTGGATCTGCTGCAGTCGGCCGATGATTCGGATGGCATCATCGGCGACAAGATCGCCATGGGGCTGGACATCTGTCGAGCTGTTACCAGCCACCAGCGACTGACAGCCACGGAGCGGGATACCGTGCTGGGCCTGATCCTGACCGAGGCCATGCACGCAAGATATGAAGGCTGGTCGGATCAGCAACTCGATCTGTTCGAATGTGCACTCATGGCTGTGGACACGCCGGAACAGCGGGCGGTGTTTTTGCAACAGCTCACTGCCTTTGAAAAACGGGCCTGGCAAGATCAGGAGAAAAAGGATTCCTGGTCCGGGAGCCATTTGCTGGAGCAAATCGAGCTTTTCCGGTATCGCGTCGTCAAGCAATTCGATGGCGAGCAGGCAGCTTTTACCGGTGGTCGCGGGCATTACCAGCAGCTGCGTGCCCTGATCAGGGAATTTGCCAAGACCGCAGGTTCAGCCCGGGCGCAATCGATCCGGGACAAACTCCTGGACCTGTATCCACGGCGTTCCGCCATGCGCGAAGAACTGATGCAACAGTGAATGAGT
>SABL01000001.1 GCA_009928985.1 Clostridia bacterium
CATGGTGGTCAAAGTGCAGGATCCATTTGTCACCTCCAGAACCACGCGTTCGGTTGGCCTGGGGATTTCACTGCTCAAGGAATTGTGCGAGTTGACCGGTGGCCGTCTGGACCTTGCGTCCCAGGAAGGTGTCGGAACAGCCCTCGTGGCTACGATGGGCCTTTCCAGTATCGATCGCCTGCCTTTGGGCAATCTGGGTGACACATTCTACATATTGCTGTCCGCAGATCCTGGACTTGATTATTCCCTGAAACTAGCTGCCCCGGACCGGGCATTCGAGTTGCACATGACCGAAATCAGGTCTGAAATCCCTGACCTTCCGGTCGATGATCCTGCTGTCCTGGGCTGGATCCGGGATTATATCTTGGAAAACCAGACGACTGTTTTCAGCGGCGTGCTCGATGAAATTGAACATTAGAGGGCTGGACACGGATCTTAGGCCATAAACCGTCCATGAGTGACCTTGCGGACTCAAAACTGGTTCCGCGAGGTTTTTTTCAAAGGAGAAGACATGAATCTGATTCTGACACTTGAGGCTTTGAAATTCTACAAGATCAAACATGAACGACTGGTTCAGATCGCTTTTGTTTTCTTGTACCTGGTCAACATCGCTCCCTATGTCCTGCCGGTTGGCGATATGGATTTCTCCGGCTTTTTCTATGCGGCGGAACAATTCATGCAGGACCCCAGTCAGACTTTGCCGCTGCTTTCTGCTGGCAACCTGATCTCGATTGGTTTAATCGTGTTGACAGGCCTGGTCGATTTGATGGCTGCATTGGCTTATGCTGCCCTGATGGCTGGCGAGCATTCCGGCTACTCAGGCAAGATCATTTTGGTTCGCCTGATCAAAGGTTTGCCAGCACTTGTGCTGACACTGCTTTTACTTTTGGTGCCCGTCATCTTGTCCTCATTCCTGTTCATGATTCCGGCCATGATCCTGGTCACGAACCTCTACATCCTGCCTGTCCTGCTCCTGTCTGAAAACCGCAAGCTGTCTGAAGCCCTGCAGGCGACGATCCAGCTGACCAAAGGTTTCAAAATGATGATCCTCCTGCAGATGTTTTTCCTCTCGATCCTCTTGTCTTTGCCGGAAAGCCTGGTCCTTGGCTTTTTACCGCAGACCCTCCTGACATCGATTCTGGTCCCGCAATTTTTCGTGGTCCTCCAGGCCTTTGCCCAGGGCCGCCTCTTAGGCATGTTTTATCTGTATCTTGTAAAGAAAGTTCCGGTTGTGATACCATCGAAGCCACAACTTTGAGCCTTTGGCCGAGGTTGATCCTAATCAAATGGAGGTCGTCATGAACAAGAAAGAAGAAATCCTCAGTCTGCTGGAAAACAATGCCAAGCTGTCTGCAGCAGAACTGGCCGTCATGATAGGACGACCCGCCGCTGAAGTCGAAAAGACCATCGCTGACCTGGAATCCAGCAAAACCATCCTGGGTTACAATGCGATCATCAATTGGGAAAAAACCACCTCCGCACCCGTTACCGCCTTGATCGAGGTCCGGGTCACCCCCCAGCGCGGCCAGGGCTTTGACCATATTGCCCAGCGCATTTTCCGTCACGACCAGGTCAAGTCTTGCTACCTGATGTCAGGTGGTTTTGACCTGATGGTCATCATCGAAGACAAGAGTCTCAAAGATGTGGCCATGTTTGTCTCGGACAAGATCGCTCCGCTGGATTCTGTTCTCTCGACCCAGACCCATTTCATCTTGAAAAAATACAAGATGAATGGCACAGAATTTCACAGCAAGGATGAGGACAACCGAGAGGCGGTTGTCTTATGAATGTAGACGCCCTGTTGTCCGACAAGGTCAAGGCGATTCCGCCTTCAGCCATTCGTCGGTTTTTTGACCTGGCCAATGAAATGAAAGGGCAGGTGATCTCCCTGTCCATCGGTGAACCCGACTTTGTCACGCCGTGGGCCATCCGTGAAGCCGGGATCTATTCCCTGGAAACAGGCAACACCCATTATTCACCCAACCAGGGATTTATTGAGTTGCGCGAGGCCATCAGCCATTACATGAAGCGCCGCTTCCACCTCCAGTATGTGCCCAAGTCCCAGATCGTCGTCACCGTGGGTGGCAGCGAAGCCATCGACATTGCGGTGCGGGCGGTGATCAACCCGGGCGACGAAGTCATCATTCCCGAGCCTTGCTTTGTTGCCTATAAGAATTGTGTCCTGATGGCCGGCGGTGTGCCGGTGACCATTCCGCTCCGGGCCGAGGACAATTTTGTTCTAAGGCCAGACCAGCTCCAGGAGGCCCTGTCACCGAAGACGAAGCTGATCATGCTCGGCTATCCGAACAATCCCACCGGTGCTGTCATGAGCCGGGAGCAACTCCAGGCGCTAGTAGCAGTGATCCGCGACCTTCCAGTCATGGTTTTGTCGGATGAACTCTATGCTGAGCTGACGTATGACCCGGCCAGCCATTGCTCCATCGCCGAACTGGATGACATGGCCGAGCGGACGATCCTGATCGGTGGTTTTTCCAAGGCTTTTGCCATGACTGGCTGGCGCATCGGATTTGCCTGTGGTCCGGAGCCTGTCCTGTCTGCAATGAACAAGATCCACCAGTATGTGATCATGAGCTCGCCGACGACGGCTCAGGATGCTGCCATCGAAGCCTTGCGCCACAGTCATGAGCACATCACCCCGATGCGTGAGGAATACAATCGCCGCCGCCGCCTGGTCGTCCATGCCTGCCGTGAGATGGGACTGGGTTGTTTTGAGCCCCTCGGTGCCTTTTACGTCTTCCCCGATATCCGAAGCACTGGGCTGACATCCAATGAGTTTTGCGAACGCTTCCTCCAGGAAGAGAAGGTTGCCATTGTCCCCGGCAATGCGTTTGGTGAATGTGGCGAGGGTTTTGTCCGCATCAGCTATGCATCTTCCCTGGAAAACATCCGCGAAGCCATGGTGCGCCTGAAACGATTTGTAGAAAGGAATTCCCCGAAATGATTGAATATGACCAGTACCGTCAAGAACTGGGCCAGTACGAGGAAAAGCTGGACCAGTTGCGGCTGGCCTTGCACATTGACCATGTCCGTGATGAAATTGCTGAACTGGAAGCCCGAGCTCAGGAGCCTGGTTTCTGGGAGGATGTTGAACGAGCCCAGAAGATCCAGACCAAGGTCAAACACCTGCAGAAAAAGGTGGATCGTTTCCAGGCCCTGGTTTCGGAGCACAACGATCTCGAGGTGCTCCGTGAGCTGGGTGAAGAAGCCGAAGACGCGGAAATTGCGGCAGAAATCGGCGAAAACCTGAAAAAGCTCCGCGACGATTTCGAGCAGATGCGGTTGGAAACGTTGTTTACCGGCGAACATGATGACAGCAATGCCATTATCACCTTGCATGCGGGTGCCGGCGGTACGGAAGCGCAAGACTGGAACGAAATGCTCTACCGCATGTACACCCGCTGGGCTGAAGCGCATGATTTCGAGATCAAGCTGCTGGATATCCTGGATGGTGACGAAGCAGGCTTGAAAAGCGTGTCCTTCATGCTGATCGGCGATAATGCCTATGGGTACATGAAATCCGAGATGGGGGTTCATCGCCTGGTCCGGATTTCACCGTTTGATTCATCCGGCCGTCGTCACACCTCCTTTGCGTCCGTCGAAGTCATGCCGGAACTGGATGACTCAATCAAGATCGACATCCGGTCCGAAGACCTCAGAGTGGACACCTACCGCTCGTCCGGTGCTGGCGGCCAGCACGTCAACAAGACCGAATCAGCCATCCGCCTGACGCATCTTCCGACTGGCGTGGTTGTCTCTTGCCAGACCGAACGTTCGCAGGTCCAGAACCGGGAAACAGCGATGGGCATGCTCAAGGCGAAACTGTTTGCCCTGGCGCGGGCAGCCCAGATGGACCGGATCGAAGACCTCAAGGGCAATCAGATGGCCATCGCCTGGGGCAGCCAGATCCGGTCCTATGTCTTCTGCCCCTACACCATGGTCAAGGATCTGCGCACGGGATATGAAGTGGTGGATGTCGACAGTGTCATGGATGGCAATCTGGATGGATTTATCAACGCCTATCTGTCTGGCCAGAAAGCAGTCAAATGAGTGCTGGCAACCAAAGGCAACCGGACGAACTTCTGTCTGCACTGGCAGAAGCCATCAAACCTCTGGGGAAAATTGCCGTAGCCAGCTCAGGCGGTGTTGACAGCACCGTCTTGCTTGTTGCTGCAGCACACATTCTGGGTCCGGACCAGGTTCTTGCTGTGACAGCGCTGGCTCCGATGGTTCCATTAGATGACCAGGCAGATGCCAGCCGACTCTCTGACCTTGCCGGTGTCAGGCACTTGGTCGCCCGCTTGCCGGAGTCGATCCTCGATCTGCCGCCTTTTGCCGAAAATCCACCGGACCGTTGCTACCATTGTAAAAAGATCATCTTTGATGCCTTGCTGGCCTTGGCCCGCGGGGCAGGGTTCAAAGTCTTGTGTGACGGCACCAATCGCGACGATCTCAAGGACTACAGGCCCGGACTTCGGGCCCTGCAGGAAATGAAGGTTGTGAGCCCCCTGGCCGAGGCCGGTTTCACGAAAGCTGAAGTTCGCACCCTGGCGGCACTGCTCTGTCCGGATGTTGCGGCAAAACCAGCCATGGCCTGCCTGGCCACCCGCATTCCAACCCATACCCCTGTCACCCTGGCGGCGATGGCCCGGATTGACAAGGCAGAAAGTTTGCTGCGCCAGAAGGGCCTGGATCAGGTTCGCGTGCGTGACCATGCCGGGCTGGCCCGGGTCGAACTCGATCCGGCTGTCCTGGAAAGAGGCCTGGCACCAGAGTTGATCGCACTTTTGCGCGACAGTCTCAATGAAGCAGGATTTGACTTTGCCACCCTTGATCTGCAAGGTTACCGGAGTGGCAGCATGAATCCGGCAGCCAAACCCACCGGGCAGGAAGAAACACCATGATGACTGAACAATTTGAAGATTTGGGTTTTGCCAAGGTTGATCATTCGCGCAAATCCAGAAATGGGTTTGCCGAAGTTGTTTTCTGTGAAGGGAAGACACCTGAGCAGGCAGCCCAGATCGCAGCCAGTATCCTGGACCATGGTGATAACCTTTTAGCTACGCGGGCTGATCTGGAGCATTTCGAAGCCATCCAGGCTGTTGCACCCGATGCGTCTTACTCTGCCCGGGCCCGGGTGATCACCGTCCGCAGGACCTCTGTCACGTCATTGGGTGAGGTGGCTGTTGTTTCGGCCGGGACCGCAGACCAGCCAGTGGCAGAAGAAGCAGCTTTGACAGCTGAAGCCCTGGGCTGTACCGTTCGGCGCTTTTCCGACGTTGGCGTTGCCGGCCTGCACCGCCTCCTGGCAGTCATCGATGATATCCGCCAGGCTGATGTCATCATTGCAGTTGCTGGCATGGAAGGTGCCCTGGTCAGCGTCCTGGGTGGCCTGGTCGACAAACCTGTCCTGGCTGTGCCATCTGGTATCGGCTATGGTGCTAATTTCGGTGGTGTGACGACCTTGCTGGCCATGGTCAATTCCTGTGCCAGCGGTGTGGCTGTCCTCAACATCGGCAATGGTTTTGGTGCCGGGTTCATGGCAGCGACCATTTGCCGCCAGATCGACCAGCGCGTCAAGTCCGCCCTGGCACGAAGAGACAGTGAAAGGCAGTAAATCGCATGAAGCAGAAAATCCTCTACCTGGATTGTTTTTCCGGCATCAGCGGCGACATGTTCCTGGGTGCATTGATCGATAGCGGTGTCCCTTTGTCAGTCGTCGAAACGGGTTTGCAGGCTCTCGGCCTGGCAAGTGAATACCATCTTCACGCCGGGAAAACCAGCAAAAGCGGCATCCAGGGCACCTCCTTCCAGGTGCATCTGACTGACCGTCATCACGATCACAACCACGACAACCTACATCACGACGATCATCACCACCACAGCGACCATCACCATAACGATCATACTCACGGCGACCATCACCATCCGGATGACCATCATCATCAACATGGCCGGACCTATGGCGACATCCGTCATCTGATCGAAACAACCCATTTGCCCGAAACGGTGCGCCAGCTGGCCCTCAAGGTTTTTCTCGAAATCGGCCAGGCCGAAGCAGCTGTGCATGGGGTACCACTGGACCAGGTCCATTTCCACGAAGTCGGGGCGATCGATTCCATTGTCGATATCGTGGGAGCAGCGATAGCCCTCGATTACCTCAAGATCGACCAGATCGTTTCATCCCCGCTCCATGACGGCTCCGGAACCATTGTCTGCCAGCATGGCACCATGCCGGTTCCTGTGCCTGCCGTCATGAAAATGCTGGAAAATACAGACATCCCCTATGTGACGGGAACCTGCCAGACGGAACTGGTCACGCCAACCGGATTTGCCCTGGTCAAGTCGCTGGCGTATGCCTTTGGGTCCATGCCCCAGATGAAACGGCTGGTGACTGGCTATGGTTTTGGCCAGCGGGAGATTGGCCGCCTCAATGCCCTGCGCGTCATTGTCGGCGAGTCGGGCGATCCTGAGACACCCATTGCCCCTGCCTTTTCAGGGCAGGAGGGAGACCGCACCAACGAAGAATTGCTCGCACAGAGTTTTGATCCGGCAGAAATGGATCGCGTCGTCCTGTTGTCCTGTCATATCGATAACTCTACAGCTGAGCAGCTCGGCTTTTTAGTTGAAATCCTGCTCAACCGTGGTGTTCTGGACGTGGCATTCAGTCCACTGCAGATGAAAAAGAATCGTCCGGGACAGTTGTTGACAGTCATCACACCGCCCAGTCTGGAAAAAGAAACCGTTGGTCTTTTGTTCACACACACTGGTACGATCGGTATCCGGCGCGAGTGGATTGACCGCCATGTGATGACCCGGACCCTTTCGACTGTGACGATCCTCGGGCAAACCATCCGGATCAAGACCGTCCAATGGCAGGGCATCAGCCGATCCTACCCAGAGCATGAGGATGTGGCTGGATTGGCCCGACATCTTCAGATCAGCCTGGACGAGGCCAATAACCGGATCAGGGCGGCCATGGACCGTCTGGTTTGACGAACGATAGCCCCCTTGTTAAACTTGAAGCGATTTGCAGCCTGATTTCGCACCTAGCGAATGGATTTGCCCTTTAAAGCGGAGGAACCTGAATGCCAAAAAAAGTGCTTGTCGTCATGGGATCTGATTCTGATTACCCCGTCATGGAAGCGTGTTTCAAGACCTTGCGTGATTTCGGCGTACCCTTTGATGCAACCGTCTGCTCCGCCCATCGCACCCCTGACCGCGCTGCTGAACTGGCCAAATCAGCTGCTGCCGAGGGCTTTGGCGTCATCATTGCCGCCGCTGGCCTGGCTGCCCATCTGCCTGGTGTTCTGGCTGCCATGACCACCCTGCCTGTGATCGGGGTTCCCATCCATGGTGGCGCCCTGAATGGTCTGGACGCCCTGTACGCCATCGTCCAGATGCCCAGTGGCATACCAGTGGCTACGGTTGCCATCGATGGCGCAGCCAATGCCGCCATTCTGGCTGTCCAGATGCTCAGCCTGGGAGATCCCGGGCTGATGGACAAGCTGGATGACCACAAAGCTGGACTGGCTGACGAAGTGGCCAAACGCAATTTGCGCCTCCAGGAGAAACTAAAAAGCCTGTGACATCATTGGGAGACCACATATGATACATGATGAATGCGGCGTTTTTGCTGTTTACGATCCTTCCGGTACGATCCAGGATGCATCCCGCCTGGCATTCCTTGGCTTGTTCAGCCTCCAGCATCGCGGGGAAGACAGTTCCGGGATCGCCGTCAACCAGTCCGGCACGCTGATCTGCCAGCGCCGGCGCGGTCTGGTGACTGAAGGTTTCGACGAAATGGCCATCCAAGTCTTGAAAGGACACGCCAGCATCGGTCATGTCCGATATCCCTCGCCTCTGGACCAGAGTCTGGAAGCCGCCCAGCCAATGCTGATCAAGTCCCGCCGGGGCCAGATAGCCCTGGCCTTCAATGGAGCCTTGACGAATGCTGCCCAGTTGCGCAGCCAGCTGCAGGAGCAGGGTGCCATTTTCCAGTCCCGGGCTGATTCCGAAATCATTCTCGCTCTCTTGGCGCGGCACCAGGTCCTCGAAGACAATCTGGAGGCTTCTCTCTTGGCCATGCAGTCTGAACTTCAAGGCGCCTATGCACTGGTCCTGATGACGGCTGACCGGGTGGTCGGCGTCAGGGATCCGCACGGGATCAGACCCTTGTCTCTCGGCGAGCGCGATGGCATTTTCATGCTCTCATCCGAAAGCTGTGCGATCGATGCGGCCGGTGGACTGTTTTTACGCGATGTCAAGCCGGGTGAAATCATCAGCCTGACAACATCAGGCGTTGCCTCCCGATTGCCAGCCGAACCGTCCAGCCGCCACTCCTGTTTGTTCGAATATGTCTACTTTGCCCGCCCGGACAGCATCCTGGACGGGACGAATGTCTTTGCCGCACGTACAGCCGCCGGTCGTCAGCTGGCGATCGAACAGCCCTGCTCGGCAGATTTGGTCATTGGTGCCCCCGATTCCGGGCTGGCAGCCTCGATTGGATATGCAGAGGCGCTGGACATTCAGCATGGCAGTGGACTTTTGAAAAACCGCTATGTTGGCCGCACCTTCCTGCACGCGGACCAGATACGGCGGGAATGGCTGGTCGATTTGAAATTCACAGCGCTGGTCGATGCGGTGAAGGGCAAGTCCATTGTCCTGGTGGATGACTCGATCGTCCGTGGGACCACGACACGCCGGGTGATCAGCCTGCTGCGCCAGGCCGGAGCCCGGGCCGTCCACATGCGCGTCGCTTCGCCCCCGCTGCAATACCCCTGCCTGTATGGCATCGATACCCCTGGACAGCATGATCTGTCGGCCTGCGAAATGAACCTGCAGCAACTCACAGAACACATCGGTGCGGATAGCCTGCAATTTTTGAGCCTTGCCGGCCTTCAGGTTGCCTGTGGCGATCCCGGCACCAGCTGCTCAGCCTGCTTCACGGGCCATTACCCGGTTGCACCTTCAGCTGCCATTGCCGCCAGCATCCGGCACATTGAACCGGACTGGTTTTTTGGCCGGCAGGAAACAAGGTAAACGCAAAGATGTTCAAACTGGCCATTTTTGTTTCTGGCGGCGGTACAAACCTGCAAGCCATCCTGGACCAGATTGCAGCAGGCCATCTGCCGGGTGTCGCCATCGCCTGTGTCCTGGCCTCCAAGCCAGGCACGTATGCCCAAGTCCGGGCGGAGCGTGCCGGAATCCCTTGCCACGTCGTTGCCCGCAGGGAATTTCCAGATCTCGTTTCCTACGACCAGGCCATTCTTGCTGCGCTCAAGCCTTATGCGATCGACCTGGTTGTCCTGGCCGGTTTTCTAAGCTTGCTCGGCCCAGACTTCATAGCTGCATACCGCAACACAATCATCAACATCCATCCATCCCTGATCCCAGCCTTCTGTGGTCCGGGCCTTTATGGCATCAAGCCGCATCAGGCTGCCCTGGCTTATGGCGTCAAAGTGTCTGGCGCTACGGTCCATTTTGTGGACGAACAGTATGATGAAGGCCCCATCCTGCTGCAAAAGGCGGTTGACATCCTGGAGGGCGATACACCAGAAGATTTGCAGCAAAGGATCATGACCGAGGCGGAACAGGTGATTTTGCCCCAGGCCATTGCCTTGATTGCAGCTGGCCGGGTCCAGATCACTGACCGCCGCACCCAGATCAGCCCTGCCCATCCATAGATACCATCCACCCTTACGTTCATGCATTTGGAGGTTACTAAAATGATGAAACGCGCCCTGCTCAGTGTCTCAGACAAAACCGGCCTGATCGAACTGGCCACTCAACTGAATCAGCTTGGCATCGAGCTGCTTTCCACCGGTGGCACAGCGACCGCACTGGTCAGGGCCGGCATTCCGGTCACCAATGTGTCCGATGTGACTGGATTTCCAGAATGTCTCGACGGACGAGTCAAAACCTTGCATCCAAAAATCCATGGCGGGATCCTGGCCATCCGGGATAACCCAGAACACATGGCAACCATTGCCGGCCTCGGGATCGAGCCGATCGACCTGGTCATCATCAATCTCTACCCGTTCAAGCAGACGGTGATGAAACCCGGCGCCACGCCGGAAGAATGCATCGAGAATATCGACATCGGTGGCCCGAGCATGTTGCGTGCCGCTGCCAAAAATCACCACGACGTCACGGTCCTGGTCGATCCAGTTGATTATGCCCAGGTGCTCGGGGAAATCGAAGCCACTGGCAATACGACGCTGGCAACGCGTTTTGGCCTGGCCCGTAAAGTCTTTGAGCATACAGCTGCCTATGATGCCCTGATCGCCCAGTATTTCCAGAGTGCCGGCGACAAGGCCTTGCCCGGGCTGCTGACCTTGACCTATGAACGGGTGAGCAGCCTGCGCTATGGGGAGAACCCGCACCAGAGTGCCTCGTTCTATCGGGAAGCCCTGCCTAAGGCAGGATCGTTGACCGAGGCTGAGCAGCTGGGCGGCAAGGAACTGTCTTACAACAACATAGCCGACACGGATGCAGCCATTGCCCTGCTCAAGGAGTTTGCCGAACCGACCGTTGTTGCCATCAAACATGCCAATCCCTGTGGCGTCGGCAGTGCGGATTCCTTGCTGGCAGCCTGGACCAAAGCTTACGAAGCGGACAAAGTCTCCATCTTCGGCGGCATTGTTGCCCTGAATCGCACGGTCACGGCGGATGTGGCCGACCAGATGAAAGAAATCTTCCTCGAAGTCATCGTGGCCCCGGATTTTGCCCCCGATGCTCTGGAGATTCTCCAGAAAAAGAAAAACCTGCGTCTCTTGAAATTGCCGGCTGTAGCGGACCCGATCGCAGCAGGTGAACAGATGATCAAGCAGGTTTATGGCGGCATCCTGGTCCAGGATCAGGATACCCAGGTTCTGACTGAAACAGGATTTACCGTTGTGACTGAAGCACAGCCTTCAGCCGCGGACCAGGATGACCTGCTGTTTGCCATGAAAGTGGTCAAGCATGTCAAATCCAACGCGATTGTCCTGGTCAAGAACCTTCAGACAGTCGGTATCGGGCCAGGTCAGCCCAACCGGATCACGTCGGCCGGGATTGCCATTGCCAATGCCGGGGAGAAAGCCAAAGGTTCGATCCTTGGTTCCGATGCATTCTTTCCCTTTGCCGATACGGTCCAGGCTGCTGCAGCTGCAGGCATCGCAGCCATCATCCAGCCAGGTGGTTCGATGCGCGACCAGGAGTCTATCGACGCCTGCAATCAGGCCAAAATCCCGATGGCCTTCACCGGCATGCGCCATTTCCGTCATTGATACGAGCACCCTGGACCAGCCGGATACCTTTATGCCAGTAACACGAACACAAGGAGCACTTTTTCTGCCATGAAAATTCTGATCGTTGGCGGCGGCGGCCGCGAACATGCCATCGCCTGGAAATTCAGCCAGAGTCCGCAGGTGACAACACTCTATTGTGCCCCGGGCAACGCCGGGATCGCCCAGCTTGCCACATGTGTCCCGATCAAGGCGACCGATCTGGATGCGATGGTCCGGTTTGCGGTGACAGAGGCCATCGATCTGGTTTTTGTTGCACCGGATGACCCGCTGGCCCTGGGCATGGTCGATGCCCTGCTGCAAGCTGGTATCCGGGCGTTCGGACCTTCCCGGGCAGCTGCCCGGATCGAAGCCAGCAAGTCGTTTGCCAAGGATCTGATGCGCCGTTACCAGATCCCGACCGCGGACTATGCTGTGTTTGAGTCAGTTGAACCAGCCCTGGCCTATCTCAATAGCTGCGATTTACCGATCGTCATCAAGGCTGACGGTCTTGCGCTGGGCAAAGGTGTCATCATCGCCCAGACTCAGCTGGAAGCTGAGCAGGCTGTGCGCGACATGCTGGAGGGCAATGCATTTGGCCAGGCAGGCAGCCGTGTGGTCATCGAGTCTTTCCTGACCGGACCTGAGCTGACGGTCCTGGCCTTTGCCGATGGCAAAACTGTCGTGCCGATGGTGTCATCCCGGGATCACAAGCGAGCCTTTGACCATGACCAGGGGCCCAACACGGGCGGCATGGGGACCATTGCACCGGGCGCGAGCCTCTCGAAAGAAGTGCAAGACCAGATGATGGCAACCATTTTCCAGCCCACGATCCATGCCATGGCTGCCGAAGGATGCCCGTTCAAAGGCGTCATTTACTTTGGCCTCATGCTGACGCCATCAGGACCGAAAGTCATTGAATACAATGCCCGTTTTGGTGATCCGGAAGCGCAGGTTGTCCTGCCCCTTCTGAAAACCGACCTGGTGGACATCTGCCTGGCTGTCCTGGAAGAACGGCTCGACCAGATCGAAATCTGCTGGCAGGACCGCTCTGCTTGCTGTGTGGTCCTGGCTTCTGGCGGCTATCCGGGCGCTTACACGACCGGCTTTCCGATATCCGGCCTGGACACTGTCACCGCAAGCCTGGTTTTCCATGCCGGGACCCGGCAAGAGGGCGCTGAGATCGTCACTGCCGGAGGACGCGTCCTGGGAGTGACCGCTGTTTCCGACTCGCTCGAGGATGCCATCCGTCAAGCCTATCGCGATGTCGCCAGGATCCACTTTGACCAGGTTCATTATCGCAAGGACATTGGCCGCACGTGACCAGAATCGGCATGGTCGGTGGGACCTTTGATCCCTTTCACAACGGGCATCGCCGGCTGGTTGAAGCGGTCCTGGAATCAGGCCTGGTCGACCGGGTGATTTTGATGGTCGCCGGCCAGCAGCCACACAAGACCAAGGTAAAGGTCTCTGCTGCCGGCTATCGCTATGAAATGGCTTTGCGCGGTGTCTCAGATCTCGGCCAAGTCGAGGTTTCCGATTTGGAAATCAGACGTCCAGGTCGTTCGTATACCATAGACACATTGTCACTTTTGCGCGGACAATTGGCTCCGGATGATGAGATCATCCTCGTCTATGGTTCGGATGTGCTCTTTGATCTGCCCACCTGGCATTTGCCGGAGAAAATCCTTGCCAAAGCGGACTTGCTGATTGCCCATCGTGGTGGCATCAGCCAGCTGGAGGCAAAGGCTCAGGCGGAACGTCTGCGCCGGAACTTCTCGGCCCGGATCGACTTCCTGCACGCCCCCATGCTTGAGCTTTCGGCGACTGAAGTCCGGGCAGATGCTGTCAGGGGAGACCTGGACACCGGAAAAATCCCGGAACGCGTCGCAGCTTTGATCACACGGCATGACCTGTATGGCTATGACGAGGAATTGGCCCGTGTGGAACCTGCGGTCTGGCAACGACTGGCAGATTATGAATGCCAGGTCAGGCCTTTGCTGAACCACAAGCGGCTGCTCCATTCGCTCAATGTCATGCGCTACGCGATGCATCTGGCCAACAAGCACGATGTTTCGGTCGAAAAAGCTGGTATTGCCGGTCTGATGCATGATTGTGCCAAATGCCTCGAGGCTCATACGGTGCTTCATTATGCTCGACTGGCTGGAGATCCCGAATTGCTGGAGCCGGCCCTGGCCCATGGCCCGGCGGGGGCGTGGCTGGCCCGGCACCAGTTTGGCATTGAGGACCCTGAGATCCTCAGGGCTATCCACTACCATACCACAGGCAGCGGTGAGATGTCGGACCTGGATCTGCTGATCTACGTGGCTGACAAAGTCGAGCCCGCACGGACTTACAACAATCTCGAGGCCATCCGCGAGGCGGCAGAAACCGATCTGGTCCAGGCCATGCGTTTGTGCCTGATCGAAGTCGAAGCTTTCCTCGAGCGCGAAAACAAGCCATCCCATCCCTATGCCCAGGCAGCATTGGAGAAACTGGGTATCATCGACCATCATCCGGCACAGCTGCAACGCAAGCAACCAGGTGCATCCTGGAACAATAAAGGAGAATCAAATTGACTGCATCAGATTTAGCTCAGAAAATCAAAACCATCCTGGATGACAAGAAAGCCAAGGACATTGATGTCATTGATGTCTCGGACAAGACGATCCTGGCAGATTATTTTGTCATTGCCACCGGTACATCGACCACTCATGTCAAGGCATTGGCTGATGAAGTCGAGTATTTGCTCAAGGAAAAAGATCAACGCCTGGTAGACCACGTCGAGGGGTTTGAATCCTCTCGCTGGATTCTCCTCGATTATGGTGATGTTGTCGTTCATGTCTTCCACAGCGAGGAACGAGACTTCTACAGCCTGGAGAAACTCTGGCAGCAGAGCCGCAGCCGGACTTGATTTTGTCGATTCGAGCCGGCCTTCAATTCCCTCCAGCTGTAGGGTCTGCCAATTTTTGAGTCGAATTCTGTCGTGATTTGTCGTTCGAAAGAGGGGAGGGGAACCTGCCCTCTTTGCTATGCTGGAGCATGATCTTCCAGGGAGAATGATTCATGCACACGATCGAATTGAAGCGGCACTCTTTTTACATCCTGATCGGAATCTGCCTGTTCTCGCTGGCAGCTGTCGCGTTTGAACTCAGGCGCGCCCAAGCCGGTGGAATCGAGATCATTGCCCAGGAGGCGACGCAAGCAAACCACTCAGGGTCGTATCCCGCAGGCCCGCTGCCTGCTGATTCAAGCCCGGAACAGGATTTTGTTCCGGTCTATCTTGTCGGAGCCGTCGAAGATCCAGGGATCTACCTCGTTGCCCGGGGCAGCTACTTGTACGAACTTGTGGAACGTGCGGGTGGACTGAGCGAAGATGCAGCAGGAGATGTCATCAACCTGGCCCTGGCTATTACGGAAAATTGCCACATCCGGATCCCGACCAGAGCAGAGGTGGCAGGAGATCCGGCCACAAGCGACATCCTGGTCACGGCACAGGCATCAGGTGTCCAGAAGATCAACATCAACCAGGCCTCACTGGAAGAACTGGACCAGCTGCCCGGAATCGGTCCGGCCACCGCCAAGGCCATCCTTGATTACAGGGAGAGGAACGGTCCGTTCAAGAGCAAAGAAGATCTGATGAAGGTCTCTGGCATCAAGCAAAGCCGGCTCGATGCCATCAGCGATTTGATCACCCTTGCCTGAGCAAAAACGCGCATGCAATCAGGACGCAGATGATTCGGGTTTCCATGATGGAATCCAGTCATAATTTACAAAACCAGCGAGATTGATTATCATAGAATAGCCTGTCCAGATTGTCCTATATTTGACTGGCAGGCGCGGAGGTAACCATGTCAGATTTTTCCGATGCGTCCTATCGTCACGCATTTCGCCATACGTCATCGCATATCCTGGCCCACGCGGTCAAACGGTTGTATCCCCAGACTAGACTGGCCATTGGTCCTGCCATCGAATCAGGCTATTATTATGATTTTGACCGTGACGAACCCTTTTCACCAGAGGAACTGGGCAAGATTGAAGATGAGATGAAAAAAATCGTCAAGGCCAACTATCCGATCGAGCGCTTTGAATTGCCTCGTGAGGAAGCAAAAGCCTTGATGGCTGGGTCCGGGGAGACTTATAAGGTTGAATTGATTGATGACTTGCCGGCAGATGCGGTGATCAGTTTCTATCGTCAGGGTGATTTTGTCGATTTGTGTGCCGGCCCTCATCTGGCATCTACCGGAGAGGTCAAAGCATTCAAGTTGACTCAAGTGGCCGGTGCTTACTGGCGCGGCAGCGAGAAAAATAAAATGCTGCAGCGGATTTATGGCACCAGTTTTCCGGATAAACAGCAGCTCAAGGACTATCTTGAGCAGCAAGAGGAAGCCAAAAAGCGCGACCATAACAAACTGGGTCGCGAACTGGGGTATTTTACGACCGTCGACTACATTGGCCAGGGGCTGCCGATTCTGCTGCCGAAGGGTGCCCGCACCATCCAGCTCTTGCAGCGCTTTGTCGAGGATGAGGAGGAACGCCGCGGCTACCAGCTGACGAAGACCCCCTTCATGGCCAAGTCCGATTTGTATAAAATCTCTGGCCACTGGCACCACTACCGCGATGGCATGTTCATTATCGGTGACCCCGAGAAGGCGGATACCGAGGAAGTTCTCGCTTTGCGTCCGATGACATGCCCGTTCCAGTTCCAGGCTTTTCTGACCAAGACCCGCAGCTATCGTGACCTGCCGATTCGCTACGGTGAAACGTCGACCTTGTTCCGCAACGAATCATCCGGTGAAATGCACGGCCTGATCCGGGTGCGCCAGTTCACCATTTCCGAAGGCCACCTGATCTGCACCCCAGATCAGCTGGAACAGGAATTCAGGGGAGCCCTGGACCTGGCCAACTTCATGCTCCAGGCTGTCGGTCTGGATGATGATGTCAGTTATCGTTTCTCGCTCTGGGATGAATCCAACCGGGAGAAATACATCGGTTCAGCTGAGGAATGGGAGTCTGTCCAGGGGACCATGCGCCAGATCCTCGACCATGCGAAGATTCCCTATGTCGAGGGTGTTGGTGAAGCCGCTTTCTATGGCCCGAAACTGGACATCCAGATCCGCAATGTTTTTGGCAAGGAAGATACCCTGATTACCATCCAGATCGACTTCCAGCTGGCTGAACGCTTCGGCATGGACTACACAGACCGGGATGGTGAAAAGCGCCACCCCTACATCATCCACCGCACGTCCATCGGCTGCTATGAACGCACGCTGGCCTTGCTGATCGAGAAATATGCCGGTGCCTTGCCACTGTGGATCGCGCCTGAGCAAGCCAGGGTCCTGCCGATTTCCGAGCGGCACCTTGAGGCAGCCAAATCCATCGCTCATCGCATGAGACAAGCTGGACTGAGGATTGAGATTGACAGCCGGGACGAGAAGATCGGCAAGAAGATTCGCGAAGCCCAGATGGACAAGCTCCAGTACATGCTGGTCCTCGGTGATGCCGAGATCGAGACAGACAGTCTGGCGGTCCGTTCCCGCAAGGATGGGGACCTTGGTGTCATGAAAATCGACGCGGTCATCGAGAAACTTGTCCAGGAAGTCAACAGCCGGTATATAGCCCGCTAATCCAATCCTTGCCAACTTTTGCATCTGCTGACCCGGGGATCCATAGATCTTGGCGAAGTTCGAAAAGTCCCTTGACACTGTGGTTTTTTATCAGTAGAATAGCAAAAGTCAACGGGGTGTGGCTCAGGTGGTAGAGCGCTTGGTTCGGGACCAAGAGGCCGGAGGTTCAAGTCCTCTCACTCCGACCAGTAACAACAGACGACCAGTTTCCTGCAGGTAATGCCAGAAGGAACGGGTCGTTTTTGTTGTGTTACCAGATCGCTTTGCTTATACTGGTGGTTGCAAGCAAGTTTTTCAGACAGGAAGGATGACTTGAGTCATGAGCTGTGCAGATGATCTTTTCATTGCCAATTGCCATCAAATATTGAGTGAGGGGTACGATGAGACCGGCAACGATGTCCGTCCGCGCTGGGAGGATGGTACCCCTGCCTACACCATCAAATCGTTCGGAATCGTCAACCGGTACAATCTGGCTGAAGAATTCCCGATCCTGACCTTGCGTCCGATCAATTTCAAGGCAGCCATCGATGAACTGCTTTGGATCTGGCAGAAAAAGTCGAACCGGGTTGCTGATTTGAACAGCCACATCTGGGACAACTGGGCCGATGAGCAGGGCACGATCGGCAAAGCTTATGGTTACCAGCTGGCACAAAAAGCAATCTACAAAGAAGGGGAATTCGACCAGGTCGACCGCCTGCTCTATGATCTCAAGCACAATCCCAGCAGCAGGAGAATGCTGACCAACCTGTACAATCACCAGGACCTGCATGCGATGCAGCTCTATCCCTGCGCCTATAGCCTGACCCTCAACGTGTCGGGAAACAAGCTCAATGCCATTCTCAACCAGCGTTCCCAGGATATGCTGGTCGCCAACAGCTGGAATGTCACCCAGTACGCAGTTCTTGTCCACCTGTTTGCGCAGGTCAGTGGTCTTGCGGTTGGCGAGCTGGTCCATGTCATTGCCGATGCCCACATCTATGACCGGCATATCCCTTTGGTCCGGGAACTCATTGCCCGCACGTCCTTTCCAGCCCCGGTCTTGTGGATCAATCCAGAGGTCAAGGACTTCTACCAGTTCACTGTCGCTGATATCGAACTGAATGACTATCAGACCGGTGAGAAAATGACCCGTATCCCTGTGGCGGTCTAACGCCATGGATGCGATTGTAGCAGTAGACCTGGCTTGGGGGATCGGTTACCGGGATGACTTGCTGTTCAGGATCAAGGCCGACCTGAAGCGGTTCAAAGAAATGACGTCAGGCCAGATTGTCATCCTCGGACGTAAGACACTTGCGACTTTCCCGGGGGGGCGTCCCTTGCCGTCAAGAATCAATCTGGTTGTTTCCAGAAACCGGTCATTGGAAATCAATGGTGCTACAGTCTGCCACAACCGTGAAGAGGTTCTCGCAGCTGTTGCCCGCCACCCGGACAAGCACGTTTATGTGATTGGTGGCAGCAGCATCTACCGTGAATTCCTGCCTGACTGCCATCGCGTTTATGTCACCCGCATCCATCGTCAGCAACAGGCAGACACGTATTTCCCCAACTTGGATGAAATGCCTGCATGGCAGTGCGTTTTAACTGAACCAGACCTGGAAGAAAACGGATTGGTTTTCAACTATAGGGTCTATGAAAAAGTCGATGCTTAAAGGGTCTCTCGGTCAATGGATACTCGGGCTTAGAACAGGCTTCCTGGTTCTGGCCTGCCTATCCCTGGCAGCTTGTTCCTTGCCTGCTTCATCGAACTATCCAGAATTGCCTCTGCGCCCAGATGACCAGCCAGCTTCTTTGACGAGCCTTTCCGATCCCCGTACCACGGACCAAAATGATGATGGTACCAGCAGTCGCCAGCGGATCACTCTGCGCGTAGCAGGCCCCTGGCGATCAGATCATCTGGATCTTCTGGGCCGATATTACGAACTGACCATGAACCAGGTCAGCACGCTCGGCCATGAGGACAGCAGTGGCAAGCTCATCAGCCTTGACTATCTATCTGCCTATGATTCCAATCTGCGATTGGTGGCTGAGCCTTTCCCTCAGGCAACGTTTTTGTCGGACGAACTGGCCCGCACGTGGACCGCGGCTGGAAACTGGCCTGACCTGGTTTTGACCGACCATTATTCAGCCTTTGAAGCCAGTCAGCTTCTCGATCTGACCCCGTATCTCATGGATGATAAGCGACTGGCCGCAGACAAAGTCAGCCCTGCTTTGCTGTCCGCAAGCCAGAGCCCACAAGGGTTACTCTATCTGCCTTGGCGCTTATCAGTCCCGGTCTTGCTGTACCATCCACGAGCGATTGCCGGCGCTGGCCTGGATCGTTACGATGAGGTGCCAAGCTGGCCGGAATTTGTCGAAACGTGTCACCAACTGTCGGCTGCAGCCAGCGAAAACGAATGGGTCCTGGCCAGTCCGGAAAATCTCTTGCCTATACTCCCGAGTGGCACGGATTCTCGTACTGGCTGGGCTGGCTGGGATGGTGCCCGCTATGATTTTTCCCAGCCTGAATTGACCAGCAATATCCTGGCCTTGCGACACCTGGTCGCGGACGGAGCCACAGGCATTACAGCTTCCGTCAGCTACTCTGACTATCTTGCTGCGACAGAAGAGATGCTTGATAGCCGGTCCGTGGCCTTCCGGGCCATCGAATCCAGCCTGCTTGGTTCCCTTGACTCTGGCATGTCCGATCGCCTGGTTATACCACTTCCACGGACGATGGCTTCTGCCAGCCCATATCCCGTTCATATCCAGGCTTTCAGTGTCAGTAAATCCACCAGCCAACCGGACTTGGCTTGCCAGATCGCAGCTTTTTTTGCAGCAGACCCGGATGCCCTGTACCTGCAAAATCGTTTGCTGCCGCAGCCTGGCCTCTTTCCGGTCGTCAGGGACAGGGAGGTGTGGAATGCCTTCCTGAGCCAAATCAGCGGACGTACAGGGGCACTGGATCAATTGCCAGATCTTCTGGAACATCCTGATCCAGGTGGTGCTTTCACGGTTCAAGACTGGAAATCTTTTCAACAAGATCTGACAGGTCCTCTGGCTTACCGCCTGCTGTCCGAACCAGACTTCCAGCCAGTCATCAGGGGCATGCAGCAAGACTGGGACCAGAGAGGGGAGGGTGGATAGATGACTCGTCAGCCGCATCTGTTGTCAAAGCCGATCCAGACTGTTTATGACGCTATCCTGACGTTTACGGCCGGGGCCCTTCATGTCCAGAGCACTGAGAAAGCCATTATCGGGATCGATTTCCTGGATCCAGACTTTCCAGGCGCCAGTCGTCCTGGTCGCCAGATGGTCGTGGATGATGCGCCTCCGTTGCTTGTGGACGCTTGCCGGCAACTTAAGGCTTATTTTTCCGGCCAGCTTCAGGAATTCACTGTTCCAATCGACATTCAGACAGGAACGATTTTCCAGCGCCAAGTCTGGGATCAACTGCGCCAGATTCCCTATGGTGCCACTTGGTCCTATGAAGATCTGGCTTACCGGATTGCCAAACCTGGCCAGATACCGCATCAGTTGGCCAGGGCAGTGGGTGCTGCCTGTGCCGCCAACCCCATCCCTGTGATGATCCCCTGCCATCGTGTGATCGGCAAGAACGGCCGCCTGGTGGGTTTTGCTGGCGGAATCAACTTGAAAGCCTATTTGCTCAACCATGAAATGCTTGGTGTTTGAAAGTGAGAAACGATGGACCAACAGTCTGATTTGAAAATGGATCTATCACAGGCCCTGGCACCCAAAGTGGAACTGAATCCTTCGACGTTGCTGGCGCCTGTTCCGGTTGTTCTGGTATCCTGCTGTGGCCTGCCAGGGGAAGGCTATGATCAGGCCAACATGATCACGGTTGCCTGGGCTGGTACGATCAATTCCGAACCCCCCATGGTCTCTGTCTCAATCAGGCCTTCACGGTACTCCCACACCCAGATCAGCCAAAGCCGGGAGTTTGTCATCAACCTTGTTAACGACAAAATCTTAAAAGCGACTGATTTTTGCGGGGTCAAATCTGGCCGGGACCTGGACAAATTTTCTGCCTGCAAGCTCAATGCCATCAAGGCCAGCCAGCTGCAACATGCACCTGCGGTTGCCCAGAGTCCCCTGACGCTATCCTGCCAAGTGGAACAGATCCTGCCCCTGGGTTCGCATGATCTCTTCCTGGCTCGCGTGGCCGCGGTTGAAGTGAGTCCTGCTTTACTCGATGCTGACAATCGTCTGCGCCTGGATAAGGCCAATCTGGTTGCCTATGCTCATGGCAATTATTATTCCTTGGGCAGACTGCTGGGTTTTTTCGGCTATTCCGTCGCCCGGCCACAAGTCTTGGCCAAACGAATGCCTCCATCACAAAAGAAAACGGCACATAAGAAAGGCAGATCCAGATCAAACTGATTCTGAAACAATGACATATCAATGACCCCTTGGACATTAAAAAGGGCTGCCAGACGGCAGCCCTTCCTGATTTATAAATGATTCATCCTGCAGAGTAGATTATTTTTTCTCGACGAGGACTTTCTTGAGCTTGGCGAAGCGGGGCAGGCCATCTTCGATCGCAATCTTGGACTCGCCCTGGATCAAAGGCAGAGCGTATTCAATGAATTTCTCATTGACGAAGTTGCCTTCATCATTGATCCATTCCTTCGGTACGACTTTTTCAGTGTTGGCGACATCATTGAGAGGGATCAGCTTGATCTCACACTTGTATTCACCCTGCTCAGGACGCTGGAAACCAACCATGAAGTCGGTCATGCCGTCTACGGCGATACGGACAGCGGTCTGGCCAGAGAGGAAGGATTCCTCGACGTCAGACTTGGAGGCCAGGTGAGCGGCGCAGCGCTGCATCAGGGACAATTCGATGCCACGGACCTTGCAGCCCATCTTTTCCTTGAGATAGTTGGCGAGCACAGCAGCGGTGCCGCCCATCTGCTTGTGGCCGAACGCATCGACGGAGACTTCGCCTACCAGTTCGGGAATATACTTGCCTTCCTTGGTTTTAACACCTTCGGAGACGCAGACGATGACTTTCTTTTCTTTCTCGTAGACTTTCTTGACGTCGGCGAGCATTTGATCGAGATCAAAATCGACTTCCGGCAGGTAGATCAAATCTGGACCGCTACCCTTGTGAGCAGCCAGAGCGGAAGCGGCAGTCAGCCAGCCGGCATTGCGGCCCATGATTTCGATGACTGTGATCATGCCAGTGTCATAGACGCGGGCGTCGAGGTAGACTTCCATGACCGTGGTGGCGATATACTTGGCTGCAGAAGCAAAGCCCGGGCAGTGGTCGGTGCCGAACAAGTCATTGTCGATGGTCTTGGGGACGCCGATGACGCGGCATTCATAGCCGGACTTGGCGATGAACTTGGAGATCTTATTGCAAGTGTCCATCGAGTCATTGCCGCCGTTGTAGAAGAAGTAGCGGATGTTGTATTTCTTGAAGACCTCGAGGATACGTTTATAGTCGGTGTCGTCGACTTCCGGTTTGGCCAGTTTGTAGCGGCAGGAGCCGAGGGCAGAGGAGGGTGTGGTCTTCAGCAGTTCAAGCTCAGCCGGATCCTCCTGGCCGATGTCATAGAATTTCTCGTTCAGGATGCCAACGATGCCATTGGCTGCACCGTAGACCTTCTCAATCACACCGGTCTGTTTAAGGGCTTCTGTGAAGACGCCAGCAGCACTGGCGTTGATGACCGAAGTCGGGCCGCCGGACTGACCAAAAATCGCATTGCCAATCAGTTTGCTCATGAAAAATCCTCCTGTAATTCCCGGATTCCATCCGGAACATCAAATACCGAACCTATCTTACCATGCAACGAAAAGTGGGACAAGACAAACGTTCAAACCTTGTTGAGATTCAAACGGCTCAGAGAGACTTTGGTGCCATGTATTCATTGTGCAGAAGTCCATAGACCAGCATGTCGCGAAATTCGCCGGACCGGCGGACATGCTGGCGCAGAACACCTTCCTGGACAAAGCCCAGCCTGGTGAAAAGGCGGACAGATGGGTCGTTGCCACTGATGATCCGGCACCAGATCCGCTGCAGGTTGAGTTCGCCAAAAGCAAAGTCCAGGAGCAATGCGAGTGCCTCGCTGGCAAATCCCTGGCCGCGCTGCAACTTGCTTGTGATGGCAATGCCGATCTCGGCATGGCTATTCGGGAAATCGAGGCCATCCAGATTGACCAATCCGCAAATCTGGCCTTCGTGCCGGATGGCAAAAACGAAATTGCTCTGGCCATCGTTCCAGTCTGAAAGCAGAAGATCCAGCTGTTCCAGATTGAACGGACGGACAGTGGTCGGCAAATAATATCGCAAGGTCGAAACATCCTGGAAAAAAGGCAACAGGGTAGCCAGATCCTCTTTGTTGTAGGCAGTTAATGTCAGCCGAGGTCCGTTCAGCGGCAGCTTTTCTACGACCGGCAGCGGATGGCTGGAGAAAAATTCAGTCATGGTCAGACCTCCAGGGTTTTTAATCAACAAGCTCAGGTGGTTCCAGCTCCCAGTATAGCAGAAACAGAAAACCAGAAATTTTTCAAATAACCCAACAATATTATTTTTGAAGGATCGCTTGACAAGCCTTTGTGCGATCCTTATAATCACTTCGTGCCACGGCAGCCGGGATCTACGTGGTGGGATTAGCTCAGTTGGTTAGAGTGCCAGATTGTGGCTCTGGAGGTCGTGGGTTCGATTCCCATATCCCACCCCATTCATCTCCCGATCGGGGCCGCCAGGCACCTGTGACCGATCATGCCGACCGGTGGGGTGTCGCCAAGCGGTAAGGCACGGGACTTTGACTCCCGCATGCGTAGGTTCAAATCCTGCCACCCCAGCCAATGATCCGCTAGCTCAGTCGGTAGAGCACCTGACTTTTAATCAGGGGGTCCGGAGTTCGAGCCTCCGGCGGATCACCAAGAGAAAGCCTACAGCCTCAGCGGTTGTAGGCTTTTTTCATTTTTCACTTTAGCGCCTTAAGTATCGGACAAAATGGCGGTAAACCGTGAGGGCGTCTGCTCCATAGGGCGGGAACTGTTGCTTTAGTTCAAAATTCCCAGCATTTTTGAACATGGTTTTTTCATAGGTGAAGGTGAGGAGGCTGGCAAGGCCATGGTAGCGCCCGTGCCCGCTGCTGCCAAGGCCGCCAAATGCCAGGCGGCTGCTGGCAGCCTGATAGATGAACTGGTTGTGGGCAAATGAACCGGTTCGAATATCCCGGGACAACCTTTGGGCAAACTGGTTATCCTGGCTGAGGCAGTAGACCGTCAGAGGTTGTGGCCGGGCTGACAACAGCTCGCGCAGGTGGGTTTCGTCGCGATAAGTCTGGATGGGCAGGATCGGACCGAAAATTTCTTCTGTGGCCAACGGAGCGTTTGTTGCGAGACCTGTTATCAGGGTCGGAGCGAAATAGAGTGTTGTGCGGTTGTGCTGACCTCCTGACAATAACCGAGGTGTTGCTGCTTGATGATCTCCAGTTTGACCTGTACAAGCCAGACTTGATTCCAGCATCTGGACGAGGCGGTCGAAATGACGATCATGTCCGATCCGGCCATAATCCGGGCTTTGCGCGGGATCAGTACCATAAAAGGTATTCAAATGGTTTATCAGATGGCCTGCTAGTGTTTCCATGTCTTTTTCAGGCACCAGAACATCATCAGGAGCGATGCAGGTCTGACCACAATTGATGAATTTCGCCCAGACCAGTCGGCGGACCAGGGCTGGTGTGACACCGCCTGGCCCGATGATCACGGGATTTTTGCCCCCCAGTTCGAGGACATGAGGAATCAGGCGGGGTGAGAGCGTTTCAGACACGATCTGGCCGACCTTCCCACTGCCAGTGAAAAAGACAAAATCCCAGGACTCCTGGAGCAATGCCTGGGCAACCTTGGCATCGCCGGTGACGATTTTCAGACACGGCTCTTCAAGCCCCGGGTGACCGGGGAAATAGCGGGGAACGAGTTTCTCGAGCAACCTGGTGGTCGCGGGTGCCAGCTCAGATGGCTTGAGAACGCAGGTGTTACCGGCCAGCAAGGCCCCGGCCACAGGCAAAAGGGAGAGTAGGAACGGGTAGTTCCAGGGACTGATGACCAATACCCGTCCAAAAGGTTCTCTGCTGATAACAGCCTGGTTCTGGAACCAGAGGCCTAGTCCCCAGATCTTGACAGGTTTGAGAACTTGATGTCCCTGGCGCAGGAGAAACTGGATTTCATCCAGAACCAGGCTGATTTCTGCAGCGTAGGCTTCAACCAGTGGCTTGCCTGAGTCTTGCTGCAACGCTGCAAGAAAGTCTGGTTCGTGATCCTTGATCATTTGCCGCAGTTGAAGCAGTGCCGTGCGGCCAGCAAGCCTTTCAGCCATGGCTTTCCCGGTCCAGAATCAGATAGGCGGTCTGCTGGCCGCTCAGAGTGACCATCGGCATGCCACCGCCGGGATTGACCGTTCCACCGGCAAAATAGAGGTTGTCATACTGGGTGCTGTGCTTGGGGTGCTTGAACCCATGATTGGCCTTGCGGTCTGATACCACGCCATAAATGGCTCCCCGGTCAGAATAATACATGTTCTCCAGATCGACAGGTGTCCAGAAATCTTCAGTGACAATGTGCTGGCGCAAATCGGACAGACCCATGCGCTCCAGCTTGTCGAGCACACGCTCTTTTAGGGCCAGATACGCTTCGCGGGTGGCTGGATTTTTCTGGATATAGGGAATATGAGGCAAAATCTTGAGATTTTCATGACCGGGCAGTGCCTGGTCCGGATCGGTCTTGTTGACGTTGACGACGTAAAGCGTCGGATCATCCGGCAGTTCATGGCGATTGAAGACTTTGTCAAAATGCTGCTGCGGGTTCCCGGAAAAGAAGAAGTTGTGATGGGCCAGCTGAGGGTATTGTCGATTGACACCGATATGAAGAACTAGACCGGAGCAGGCGGGTTCAAACTTGAGCAAAGCAGACATTTTGTGGTCGGACCAGCCCAGCAGCCGTTTGTATGCGGGAATGACTTCCATGTTGGAGATAAAATAATCGGCCGTTTGTCGGGATCCGTCGGCCAGGATGGCCGCTGTGATGCGCTCATCGCCGGCGGTTTCCAGCTGGACAACCTCATTGGACGTGTGTATTTCGACGCCGATTTCTTCGGCCAGGCGAACAAGGCCGAGGGCAATCTTGTTCATACCGCCTGGCACATACCATTCACCGAGCTGGTGCTGCATGTGGATCATCATATTGAGAACCGCTGGAGCATTGTAGGGGGATGAGCCGACATATTTGATGAAATAGGCGAGCATGTCACGCAGGTTCTGGTTGCTGATGCGTTTCTGGATCGCTCCATACATGGTCGAAAAATAATCGAAGCCGTTCATGGACTTGAAAAATCCATGACGGGCAAAGACATCCCGGATGGTATCCAGTCCGGTGCGGCTGAAGTAGCCTTCTGTCGTGATGTCATCCAAGCCTTTGGCGTAATCGAGGAAATTTTTGTACTGGCGCATGTCGTCAGCCGAGAGGCTTGGGTTTTCCCGGGCCATTTTGTCCAGATCGCCATACAGGTCCAGAACGGTACCGTCGGGGAAAAAACTGCGCCACTCGTGTTCCAGCCTGACGATCGGGATGTAGTCAGCCATTTGTTTGCCACTCTTGGCAAACATGGATTCGAAGATGTGTGGCATGGTCAGGATCGACGGCCCAAGGTCAAATCGAAAGCCATCCTGTTCTTTCAAATTCAATTTGCCACCGATGTGCTGGTTTTTCTCGTACAGGCGAACCGAAAATCCGTTTTGGGCCAGGGTTATGGCGCTGGAGACGCCACCTAACCCACCGCCGATGACAATTGCTGATGTTTGTGCCATGAGAGAACCTCCTACTGTCTGTCGATTGTTGCTGGTCGGGTTTTGGATCCAGATGTTCGTTTTTCAATCAAGTGGATGATACGGGGACGATTGTAGCGTTGGGCAATGATACAGGGGGCATTGGCCATGAGGGCGTATCCGATCATGAACCATCCCACCCAGGCCGGGTTCCAGAGAAAAAACAAGGGTGCTGGCAACATGGCCAGATAATGGGTCAATTCTGCCCGGCGAGATTCAAGGACAAACCGCGACAATTCTGCTGTATGAGTGGCTTGCAGACGTTTCTTGGCATACCCGCGTCCAACCAGCTGGGCTCCGTCTGGTAGCCGTTCCTTCCAGGTGCGGACACGAAACACCTGGTGCCAGATCTGGCCTTGGTTCTCCCAGGCCCTGGTCCGGTAGAGCCAGTGGTCCGAAGCAAACCAGCGGTCTGGCAGATTCAACGTGCATATGACGGCGGCCATATGGAACACAAACCAAGCGGCAAAATCGAGCAGGATGGTTAGAACCATGGATGGCTCAAACAGACGCAGCATGGGATCAGACCTGGATGTTACGGCCCCGCCAGGAGACAGAGCGGCGGATTTTGGTCAGGTAAAGGGACCAGGTGAACAGGATGGCAAAAAACAGCACATGCAGCGGATAGAAGATCAGGACCACCCAGTGAAAATTCCCGGCTCGCCTGGCCTGGAACAGGAAAACGGCCAGATATGCCAGAACCACAAGGCTGGCCGATAATAATTCGAGCGGGCTATGGACCATCAAGGACCAGATCAAAGCACCCAGCGTCGAGAACCCACCACCAATCCAGAGAATGATCAGGGTCAGGACGAAGGGGTGGGTGGATGAGGAAGCGGTGGCAAAATTCTTGGTCCAGCCTTCAAACAGGTGTCCGAAACCTTCCGGGTACATCCTGAAAGAAATAACCCCGCGGCCACTCACACACGCCACTGGCAGCTGATGGCTGGCAAATAGATTACCCAGGGCCAGGTCGTCCAGAACCGCAGCCCGGACAGCCTGGTGTCCACCGGTTGAAAAATAGTCTTCCTGACTGCAGATGAGACAAGGTCCAAACGCACCCGTCCCTTTGATCCGGTTGCCCAGGATGGAAAACCGGTTCAACCCGGAAAGGACGATGATGTTAAAAATTGCCGAAAAGCTCTCATATCTCTTTTTGACGTGATGGTAGGGCTGAACCGAAAGAATGCCCTTTTTACCCTGCTGTGCAAAAGCGGCCACCAGCTCGGTCAAAGCCTCGGGGTGTTCGAGGCGTGTGTCGGCATCGAGAAAGACCAGGGTAGAACCACGGGCATTTTTGGCTCCAGACCAGCAGGCCCTCGATTTTCCAATCCATCCTGGCTCGACTGGATCAGCCAGGATCACTTTGCAGCCCAGCGAAGCTGCCAATGGACCGGTGCCATCGGTGGAATGGTCATCGACCACCAGGATTTCCAATGGTTGCGACGTCTGGCTGTTCAAAGACTCGAGTAGGGGCAAAAGCCGTTTGGATTCGTTATAAGCCGGGATAATAACAGAGACGGCTTTGGTATCTGCCTTTTCGGTGGACTGGTAAGGGCTGGTTCGCTTGATACTGGGCAATTGCCACAACATGGCCAGGCCACAGAGAACGGATAAGCTATTGATGATCAGGCTGGCAAGCCACATGGAACCTCCTGTACATGTTCACAAGCTGACAAAACATCGAGACTGTCTGGATGGGCAGGATTACGGGCTCTTGATCAGAACTGTTCTCAGTTTAATGATGATTGAGTCTGGATACAAGATGGTGCCCTAAAATTGACAGGCACTGGCCCGATTTGCCTCCCCGTCAACTTCGTGCTAGCATCGAGGGCAAGCCATGATCACCCTTCATGCAGATTCTTCAGCCAAAACCAGGGAGGCTTTCCATATGATCCGATTTGATTGCCATGTCCATTCCGTTGCCAGCGGTCATGCTTTTGGTACGATGGAGGAGATCGCTGCCTATTGCCGGACGTATCACATGGATGGCTTTGCCCTGACAGACCATGGACCAGCCATGCCAGGTTCCGTCAACTGGATCTATTTTTCGGCCATTCGCATGGTGCCGAGAGACCTACAGGGTGTCAAGATCCTGCGCGGCATTGAAGCCAATCTGATGGACTTTGAAGGTAAGCTGGACTTGCAGGATTCGCTTTTAGAAAAGCTCGATGTTGTGATTGTATCGTTTCATGATCTTCTCATCCAGCCCGGAACCCGGCAGGAGCATACCCGAGCCCTGGTCGCTGCCGCCCAGAATCCGTTCGTGGATATCCTCGGCCATACCGGACGGGGTGGCTACGCGTATGATATCCCGACTGTCCTCAAGGCTTGCCGAGACACAGGGACCATGATTGAGGTCAATCGCTGGACGCTCAAAGGCGATCCGGAAAATGTGGCTTGTTATGAAATTGCCCGCGGCTGCAAAGAACTGGGTGTTCCGATTGTCATCAACAGCGATGCGCATACGGCGGACCAGGTTGGCCGGGTCGATGAAGCCTTTGACCTCGTCTGTTCGTTGGGGATTCCCGAAACCTTGATCATCAATCGCACGTATGAAGCGTTTCGGGCTCACCAGGAAAAACGCAAACCATGGCTCGATTTTTCCCGATGATCCATCTTTGGGTGTGGACAAACCGGATTTGTTGCGGTAAAATCAACGGGCAGATCGGCGCTGACTTATATCTGCGGGTGTAGTTCAATGGTAGAACCTCAGCCTTCCAAGCTGATTGCGTGGGTTCGATTCCCATCACCCGCTCCAGCATCGCCGGCACGGCGGCCACGGGCCGCCATTTTCTTGCCTTGTCCCGCCCAGGTTTTGTATAATCAGGGTAGAGACCAGGCAGACATGGGTCTATAGCTCAGTTGGATAGAGCAACAGCCTTCTAAGCTGTGGGTCGGAGGTTCGAGTCCTCCTAGGCTCGCCAGGATCGCTCCTTTGACCAAGGGAGCGATCCATTTTTTTGCCCAGATAGCCTGTGCTATAATGAAGCGATTCTGACATGAAGCAGGAGTATCCATGACCAAAAGCAAAGCCTATGACAACACCAGTATTTCTGCCTTGAAGGGGGCCGACCGGGTCCGCCTCCGCCCCGGTGTCATTTTTGGATCTGATGACCTGGAAGGCTGTAAACATTCTTTTTTCGAAATATTGTCCAACTCCATCGACGAGGCCAGGGAAGGGCACGGCAACCTGATTGAGGTCAAGCGTTACCGGGATGGATCGCTCGAAGTCAAAGACCAGGGCCGGGGCATTCCGCTCGATTTCAATGAAAAAGAAAACCGCTACAACTGGGAACTGGTTTATTGCGAGCTCTATGCTGGCGGCAAATACAACAACATCAGTGGCGACCATTATGAATTCAGCCTGGGGCTCAATGGCCTTGGTGCCTGTGCCACCCAGTATGCTTCCGAATACTTTGATGTTTCGGTCGTGCGCGACGGTTTCCGCCACGACTTGCACTTTGAAAAGGGCAACAATGTCGGCGGTTTGACGAAGACACCTGTGCGACAGAAACAGACAGGCACCATTCAGAAATGGAAAGCCGACCGTGATGTTTTCACCGACATCATGATCCCGCTCGATTATTTCCAGCAAACCTTGAAACGCCAGGCCATCGTCAATGCCGGGGTCACATTCCGCCTGTATGACGAGCCTTCCGGTACGACAGAAGAATTTTATTATCCCGAAGGAATCCTGGGTTTTATCCGGGAGCTGGACCAGGAGAAAGGCATCTCCAGCCCGCTGTTTTTTGAAGGCAGTGGCAAAGGACGCGATCGCGCGGACAAGCCGGAATACAAAGTCAAGGCCGCAGTGGCCCTGTGTTTCAACAATGAGGTCAACCTGATCGAGTATTACCACAACTCGAGCTGGCTGGAATATGGCGGTTCTCCGGACAAGGCCGTGCGCAATGCCTTGGTCAATGAATTCGACCGCCAGTCCAAACTTCAGGATAAATACAAAAATAATGAAGCCAAGATCACCTTTGCCGATATTGAAGATTCCCTGATCCTGGTCACCAACTCGTTCTCGACCCAGACCAGTTATGAAAACCAGACCAAAAAAGCGATCAACAACAAATACATCCAGGAGTTTTTGACCGACCTGTTGCGCAGCCGGCTCGAAATCTGGTTTATCGAGAACAAGGCCGAGGCTGACAGGGTCCTGGAGCAGGTCCTGGTCAACAAGCGCAGCCGGGAGAGTGCCGAAAAGCAGCGCCTGAACATCAAGAAGAAACTGATGGGTTCGGTCGACCTGATCAACCGGGTCAAGAAATTTGTCGACTGCCGTACACGGGACATCAGCCGCCGGGAGTTGTACATTGTCGAGGGCGACTCCGCCCTTGGATCGTGCAAAATGGGCCGCGACGCCGAGTTCCAGGCCATCATCCCGGTGCGTGGCAAAATCCTCAACTGCCTCAAGGCAGACTATGAGGCGATTTTCAAGAATGAAATCATCGTCGACCTGATCAAGGTCCTCGGCTGCGGGGTCGAGATCCAATCCAGGCATAACAAGGATTTGTCTTCATTCGACCTCGACGGCCTGCGCTGGAACAAGGTCATCATCTGCACCGATGCTGATGTCGATGGCTTCCAGATCCGGACCTTGATCCTGGCCATGCTCTACCGCCTGACACCAACCTTGCTCGACAAGGAGAAAATCTACATCGCCGAATCACCGCTTTTTGAAATCACCCAGCGGGTGAAAAGAGAAGAGAAGACCTTTTTTGCCTATACCGAGCGTGAAAAGAGCGAACTTTTAGCCAAGCTGGGTGCAGACCGCTGCACCATCCAGCGCTCGAAAGGCCTGGGCGAGAATGAACCGGAAATGATGTGGCTGACCACGATGAATCCGGAAACCCGCCGCCTGATCCAGGTCATGCCGGACAAGGCCGAAGACATGCTCGAGACCTTCGATCTGCTTCTGGGCGACAACCTGGCCGGCCGCAAATCCTTCATCGAGCAAAATGGCCACAAGTATCTGGACAACCTCGATGTCGGGTAAGTTTTCGCACTAACAAGGAGTTTCTCCATGACCAAGCCAGCCCCCATCCACCAGGAGCCGATCACGACGACCCTGGAAAACAATTACATGCCCTATGCCATGAGCGTCATTGTCTCGCGGGCCATTCCGGAGATCGACGGTTTCAAGCCCTCGCACCGCAAACTGCTGTTCACCATGTACAAGATGGGCCTTTTGACGGGCAACCGGACGAAATCGGCCAACGTTGTCGGTCAGACCATGAAGCTCAATCCTCACGGCGACCAGGCCATCTATGAGACCATGGTCCGCCTGACCCGGGGCAACGAAGCTCTGCTGCACCCCTATGTCGATTCCAAGGGCAATTTTGGCCGCATCTATTCGCGTGACATGCATTACGCTGCCGCCCGCTATACGGAAGTGCGTCTCGATTCGATCTGCCAGGAGATCTTCTCTGGCCTGGACAAGGACAGTGTTGATCTGGTCGATAACTATGACGGGACCATGAAAGAACCTGTCCTGTTGCCGGCTACATTCCCGACCATCCTGGTCAACAGCAACCAGGGCATCGCTGTCGGCATGGCGAGCAATATCTGCTCCTTCAACCTGGCCGAGGTCTGTGCGGCTACGATCGCCTATATCCGTGATCCGGGATGTGACATCGAAGAACATCTGCAGGCACCTGATTTCACAACAGGGGCGGAACTGATCTACCATCCACAGGAGATCCGCCAGATCTACCAGACCGGCCGGGGCAGCTTCAAGTTGCGGGCCACCTACCAGATCGACAAGAAAAATGGCTACATCGAGATCCTGCAGATCCCTTACACCACGACGGTCGAGGCGATCATCGACGATATTTCCAACCTGGTCAAGACCGGTAAAATCAAGGAGATCAATGATGTCCGGGATGAGACCGACCTCGAGGGACTCAAACTCACGATCGATTATAAACGATCCGCCGATCCGCAGGCCCTGATGCAGAAACTGTTCCGCCTGACCTCGCTGGAAAGTTCATTTGCCTGCAATTTCAACATTCTGGTCAATGGCACCCCCCGGGTGATGGGCATCCGGTCGATCCTCGGCGAATGGCATGCCTGGCGCAGGTCTTGCCTGAGGCGGGAGATCGCTTTCGAACTGGGCAAGAAGCAGGACCGCCTCCACTTGCTCCAAGGCCTGGAACTGATCCTGCTGGATATCGACAAGGCCATCAAGATCATCCGGGAAACGGAACAGGAAAGCGCCGTCATCAAGAACCTGATGGACGGATTTGCCATTGATGCCATCCAGGCTGAGTATGTCGCAGAAATCCGTCTGCGCCAGCTCAATCGCCAGTATCTAGTACAGCGGATAGCCGATATCAAGGCTCTGATTGATGAAATCGCTGCTCTGGAGAACCTTCTGGGCGACCAGGAGAGCATGGACCGGAAAATCATTGAGCAACTCAAAACGGTGGCGAAAAAACATGGCCGTGAACGGCGGACGACCTTGGTTCACACGGATGATGTCGAACGCATTGCCGATCACGATTTGATTGAAGACTTCCGGCTGAGGGTTTTCCTGACGGACCATGGTTATATCAAGAAAATCCCGCTGACTTCTCTGCGCAGTGCAGGTGATCTCAAGACAAAGGAAGACGACCAGATTGTCCAGGAGATTGAAGGCAAAAACAAGATGGACCTTCTCCTGTTCACCAACCAGGGCAATGTCTACAAGATGAAAGTCTTTGAAATCAAGGATCACAAACCATCCGACTTCGGCGAATTCACACCTAACCTGCTCAGCCTGGACGAGGGTGAACGGGTCGTGTTCATTCATCTGACCGAAGATTACACCGGACAGTTCTTGATTGGCTTTGCCAATGGCAAACTGGTGCGTCTGACGTGCCAGTCTTATGAAACCAAGACCAATCGCAAAAAGCTGGTCAACGCCTTCAGTACGGTTTCTCCTCTGACCGCCATCTGCTTCCTGACGGATCCGGAAGATTTTGTGGCTGTAAGCAGCATCCGCAAAGTGCTGGTTTTCAACAGTGAGCTGGTACCGCTCAAGTCAACCCGGACGACCCAGGGTGTACAAGTGCTGCTGGCAAAAAAAGGCAGCACCATGACCAGTCTGAAACGTCTATCGGAAACAGCCATCATCGAGCCCCAGTATTACCGGTCCAAGACCTTGCCCGCAGTCGGAACGTATCTCAAGGAAAGCACTCTGGAGAACCGGCAAGTTGGCTTGGCTGGCATTTGACCATGGCAAACCATCTTTATGTCCGCTCAACCAGAGAAACCAGATCCCGTCTCCATTCGGTTCTGTTGCTCAGTCTTGCCGCTGCACTGGTGCTGGCCAGCATCGTCCTGTTCCTGATCGCACGCAATCAGCAGAGTGCAGAAATCGCCCAGGCGGATTTTGAAACAGCCCTGGAGGCCGAAGATTACGACAAGGCGCTGGAGATTTACCGCGAAGTCCAGGCCAATGCCGTACAGCCCCTGCAGTCTGGCCAGGTCGAGAACCCCTACCAGAAAACCCTGGCGGAACTGGAATCATTACTCTCTGGTCGACTCGAGGCAATCGAAAACCAGCTGTTTCAAGGCCAGTCCCTTGCGGATGCAGACCAGGCCTTCATTCTCGGATTAGGCGAATTATCCAGCCTGCGCCTGTCCCGTTTTGTCAGGGATTTGAGTCGCTCCTACCTGATGGGTGAGACAGAATACAAGATTTTGTCTTTGGCCATCGAACAGCTGGCAGACCTGCCGAATCTCAAAGACAGCATTCAGCCCCTGAGCAATGAATATGCATCCTGGCCAGATTTGAAACCTGCTTTTATCGCGGCAGATCAGATGTTGCTGCAACAACAGTGGTACGAAGCTTTTGCGGCCTGGTCTGAATTGGCACAGACTGCCGGGTCGGGAACTTTTGTCCAGGACTTTGCCCGCCAGAAGCTGGAGTCCTGCAAGACCGCCATGTACCAGCCGTTGCTGGATGCTGCCCTCGATCTTATGGACCAGAATCGTGCGGTCACAGCCTATGGCCAATTGCAGCAATTGCAGGCTGTCTTCCCGGGTGACCGAGCGGTCGAGGCTGCCGTGGAGGAGTGCAGTCAGCAAATACCCCGGAAACTGGTGACCTTCCGGGGCGCCATTGAGCATCTGGTGATCAAACCATTGATTGTTGATCCGGCAACGGCTTTTGATGGGGATCCATATGCCGCGGCTGCTTTTGACACCATGTTGACGACGCTGGAATTTGCCCGCGTTCTGGATGCACTGTATGCCAATGGCTACATCCTGGTCGACCAGACACGACTGATGACCGGGGCAGGGGAGCGGTTTGCACTCGACCTGCCGGAAGGCAAGAAGCCGCTGGTTCTGGTTCTGGAAGGACTGAACTATTTTGCAACCCGCAGGGAGACAGGCAATTGCTGGGATCTGCAGCTGGATGAAGCCGGGTACGTGTGTGGCGTGTGGCCAGGTCCGGACGGCGACTTGATCATCAGGCGCGAAGCCGAAGCCATCGGTATCCTGGACGCGTTTGTGGAGGCACATCCGGATTTTTCCTTCGATGGAGCCAAAGGCTTGATCACGCTGTCCGGCTACGAAGGGGTTTTTGGCCTGGTGACCGATCCGGATCAGCTTGATGACAAAAACCGGGCCCTGGCAGCATTGGGCTATCCGGAACTGGTTCTGGGTCCAGCGGACTATGAGGCCAATCACACCAAGGTCATGGAAATCACCCGTACATTGCAAAGGACAGGCTGGCAGATCGGAACATCGACCTATGGCATGATCAACCTCCAAAATGCCAGTCTGGAGCAGGTCGAGTCGGACTGGGCCAAGTGGCAGGCCCAGATCGAACCTCTGACGGGACCGGTCAAAGCCTTGTCTTTTCCCAATGGGGCCGTGCTTCTGGCCGATGATCCCCGGCGCCAGTTTCTTCAAAGCCAGGGAATCCGGGTGTTCAGCGGACTGGGTGCCACGCCCTACATCGTCCGGAATGATAACACCGTCTACACAGACAAAGTCCAGGTGAGCGGCTTTAGCCTGGCCCATCCTGGACTGTATCGCCTGGAACGATTTTTCGAAGCCAGCCTGGTCATCGACCAGGAGGCTCGTTCCCTTTTTAACGGTTGAAGAATTCCTTGTACAATTCCTTGACCGCATAATTGCAGTATTCTTCGCGGACACCGAACATGACGCTGATTTCAGATGCCCCCTGGTTGATGACCTCCAGGTTGACACCGGCCTTGGACAGGGCGTTGGCAGCGCGTGCGGTGACGCCGACGGTATGGGCCATGGCCTCGCCGACGATCATGACAATCGCCAGATTGCGGTCCACCGAAATTTTCTCGATACCGATTTCATCGACCAGGCGGCGGACGACATGTTTTTCCTTTTCCGGGGTGAATACTTCCTGGCGCATGACGATTGACAGGGAGTCGATGCCGGAGGGCATGTGTTCAAAGGGGATGTATTCATCAGCCAGGATCTGGAGGATACGCAAGGCAAAGCCTATTTCCCGGTTCATGAGGTATTTGGACATGTTGAGGGTGCAAAAACCCTTGGCTCCGGCAATCCCTGTGACGATGCTGTCAAAATTGACCCGGCTCTTCACGATCATGGTGCCGCGGGCGGAGGGGTTGTTGGTGTTTCGGATATTGACCGGGATGGCTTTGCGATAGGCTGGCGTCAGAGCTTCCTCATGCAGGACCGTAAAACCGGCATAGGCCAGTTCCCGCATTTCATCGTAGGTGATTTCAGAAATGGCGTGCGGGTTGTTGACCAGATTGGGATTGACGGCATAGACGGAATCAACGTCGGTCCAGTTTTCATAGACCTTCGCTTCGACAGCTGCTGCCAGAATGGATCCGGTGATGTCCGACCCGCCACGCGAGAATGTGGCAACTTCGCCGGTGCGCGTGTAACCGAAAAATCCCGGGAAAACAACGATGCCAGGATAATCCCTGAGCTGGGCCAGACGGGGATAGGACTCATCAAGGACCTGGGCATTGCCGAATTCGTCACTGAGGATCATGCCCGCTGACTTCGGGTCGAAATACTGGGCCTTTTTGCCTATGCTCTGGAGGTAGTCTGCGACCAGGCGGGCGCAGTTGTCCTCGCCAGCGGCTTTGAGAGAATCCATGAATTTGAGGGAATTGGCTGGGTCAGCCTCGATGCGGACACGAAGGTCTTGTTCAATGGTGGCCACAATCTCTGAACCAAGCTCGAGCTCCTCGGCAATGTCGGCAAAACGGCGGACAACAGAGGCCAGTTCGCTCTCGCCATCATAACCACTAATCCGGGCATTTGCCAGGGCGATCAGAAGGTCTGTCACTTTGATGTCTTCACGGGTACGCTTGCCCGGTGCGGAAACAATCATGATCCGACGTTCAGGGTCACTGAGGACGATGTCACAGACCTTGCGGATCTGTTCAGCATTTGCGAGGGAAGTACCACCAAACTTGCAGACTTTCATGTGTTATGGCTCCTTGTTTAATCAAACCAATTATAGGGAAGGGGGACCATGATTTCAAGCAAAGACTTGAACTGATGCAAGACTTGGCCGATACTGGAAGGGACAGCACGTCCTGTCATTGGAGGAACAGCGCGCGTTTCGCCATGAAACAAGAATCCGTTCTGGCGAACGGACCAGGGGGGCCTTTGATACATTTTCTGTCTGAAAAACTGAAACCGGGCCGGATCTTCCGGTCGATCGAGCAGATTGACTTTCGTTCACTCAAGGCTCAGGGAATCCGTCTGGTCCTGCTCGACATTGACAACACCCTGGTTCACCATGGGTCCCATCTTCCGGATGCCTATGCAAGAAGAGTCGTCGAATCCATTCAAAATGCAGGCTTGGTGCCGTTCATTGTCTCAAATGCCAAGCAATCCCGGGCGCGTTCATTTGCAGCCGGCCTTGGTATCGACTGCATCGGAATGGCCAACAAACCCTCTGCCAGCGGCTTGCTCCGGGCATGCCGCCAGGCTGGGATTGAGCCGTCTGCTGCGGTCATGATCGGTGACCAGCTGTTTACGGATATCCTGGCTGCCAAGAAAGCGGGTGTCCTGGCCATCCTCGTCCTGCCGCTTGATTCCCGCGAGGTTTGGAATGTGGCCTTCAAAAGGTGGTTTGAAGCACCTTTTCTGCGCCAGTATGCCAAGGATCCCACACTGTGGCCTCAGCCATGAGAACAAAACTCTTGCCAAGGTCGTACCCTATCAACTAGAATAATGTAGAATTTTTTAGCATGAGGCTGGATTATAACGTAAAGAGACCGGTCGGGAGGTTTTTATGATTAGTGCAGGTGATTTTCGCAACGGTGTGACATTTGAAATGGATAGCCAGGTTTACCAGGTCATCGAATTCCAGCATGTCAAACCAGGCAAGGGTGCGGCCTTTGTCCGGACCAAATACCGCAACGTCAAGACAGGCGGCGTGGTTGAACGCAGTTTCAACCCTTCCGACAAATTCGAGCAAGCCCAGCTGGAACGCCGGGACATGAACTATCTTTATAATGATGGTGATTTGTATTATTTCATGGATGTCGACACCTATGACCAGGTGCCTTTCTCGGGCGCAGCTATCGGTGATGTCCTGAAATTCCTCAAGGAAAACATGGTCTGCAAAGTTGTATCCTATAAAGGTGACGTCTTTGCCATCGAGCCGCCGATTTTTGTCGAGCTGGAAATCACCGACTGCGACCCTGGCGTCAAGGGCGACACGGCCCAGAACGCCACCAAGAGCGCTACTGTTGAAACGGGTGCCACCATCAAGGTGCCCTTGTTCGTCAACCAGGGTGATATCGTTCGCATCGATACCCGCACGGGCGAATACATGGAACGCGTCAAAGCCTGACGATCGATGCCAGAGTCAGGCAGGGCCCATGCGATCCGCGGTGAACGCACGATGTCGAAAGGCTTCGTGGCCCAGTATGCTGCCCAGGCTGCCCTCCAGACCGCCGGTGTGGCGGACTTGGAGCCGGGCAGCCTGGTCACATTGAAAGAATCGATCGGCATCGAGCATGAAGGTCGAGGCGTGTTGGTTGTTTTCCAGCCAGACCATGATGAACTGGTCACCATCACCGTCTATCCCGTGATCTATTTTGGATCGATTCTGCCGGAAGTCGCCTGGTCGATCCAGGAACGGGTCAAGGCTGACGTTGAGAAATACACGGGCTTGATCGTCGACGCTGTCCATGTCCATGTCAAGGGTGTGATCACGAGGGAGGAAAGCCGCAAATGAATCCACTGGTCCGCACAGCCCTGATCCTTTTTTCCTTTATCCTGACTGTGTTCACCTTCATCTTCCTGATGATGCTCTTGAGTTCGGATGTCCTGAGTGCCATGATCCTGGTCCTGACCCGCCTGACTGAGCAGACTTCTTCGCGCCTGGCTGGCCTTTTGCTGGCGATCCTGGTCATCGTTGTCTCCCTGACCTCGCTGGTGTATGCCATCATGAGTGGACGACTGCGCCGGACACGTGTCCGGTCCAATGAGATTGGGGAAATCGACATTGGCGTCGATGCGATCGAGAGCATTGCCCTTAATTCAGCCAAGACAGCCCAATGCGGGATCAAGACAGCCAAAGCACGCGTGGCCCCGTTCAAAGGGGATAAAATCATTATCCATTTGACAGCTGTCCTGTATTCGGATGTGGAAGTGCCAGTCATGATGGCCAAGGTCCAGGAGCGTATCAAAAAAGACATCGAACGCTACACGGGTATTTCAGTTGGCCATGTCCTGGTCAAAGTGTCCCGGGTTGAGCCTGTTGCTGCCCGGGTCGAGCGCTGACCTGGCATGAAAAGTGTCTGGCAAAACCTTCATGCAGTCCTGAAGGACAAGAACCCGGCACTTGTTGGGGCCGGAATCGGTTTGTCCTTGTCCCTCTCGCTGGTCATTTTCGGTTTCTGGAAAACAGTGTTCATCCTTGGGCTGACAGTGGCTGGTTATTATCTGGGCAGCCGGCTCTTTTCCAATCCTGAAGAATTCAGGAATTTGCTGGACAAAATTTTACCACCGGGCAAATACCGGTAGAAGGATCGTATTACAATGAGTCGTCGCGAATCACGCGAAAAAGCATTCATGTTCCTGTACCAGCTGGAAATCCAGAAAGGCGATGCGACGCGCCAGCTGGCTGATTTCCTGACGGAACGTGAGGTCGGGGAAAATGAACAGGATTACCTGCTCACCCTGGTCGAAGGTGTCTCAGACCATAAAAAGGCCCTGGATGAGAAAATCGCCCCGTTATTGAAGCGTTGGACCATCGAACGCCTGCCCAGGATTGACCTGACCATCCTGAGGGTCGCGGTTTATGAGATGGCTTTTCGTACAGATATTCCAGCCAACGTCGCCATATCGGAGGCCGTTCTCCTGGCCAAGAAATATTCGAGCGAAGAATCAAAAAATTACATCAACGCTGTGCTGGGTAAAATCAGCAAGTTGAAAGGTGAGACTGGCGATGAGCCAGCCGATTAGTGTCACAGAACTGAATCGCTTTGTCGCAGCATATCTGGAGAAGAATGAGCATCTCAATTCGGTCCAGGTCAAAGGCGAAATCTCCGGCCTGAAGGCATATGCTTCTGGCCATTTGTATTTTACGCTCAAAGACAAAAGCGCCCAGGTCAGTTGTGTCATGTTCAAAGGACAAGCCATGCGGCTGCGTTTCAAACCTGTTGACGGTACAGCTGTGGTTGTAACTGCCAAAGCATCGTTGTATGACCGCGATGGCAAATTCCAGCTTTACGTATCAGCGATGACGGCTGATGGCATTGGTGATTTGTATCTGGCTTTTGAACAAATGAAAAAGCGCCTCGATGAGGAGGGCTTGTTTGATCCGGCCCATAAACAGCCGATTCCCCGCCTGCCCCGGGCCATTGGGGTTGTGACTTCTCCTTCAGGCGCTGTCATCCGTGACATCATCCAAGTGCTGGGCCGGCGCTTTCCCAATTTCCGTCTCCAGCTGATACCTGTCCAAGTCCAGGGCGAGGGTGCTGCGGCCAGCATTGCGGCCGCTATTGACCGTTTCAACCAGCTGGGGAGTGTCGATGTCCTGATTGTCGGACGGGGTGGTGGTTCGCTGGAAGACCTCTGGGCGTTCAATGAAGAAGTCGTCGCCCGCAGTGTTTATCGTTCGAAAATTCCCGTCATATCGGCTGTCGGTCATGAAACGGATTTCACCATCTGTGATTTTGTGGCTGACTTGCGCGCGCCGACCCCTTCTGCAGCTGCCGAACTGGCCATGCCTGTCCGCAGCGACGAAGAGGATAAAATCAAACGCCTGGAAAATCGCCTGCACCATTCCCTCAGCCGCAGGAGCCAGCTGGAAAACCAGCGCCTGGATGCGCTATTGAGCCGCCCTGCCCTGTCCCAGCCCCTGAAGCGGATTGAAACCCAGCAACGCGATCTGACAACGCTTGTCAACGCCTTGCGCATGGCCGGGCAAGCCCAGCTGAGCCGGTCTGAGCGAAATTTCGCCGTTCTCTCTGGTAAATTGGATGCTATGAGCCCGTTGAAAGTCCTGGCACGCGGCTACGCTGTCGCCAGAGATGCCCATGGCAAGAGCCTGGTCTCTACCGCATTGGTCCACCCCGGTGATCTGGTTGATGTCTGGCTCAGTGATGGGCGACTGGAGTGCACAGTCAACCAGATTCGTGAAAGGAGCTTTTCTTGACCATGGAAAACACACCCTCGACCCCGTCAGTGGGCCAAAATCCAGATCTCAGCTATGAACAAGCTTTCAGCAAACTGGAGTTGATCGTCAGCCGTCTGGAAAGTGGAGATGCGACGCTCGATGAGTCGGTCAGCCTGTTTCAGGAGGGCATGGGGCTGGCCAAGGTCTGTGCCGGCAAACTGGCCGCCATAGAACACCAGATCAGTCAGCTGCTGATCAATGAAGACCAGACCGTGATTGAAAAGCCCTTTGGAGAACAGGATGTTTGAACAACATTTTAAGGCTTATCTTGATGAGATCGAACCTTATCTCGATCAAGCTTTTCCGGTGCAGGAAAATGCATGGGGCGGGGAAGTGGTGCAGGCCGCACGTTACAGTCTGCTTTCTGGCGGCAAGCGGGTCCGGCCGGTTTTGCTGCTGGCCATGATGGATTGCCTTGGGGCAGGCCATTTACAGGCACTGCCCTACGCGGCCGCGCTGGAAATGATCCACACCTATTCTCTGATCCACGACGATTTGCCCTGCATGGACGATGACGACCTGCGCCGGGGCCGGCCCACTTGCCACAAGCAGTTTGGTGAAGCCTTGGCTGTACTGGCAGGAGACGCATTGCTGAATCGCGCTTTTGAGATCATGCTGGATGACATGACATCTGGATGTCAGCATAAAGCGGAGGCTGCCAGGATCATAGCCCGGGCGGCTGGCTCGTCTGGCATGATTGCCGGCCAAACCTTGGATCTCCAGGCGGAAGGACGGATTGTCTCCCCGGATGAACTCATGCGGCTGCACAGTCTCAAAACGGGCCAGCTGATCCTGGCTCCGGTCTTGGCTGCTTGTGCCCTGGTGGGTGTATCGGCGGAGGTGACCGCTCTTTTCAAGACTTTTGCGACAAACCTGGGCCTGGCTTTCCAGATCCAGGATGACATTCTGGATGTGACCGCAACAGAAGACAAATTGGGCAAATCAACTGGCAAAGATCAAAGAGACCAGAAATCAACCTATGTGACTTTGTTTGGTCTCGAGACGGCTCACATCAAGCTTTTGGAAGCAACAAGACAAGCCAAGGAAGCCCTGTTGGCGGCAGCCGGAACGGGCTTTGATCCGTCTTTCTTGCAGGAACTGGCGGAATTTCTGCTGCAACGGGACCACTGACATGGGAGACATTTTGGAAAACTTGAGTTCGCCTGAGGCAATCCAGCATCTGACACTGGATGAACAAAGAGCGCTGGCCAGTGAATTGCGTGAGATGATCATCCGTCAGGTATCGACGACCGGAGGTCATCTGGCTTCGAATCTTGGCGTCATCGAACTGACAATCGCCCTGTTTTCGGTTTACGATTTCCGCAAGGACCGGATTGTGTTTGATGTCGGTCACCAAAGTTATGCCTGGAAGATCCTGACCGGACGAGCGAACCAGTTTTCCAGCCTGCGCCAGAAATCCGGCTTGTCCGGTTTTCCCAAGCGTTCGGAAAGTCCTTATGACTTTTTTGACACGGGCCATAGCAGCACGTCCATTTCAGCCGCGCTTGGCATGGTCCGGGCCATGGCCAACAATCACGAACCCGGACGGGTGATCGCCTTGATCGGTGATGGTGCTCTGACGGGCGGCATGGCTTTCGAAGCACTCAATGACGCGGGCATGTCCGGCGCCCGCCTGGTGGTGATCATCAATGACAACCAGATGTCGATCGGCAAAAACGTTGGCGGTCTGGCTCACCATCTGGAGAACTTGAGGATCTCACGGCGCTACATCCACCTGAAAACTGCGCTGGAAACATTCATCAGCAAAATTCCCCTGGTCGGGCCCAAACTGCTGCAATTCTTGCAGCAGGTCAAGAAAATGGACCGCATGGTGTTGAGACGGTCCGGTGTCTTTTTTGAACAACTGGGCTTTCGCTATTATGGCCCCATTGACGGACACGATCTCAAGGCATTGCAGCGCCACCTGGCCAATATCGATGAAGTGGACGGCCCAGTCGTGCTTCATGTCATCACTCAGAAAGGCCGCGGCTACACCTTTGCTGAAAGTGCGCCGGATCTCTACCATGGGGTAGCACCTTTTGAAGTTGAATTGGGTGTGTGTCCGGTCGGCCAGCCGAGCTGCCTGACCTATTCCGACATATTTGGCCAGGCTTTGCTGGCCAGAGCCCAGGAAAATCCGAAAATTTGTGCCATTTCAGCTGCAATGGCCAGCGGCACAGGGCTGAAGTCCTTTGCCGACACCTTGCCACAACGTTTTTATGATGTCGGCATTGCCGAACAGCATGCCACAACATTGGCAGCCGGGCTGGCAGCCGGAGGCGCCAGGCCCGTGCTGGCCTTGTATTCGACTTTCCTGCAACGGGCCTATGATCAGCTGTTGCATGATATCTGCCTGCAAAACCTCCCGGTCGTCCTGGCGATTGACCGGGCTGGCATCGTAGGTGAAGATGGTGAGACCCATCAGGGGATTTATGACCTGAACCTGCTGTTGACGTTGCCGGCAATCGAGATTCTCTGCCCGGCAGATGGCCGGGCCCTGCAGCATGCCTTGGACCGGGCGTTGGAAAACAACCATCCGACCGCTATCCGGTATCCGAGAGGGGCTGCTGCAACGATCAAAGATGCCTTTGACCCCACCGATTTCGCCATCCAGACGGTCAGGGCAGGGAACGACTGTACCCTGGCGGTTGTTGGCACCTTGCTTTCGGAAGCCCTGGAAGCGGCCAGGCTCCTTGCTGGTGAAGGCATTGAGTGTGAGGTCCTTTCGATCCAGCGGGCCAAGCCGTTTGATTACCCGAACTTGATTGGATCGCTGCACAAGACTCACACCCTCCTTATGGCTGAAGAAACGGTCTCGGCTGGTTCGCTTGGCCAGATGATCCTGCCTGAAGTCATACAAGCAGTCCCGGATTGCCAGTTCCACCTGTCTGCGATCCGTGACGAACCCTTGCAACAGGGCCGGCGCAGCCAGCTGCTGTCTGACCAGGAACTGGATGCCTCAAGTCTGGCCAGACAAGCCAAAATGCTCGTCAGCCGTTCCATCAGGGTCTGAGACAAGGGCGCTGCACAGGCATTTTTGTCGAATCCTGGCGCTTTTTGACGCACGAATTGCGGTGACCTTTATTCGAACATGCGCTATGATGATACAAAGACAAACGATGGGCTAGCAACGGGAGGCATCATGCGCATTGGGATCTACACCAATCAAGACAAAGACAAGGACTGTTTGCTCTCGCGGGATCTATCCAGGCTGATCGTCCGCCAGGGTGGAATCCCAGTTGTAGACGAACAATGCCTGGGATCACAATTTTCCGATATCCAAGGTATCGATCTTGCCAGTTATGAAACCAGCGATCTGATCATGGTCCTGGGTGGGGACGGTACCTTTCTCAGCGCGGTCCATTTGCCTGGCTGCCAGGATATACCCATCATCGGCGTCAATCTGGGGAGTGTTGGTTTCCTGCAGGAAATCCGGCCGGAAAATCTGGCGGAGTCGGTCGAGCGGCTATTGGCAGGAGATTATTACATCGATCGCCGGATGATGCTGTCGGTCAGTGTCCATGATGCCAAGGGACAGCTGGTCGAATCTGGCCTGTCCATGAATGACGCGGTGATCTCCCGGGGAGGCAAATCACGCATCCTGACTCTGGACCTGACCATCGACGGGGTCTTTCTCGAACGCATCCCGGGTGACGGCATGATCTTGTCGACACCAACCGGTTCCACCGCCTACTCCCTGTCAGCGGGCGGACCGATTGTCCATCCGCGACTGGAATTGCTGCTGATTACACCCGTCTGCCCGCACACCCTGCACAACCGGAGCTATTTGACGTCTTCCACCAGTGAAGTGGTGATTGAAATCGTGGACTATCCCTACCAGGCTTTGCTGGCCATTGATGGTCGCAGGGAGATCAATCTCAACAGCGGCGACCGGGTCGTGGTGCGCAAAGCAGACCGGACGCTGCAATTGATCCGTCTCAGTCCGGATCATTTCTTTGCTGATTTGCCGGGTAAAATCCATTTGCGGGGAAAGACACGATGAGAACAGACAAGATTGAAAGACAAGCCCGGCTCTTGCAGCTGATCCGGGACAAGGATCTCGCCACTCAGGATGAGCTGGTCCTGTACATGCGCTCGAGCGGCATGGATGTCACTCAGGCCACGGTGTCGCGTGATATCAAGGAACTGGGCATCGTCAAGGTCATGACCGGGACAGGGACTCAGAAGTATGTCTCCATGCAGCGCACGGGCGAATCGATCTCCGGCCGCCTGATGAAAATTTATGCCGAATCGGTCCTTTCGGTGGACTTGGCGATGAATTTGATCGTGATCAAGACCATGCCCGGCATGGCCCAGGCCTGTGCATCCGCCCTTGATTCCATGCGTTTGTCCGACCTGGTCGGAACATTGGCAGGTGATGACACTGTTTTTATCGCAACCCGTTCGGCCGAACAGGCCCAGCAGATGGCAGAGGTCCTGTCCCGGCTGATCGCACCTGGTTTCGGCACCACCCAGCCATCTGAAGGCTAGGAGAAATTGCCATGCTCAATCGAGTTGAAATCCGCGATTTTGCCCTGATTGACCAGGCGGCTCTCACACCAGGTCCAGGCCTGTTTGTTATATCAGGTGAAACCGGCGCAGGAAAATCGATCCTGATCGATGCGATCAGCGCTTTGTCCGGCGAACGCATCGGCAGGGATTATGTGCGCCGGACGGCTCCCCGGCTGCGTGTCGAAGCTGTTTTCGAAGCGGTCTGGGACCGGTTGCCTGACGACCTCAAAGACCAGCTCGGACTGACTCTGGAAGAAGATTTTGAACTGATCCTGGCACGTGAAATCAGCTCGGCTGGTAAATCAACCTGCCGGGTCAACGGCCGCCTCGTGCCTGTGAGCAGCTTGCGCCAGCTTTTTTCCTGCCTGATCGATATCCATGGGCAGAACGACCAGCAAGGCATTTTCGACCCCCAGAATCACCGTCGTCTCCTGGACCGCTTTGCCGGCCAGGAGTTGGGCGCTTCCATGGGCCTCTATCAGGCAGCAGCCAGCAAAATCCATGAAATCAAAGACCAGATGCAGGATTTGGGTCAGGATCCGGCCTTGCGTGCCCGCGAACTGGACCTTCTGGCCTACCAGATCCAGGAAATCGAATCTGCCCAGATACAGCCTGGCGAAGAAGCTATGCTGGCCGAAAGACACAAACGGCTGGCCAACCGGGAAAAGATCCTGCAAGCGGCAGCTCAGGCGCTGATGGAGCTCAGTGGCCTGGAGGACCAATCTCTGGCCAGCAGGTTGTCGCGCATCCAGCACGTGCTCGAGTCAGCGGCCAGAGTCAGCAAACAGGCTGCTGCGGCCAAGGATACACTGCTGGAAGCGCAGGATGCCATGCAACTGGCGATCGAGCAGCTGCAGGATCTGGTGCTTGAGGACGAAGGTGATCCGGGCGAGTTGCAGCGGATCGACGATCGTCTGGATGTGTTGTACCGGTTGAAAAAGAAATACGGTGGTGACTTGGAACAGGTCCTTGATTTCCTGGAAAAGGCCCGGGGCCGACATGAACGCTTGTCTGACAGTGAAACGTTGTTTGCCCGACTTACCCAGCAAAGGGACAAGGGCATCGAAATTTTGAAAGCCAGAGCGGGCAAAATCCATGAAATCAGATCCCGGTTCGCCCGGCTGATGGAAGAACAGATTGCCCGCCAATTGCAGGACCTGGGCATGAAAGGGGTCCGTTTTGCGGTCCAGGTTGACCCCCTTGACTATCAGGAAGGGCCCATTCCCCGCCACGGCTTGGACAAGGTTTCGTTTTTGATTTCCGCCAATCCGGGCGAACCTTTAAAACCTCTGGCCCGGATTGCCTCCGGAGGTGAAGCGTCCCGGGTGCTTTTGGCGATCAAGACCATCCTGGCCCAGGCCGATGAGACACCCGTCCTGATATTTGATGAAATTGACACGGGGATCAGTGGTGTGACGGCTTCCCGTGTCGCAGAAAAGCTGCACCAGATTTCCTGTCATCATCAGGTCTTTTGCATCACGCATATGGCCCAGATTGCCGCCATGGCTGACCAGCATGTCCTGATCCAGAAGACGTTCCTGGAAGACCAGACTGTGACAACGCTCAAAAATTTGTCCGAAGAGGAACGGAGCACGGAATTGATGCGTCTTCTATCTGGCGGCAGCGGGGATGATAAAGCTCGGCAGCTGGCCATCCACCTGCTGGATGTTGCCAGGGCCTTCAAGACAACTGGTGCAGGATCTGGCGCAGGTCAGGTGGCAGCGGGGCATGGACCAGGACAGGCAATTTCGTCAGGGGATGGATGAACCCGAGGCTTCTGGCGTGCAGGGCCTGGCGTCCGAGCAGGCGGTCCAGGTCTGTCTGATCTTCACCTGTGTGTCCATACAGTGTATCCCCGACCAGAGGATGGCCGGCAAATTGGCTGTGGACCCGGATCTGGTGTGTCCTTCCAGTCAGGAGTTCAAACTCAACGGTCGAAATATCAGCTGCAGGGAAATAACGCACTTCCCGGTAGATCGTCCGGGCAACTGCCCCGGCCGGATCGACACGTCTTTTGATAATGCTGTCCGGATCCCGGCTGATCGGGGCGTCGATCAAGCCCTGGCGCTCAGGCATCCGGCCATGGACCACGGCCAGGTAGTTTTTTTTCATGGGGTGCTGCATGACCACATAATGCGCATGGCCATTCCTGGCAATCATCACCAGGCCTGACGTATCCCGGTCGAGTCGCGAAACCGGATGCAACGGCTGCTCAGACAACAGGTCGGTCAAAGTACCTGACTCATGCCGGTACGTAGGGTGAACCACGATTCCTGCCGGCTTGTTCAAGATTACCAGCCAGTCATCCTGGAAAATGAAGTCGATCCCGGCCGGTTGCCGGAGCAAACCTGGCTGCTCAGTATGGCCCGCTGTCCGGGCCACCAATTCGTCGCCTCGTTCAACCGGATCGATCATGCGCCAGGGACGGCCATTGTTCAACAATTCGCCGTAGAGCCGGATCCGTTTGCTCATCAGCCGGGACATGCCTGTTCTCGTGACGAGAACATCAACGGCACGCAGACCATGATCAGCATCGGTAACAAGGTAGACGATTTCCAAACCTGTTTTCTCCTATACTCAAATAAAAGCATTATAATCGATTTAATCTCAGGCACAAGCAACCTAAGGAGCAGGGAATGGAAGAAAAGAAGAAAAGAACTGTCCTGAAGGCGCTGTCTGGCTTTCATCCGGACGATAGAAGTGTCACACATTTAGCCGCAATTCGCGCGATGGCCGATTCACACCGGATCACACCGTCCATGGCTCTGCGCCTGGTCCAGTTCAATCTAGTGTCTGGATATCATGACCATCTATCATCCGGTCAGCCTGTTACCAGATCCAAGCCAGTCCGATATGAAATCTGCTTTGGCAAAGCTTGCCTGGCCAGAGGGGCCAGGGAGATCTTGCAGGGGCTGGAGCGTCTAGCGGACAGTCCAGTGACTGATCCAGCCAGAAAACCTGTCAAAATCAAGACATGCTCCTGCCTTCATCGCTGCAGCAAAGGCCCTGTTGTGAGAGTGGACGGCATTCTTCACGAAAAATTTCCTATCCCGGAATAAGGAGCTGTTTTTATTGACAACATTCGTTCGTTTTTAATAGAATGAAATCGATGCTAATATCGCATTTGCGTCAAACATACTTGAAACTTGAAAAATGAATATTGGAGGTGATTGCCATTAATTGGCTAATTAATTTAGTCATCGGCCTGTTCACCGGCGCCATTCTGGCTGCCGTTGTGACAATTGCGTACTATCGCCTGGGATTTTCCAAGCAATCGACTGCCTTGAAATCTGCTTCTGAGCAAGCTGAGACCGAGGCCGCCAAATTGCTCGGCGAAGCCCAGAAGGCTGGTGAAAACAGGAAAAGGGAGCTCCTCCTTCAAGCGAAGGAAGAAATCCACAAAGCTCGTCTCGAATTTGAAAAAGATGTGCGGGAGAAGAAAACCGAACTCCAGCGTGAACGCAGCCGCCTTGACCAGAAAGAAGAGGCCCTGGATCGCAAAATCGAAACGCTTGAGCAAAAGGAAGAAGCACTCGACAACCGTGTCAGTGATGTCCTGGCCCTCGAAGAAAAAGCGCGCGAGATTGAACGTCAGAAAATCATCGAACTGGAGCGCATCTCAGGCTTATCGGTGGATGATGCTCGCAATCTGGTCCTTGATGAGGCCCGCAATGCCTACCGCCATGACATGGCTGTCATGCTGAGGCAGATGGAAGAAGCTGCCAAGGAAGAAGCCGATCGCAAGGCCAAGGAAATCATCGTCACATCGATCCAGCGCTATGCTGCTGATTATGTGTCAGAGTCAACCGTTTCAGTCGTTGCTCTGCCCAGTGACGAAATGAAAGGCCGCATCATCGGTCGTGAGGGCCGCAACATCCGGGCTATCGAAACCATGACGGGTGTTGATTTGATCATTGACGACACCCCGGAAGCCGTGATTCTGTCCAGCTTTGATCCGATCCGGCGAGAAATTGCCCGGATTGCTTTGGATAAGCTGATCATCGATGGCCGCATTCATCCGGCAAGGATTGAAGAGATGGTCGAGAAAGCCAGGAAAGAAGTGGATGCCACCATCAAAGCTGAAGGTGAGCGTGTCGTCTTTGAAACGGGCATGATCGGAATTCATCCGGAAATCATCAAATTGCTTGGTCGTCTACGCTACCGCACCAGTTACGGCCAGAACGTTCTCCAGCATGCTGTCGAGGTTTGCTGGATGGCAGGCATGATGGCCGCCGAACTCGGACTGGATGTCATGATGGCCAAACGCGCCGGCCTGCTCCATGATATCGGCAAAGCAGCTGATTTCGAAATGGAAGGCTCACACATCACTCTGGGAGCGGAAATTGCCCGCAAATACAAAGAAGGTCCGGAAGTCATCAATGCGATCATGTCGCATCACGGCGAGGTCGAGCCAGACTCGATGATCTCGGTGCTGGTGGCTGCAGCAGATGCCATTTCGGCTGCCCGTCCAGGTGCCCGGCGCGAGAATCTGGAGAACTACGTCAAGCGGATCCAGAAGCTGGAAGAAATCGCCAATTCCTTTGCCGGGGTTGAAAAATCCTTCGCCATCCAGGCGGGACGTGAAGTCCGTGTCCTGGTCAGCCCGGAAAATGTCAAGGACGATGAAATGATCCTCAAAGCCAGGGAAATCTGCAAGAAAATTGAAGAAGAACTGGACTATCCAGGGCAAATCAAAGTTCACATCATTCGCGAATCCCGTGTAACCGAATTTGCCAAATGACATTGAATTTCAAGTGAAAAAGCAATGCACCAGAACTAAAAGAGCGTTCCGAGAGGGACGCTTTTTTAGTTCCGGCCACTCTGCGGATGCATGGGAACATGGCACCCCTTTGCGTGCCAACCTCGATTTTTACTCTGGTTTGCATTATAATCAGCGGATGACTGGAGGACAGTTGTTTTGCAAATCATGATGATCGGCGATCTGGTCGGTTCTACGGGCCGACGGATCCTGAAAGAAAAGCTTCCCGAACTGAAAAAGCGCCATGGCATCGACTTGTGCCTGGCCAATGGTGAAAATGCTGCCGCCGGACTGGGCTTGACACCTCGGCTGGCCCAGGAAATAACAGCCATGGGGGTTGACCTGATTACCTTGGGAAACCATACCTGGTTCAGACGTGAACTGGTTGAACGGATTGACACCCTGCCCCAGGTCATCCGGCCAGCCAATGGCCCAGCCAGCTGGCCGGGCCGCGGATTCAAGGTCATCCACCATCCGGCAGGCAAGGTCCTTGTGGCCAATCTTCTCGGACGTGTCTTCATGGAACCTCTCCATGATCCCTTTACCACCATGGACCAGCTGCTGCAGAAGGCCAGGGAGGACCAGAAGATCCCATTGGCTATTGTTGATTTCCATGCAGAAGCTACAGCAGAAAAAATGGCACTTGGCTACTACTTGAATGGACGGGTCACAGCGGTCCTGGGGACCCACACCCATGTTCAGACAGCAGATGAACGCATCCTGGACCGGGGCACGGCCTACATCACCGATATCGGGATGACAGGCCCGGTGGAAGGCGTCATCGGAATGGATCCGGCATCGTCGTTGCGCCGTCTGGTTGACCACTTGCCGTCACCCTACGAGGCAGCCGGGGGTAAAGGCCAGTTTTCAGCTGTCGTCATCTCAGCAGATCCAGCCTCTGGTCGGGCCACTGCCATTGAACGGATCCTGTTCCGGGAATGATCAAGCGACTCGCACCGGCCCTCTTGCTTCTGGCAACTCTCCTGTTCATGAGTCAGGCCACGGGTTGTGTTCGCGTTGCTCCGGCACAGGTCATTCCTCCGGAAACGGATCCTGCAGTGCCAGTGGCCAGTGAATCATTGCCTTCGGCCAAGGGACCTTCCGGTACCTTGCGCCTGTGGTGGGATTACGCTCTGCCGGAAAATCCATTGCAGACAGCAAGCCCCAGCGGCAAAGCCGCCTATTCACTGGTTTTTGGCCAATTGTTCCGGATGGATGCCGCCTGGCAACTCCAGCCTGAATTGGTACAGGCTTTTTCGTACAATGAAGAACGTCTGCAGTTGACCTTGTCTCTCAGGCAAGATGTTCAATTTCATGATTCAAGTCCGGTCACGTCCAATGACATTCTGGCTACGCTCAGTGAAATCCAGCGTCTGGGTCCATTGTCACCCTATGCACAGGTTTTGTCTGCCTATTCCAGTGGTCGTCTGATCGATGCCAAAACCCTCGTTCTCCAGTTGACAAGACCAGATCCGGCGTTTTTGCATGCCTTGACCTTCCCGGTTGTAAAAGCCAGCGAAGTTGCTCTTCCCGCTGGCAGCCTCTGGCAGGGGACCAGGACCTTTCAAATGCTTGATCTGGCACAAGAAGGACTGTATCTGGCTCGAGTGGAAACTTCTCCTGCAACAACGGATCGTCTGGAAAAGATTCTCATCAAAACATACCCATCAGCCATCCAGGCCATGCGTGGTCTGGAAGATGACGAACTGGATCTGGCTTTTTTACCAACGGAGTCTTTGCACCAGTACCAGATGCGCAGCAGTCTGCGCCTGGACCGTTTTGCCAGCCGTTCCTATTTTTACTTCACTTTTGGCAAGTCCGTCACGGACCCGATTGAACAGCTGAGATTCAAATATTTCTTCCGGGCTGCGCGCTGGTCTGGATCAGGCCTGGCCCTGCCTGGACAAGCCAGCGATGTTCCGATCCCTGCGTTCCACGCCTGTTTTTCGGACCAGCCATTGGATCTGACAGGAGAGTGGGCGAACCTCCTGGTGCAAAACGGGCTAGCGACCCAAGACACCTCGCCGTCGGTCCTGGCAACCTTGCCGGATCCAGCAACCCTTTTGAATGTGCACAACGAAAGCTTGCGTATCCTGGTGCCGGATAACCAGGCCATTCTGCTGGACCTTGCACAGCAAGCTGCATCCTGGCTCGAACAAGCGGGTCAGCCAGCGTTGGTGGTTGCCTTGTCCGACGCTGATTTTGCTGCCGAACTGGAATTGGGAACCTTCGACTTGGCCTTCCAGTCGCATGAGATTCCAGTGTCTGCCGAGCCCTCCTGGTTTTTTGCCCTCGATGAACCGTTGTCCCAAACTGTTGCAGAGGGATTGCCGGAAGACAGCGCAAACCGTTATGATGATAGTCTAAGCCCACTGGAAACCGGCTGGCCATTTTTCAAATACCTGAGCCATGGCTTGACACAGGATGAAAAAGGCGTCGAGGCATTGTCCAACCTGTATCGGCAGGTGCTTGTCGAACAGATTTTTTCGGCTTCCAGCGGCGGTATCCTGCAAGGCGAAACCGCGATCGCTTACGGAGACCGAGTCATCGGCCGATGCCAGCCGACGAATGATAAGCCATATTTTGGAATTGAGGATTTGTGGATATGGTCTGGATCTTGATCATTGCAGTGCTGGCCACCGCTGACCAGCTCATCAAAAGCCTGGTTGTCCGCTTGTTGCCAGGAGATACTTTCAAAATCGTCATCGATTCGTTTTTTTATCTGGTCAACCGCCGCAACACCGGCGCAGCCTGGAGTTTTCTGGCGAACCAGTCGTGGGGGATCATCGTCTTGTCGGTCCTCTCAGCGATTGCATCCCTGGCCCTGGTGATCCTGACTCTTGTCATCCGCAAGAAACGCTACCAGGCCGTCTTGTCCCTGATGGCTGCAGGTGCAATCGGCAACTTGATCGACCGGGTGCGTGATGGTGGCGTCATCGATTACCTGGACTTCCATTTTGGCTCCTATGTATTTCCAACATTCAACCTGGCAGACATCTGCCTGGTCGTCGGTACAATCCTGCTTTCACTTTTTGTCCTCTTTGACAAGGATCAGGACAGTCTGTTTTCCAGAAAGCAAACCTACCTGTCCTGATATGAGGCGATTTGATGGAATTTATTGAACTAACCTTTGAACATCCTGAACAGGAAGCGGTTCGGCTGGATGCCTGGCTTGCCGGTAGAATTCCGCTGCATTCGCGAGCTTTCCTGAAAGACCTGATCGAGCAAGGTCATGTCCACGTTGACGGCAAGACTGTCAAGCCTTCTTTCAAGCCCAAGTCTGGCCAGACCATACGGGTCGAGCTGCCGGATCCGGTCGATTCATCCGTCCGGCCAGAAGAGATTCCGCTGGTGGTCCGGTATGAGGATGATTTTATCCTGGTCATTGACAAGCCCCAGGGCATGGTTGTCCATCCCGCTCCCGGCCATGCTGGCGGTACGCTGGTCAATGCGCTGCTCAGTTATTGCCAGGGCCAGCTGTCTGACCTTAATGGCGTCATCCGGCCCGGGATCGTCCACAGGATCGACAAAGACACCTCTGGCTTGCTGTTGGTGGTCAAGGATAATTCCGTTCATCGTGAAATTGCCGAACGGATCCGGCGCCACGAGATCCGGCGCACCTACCAGGCCCTGGTTCATGGAGCGGTCTCTGCCGACCAGGGAACCATCAAGGCCCCCATCGGACGAGATCCAAAGAATCGCCAGCGGATGGCAGTCGTCCCGGATGGCAAGGCCGCCGTCACCCATTTCAAAGTGATTGAACGTCTGGCCAGGGCGACCTGGCTGGAAGTGGAGCTGGAAACAGGACGAACCCACCAGATTCGTGTCCATTGCCAATACATCGGCCATCCGATCATTGGGGATCTTGTCTATGCCCCAGGCCGGGCCGCGTTTGGCCAGACAGGACAAGTTCTGCATGCTTCAAGGCTTTCCTTCATCCATCCTGTGACGAATCAGCCGATCGTGGTTGAGAGTCCGTTACCCCAGTCTTTTCTGGAAGCGGTCCGGCAATGCAGGTGAAACAAGGACTTTCCACGGGATTCGGCCTCTGGCAGACGCCACAGAAACGCCAGAGCCTGCTCCTGTTTGTCCTGCTGTTCCTGTTTGGCGTCATTGTGACCAATCATGTGACCCTGGTCAACAAAACCAGGGAACAGAATAATTTGGCCACTTTATTCAAATCCCGTCAGGAAGAGCTCGATGCTGCCGTGGCACAGTATGAGAGCCTGAAAGCGGAAAATGCCCGTCTGCTGGAAGCCAAGGAAGCAACGATCGCCCGTGTTCTAAGCCAGGAAGGCCAGCCAGGCTTGATGGAGGAACTCAGGCGCATGCAGGTGCTGGCCGGTTTGACTGACGTGACAGGGCCGGGCGTAACTGTGACTTTGAATGATAAACCAGGTTTTGATGTCATCCGGGATTCCGCTGATGCCATTGTCCATGACAGCGATGTCCGCCACGTCCTTGAATTGCTCAAATCATCCGGTGCTGCGGCTTTATCTGTTAATGACCAGAGGATCACCAATGCGTCCTATATCTTCTGTATTGGCCCGACCATCCTGTGCAACATGCAACGACTGACGCCGCCCTATGTGATCCACGCTGTCGGGCAAGATCCGGCAGCCATGGCCTTGAGCGTCCAGAATGATCCGATGCTCAGTTTGCGCCAGACACCGGAAATCGGGCTTGTCGTCAGCATCGAACCCTCAGAGCAAGTCACTTGCCCGGCCTTTGCCGGAGCCGATAATCTCAGCCAATACGTTGACAAACTGGAGGTTCCGGCCGCATGAAAACCAGGATGGTCCAATACACCGCCATGACTGTGATCTGCATGGTTCTCGGGATTCTGATCGCCCTGCAGATGAAAAATGTCAATGAGAACACCGTGACCGCTGACAGACTTGAAGAACTGCAGTACAAGCTGATTGACACTGCCAACAAGAATGCAGAACTCAATACCCGCAATGCCGAGCTCTACCAATACATTTCCCAGCTGGAAAATGACTATGCCCAAGGCAGCGCCAGCATCGAGACCATCATCAAGGAAAAAGAGCGCCTGGCCATTTTCGCTGGCTTGAGGGACGTCAATAACTATGGCATCCAGATTGACATCAGCTGCTCGCCGGAAAGCCTGATCCGCGACAGTGTGATCCGGACATTTGTCAATGACCTGAGGGCTCTCGGTGCCCAGGCCATTTCAGTCAACGATGAACGACTCGTGGCCACATCGGAGATCAGGGCAACTGCTTCGTCGATTATTATCAATGGCAATGGCTACAACCGCCAGGGAACCTTTGCCATCCGGGCGATCACGGACCCCAGCAAAGAGGCTTACATCCTGTCTTATCTCGAGACGCTTAAAAAGTCAGTCTTGTCTGATGCCACCTTGCGCAATGACCAGTATGAAATTGTATTCCAGCCTGTCAAGGAACTCTACATTCCAGCATTGAGCGAAGACAGCCTGGCGTTTAAAATTGACTTGCTGATGCCAAAGACAACCGGGCAGTAATGGAACGGAGTGTGGCAAACGGATGATGGAAAAACAGTTGATGGTGGACCGGCCAGAAATAGCCCAGTCAGTAGCCGGCAGTTTCAATAGCCATTTTGATGTGATTGAGAAGATGCTGGGGGTCAGGATCGAGCTGGTTTCCGGAGGCTTCATCGTCTCAGGAGACGGCCTGGATCTTGAGAAAGCAGTGGCTGTGCTGGAACGACTCCTCGAACTGGCAAAGGAAAGCCATCCGGTCAATCTTCAACTGGTGACCTACCTGACAGACACCGCCCGGGATGGCAACCTGGAGCAGGTGACACACTATGCCCCGGATTCGATTGCCGTCACCGCCAAAGGTCGACCGATCAAAAGCAAGACGTATGGCCAGCGCCAGTATGTCCAGGCCATCCGGGACCATGAAGTGACCTTTGCCATCGGTCCGGCTGGTACGGGAAAGACATTCCTGGCCGTGGCCATGGCTGTCAATGCCTTCCGTTCACATGACGTGTCGCGGATCATCCTGACCCGCCCGGCCGTCGAGGCAGGGGAGAAGCTGGGCTTTTTGCCCGGGGATCTGCAAAACAAAGTCGATCCGTACATGCGTCCTCTTTACGATGCCTTGCAAGAACTCATGGGTCCGGAACAGTACTTGAAAAACCTGGACAAGGGCCTGATCGAAGTCTCGCCCCTGGCCTACATGCGCGGTCGCACACTCGATGAAGCCTTCATCATTCTCGATGAAGCCCAGAACACCACACCTGAGCAGATGAAAATGTTCCTGACCCGTCTGGGGTTCAATTCCCGTGCTGTCATCACGGGGGACGTCACCCAGATCGATTTGCCGGGAGACCGGAAATCGGGTTTGAAAGAAGCCCGCAAGATCTTGTCTGAGGTCGAAGGTGTGTCTTTTGTCGAACTGACCCGGCGCGACGTGGTCCGGAATGCCCTGGTCCAGCGGATCATCAAGGCCTATGAACATGAAAACAACAAAGGAGGCTGACAGATGAAGCTTCCAGCCAAGATCCAGACGATCCTGACCTATCTTCTGGTGCCTGTCCTTTTGATCATTGCGGTGGCCGCAATCTATTACGGATCGATTCCAGAGAAATATCCTCTCACGGTCGGTGATACCAGCCCTTACGACATCACAGCTTCCCGCAGCATCCGCGACAAGGCAGCCACAGACCAGCGGGCCAGCAAGGCTGCAGCGGATGTGGAAATTGTCGTGGTCCGCTCCGAGGCGATCGTGGCCGATGTCATGGGCCGTTTCGACCTGTTTTTTGACCAGATTGCAGCCAGGCGCACGGAACTGTTTCCCGAGCCAGGCAGCGATGGTGATCCAGACCAGCCTGCAGCTTCGGATGCGACCATCCGCAACACGGTGACCGAACTTGTGCGCGAATTCGACCGCGATATGAACTTGGTTGTTTCCTCGGAAGATCTCGAATCCTTCCTGCGCATGGACCCTGAACGCTTCCGAAGTGTCCGCGGGCATGCCCGTTCCATTGCAACCCTGATCATGAGCGAACCGGTTGACTCGTATGCGCTGAATTCAGCCCAGAGCAACCGGATCGAATCACTCAGCGACACGACCAATTTCAACCGCGAAGATGTATCTTTGATTGGCAATGTCCTGGGTCTGATCCTGGTGCCCAACATCGCCTACGATTCCATTGCCACGGAAAATGCCCGCCAGGCAGCTTACGACAAGGTCCAGAACAATCCAGTCTTGATCAACCGCGGCGCACGGATCATTTCGCAGGGAGATGTCATCACCAGCGAAACGTATGACTTGCTTCTGGAACTCGACCTGATTGAGAAAGATGGTTTTGATTTCCGCTACTTGCTGGGCATTCTGCTGATGCTCCTGCCGCTGGCCTTTATTGCCTGGTTTTACCTGAAAAAATACGAGAACGAATCGATCCATTTGCGCAACAACCGGATCGCGCTGATTGTCGCGATCCTGATCCCGCTGGTCGCTTCAGCTGCATTGTCCAGGATCGAGCCGCTGGCAGCTCCGATCTATTTCACAGCTGTGCTCCTGGCGGCCTATTATGGATTTCGTACCTCCAGCCTGATGGCCTTGATCCTGACGATCGCCATTCTGCCCATGGCCGGCTTTGACCCGCTGTTTGCGGTGGTTGCCTTGAGTGGCAGCAGTGTCGCGGCTTTGTTTACCAAAGGTATTTCCCGCCGGGACAATTATGCCTATATCATCATCGCCACGGCCAGCACCAATTTCATCACAACACTGGCTTTTGGCATCCTCCTGAAGGAAGAATGGCCCACCATCAGTCTCAATTGCGCAGTGACCGCACTCAGCGGAACCATTTCGGTCATCGCTGCGATCGGCATCATGCCCTTGTTTGAAATGATCTTCAATTCGGTTTCGCCATTGCGCCTGATCGAGCTGTCCCAGCCTGGCAATCCCCTGCTCAGGCGGTTGTTTATCGAAGCACCCGGAACATCCCAGCACAGCATGATGGTCGCCAATTTGGCGGATGCCGCCGCCGAAGCGGTCGGTGCCAATCCGCTCCTGGCTCGCGTCGGTGCGTATTACCACGATATTGGCAAGCTGGAATCCCCTCTCATGTTCACTGAAAACCAGTCCGGTGAAAATCCCCATGACAGCCTTGACCCGGCCGAAAGCGCGCGGATCATCCTGGGGCATCCGGATGCAGGGGTGAGGATTGCCCGCCGCTACCGCCTGCCATCGCCCCTGATCAACATCATCCAGGAGCACCACGGCTCCACCATGCAGGCTTTTTTCTACCAGAAAGCCAAGCGTGCGGCCGAAGAAAATGAGACCCAGGAACCCGACACCAGTCTGTACCGCTACCGCTGTCCCGTGCCGTCCAGTCGCGAATCCGCCATTGTCATGCTGTCCGACTCGGTCGAGGCGGCCATGAAATCGACCAGCACCCATCAGCTCGAGGCTGCGGAGAGCCTGATTCGCCGGATCATCAAGATCAAGAATGAACAGGACCAGCTGGTCCATTCCGGATTATCCTTCAAGGACATCGAGACCATCATCGCCTCGTTCCTGCAAGTCTATGCCGGACATTTCCACGAAAGGGTCAAATATCCCGATGCAAATCCAGTACGTCAATAAGCAGCGCAAATATGCCACTGGCCAGGCCATGGCCCTGGTCGATGCCGCCCTGGGTGAACTCCAGGTCCGGGAACCCTTTGGCCGCCAGCTGGTGCGCAAAGGATACACCGGTGCCCTCACGGTCACCTTTGTCAGCCGAGGGGAAATACGCCGGGTCAATGCCGCCACCCGGAGCATTGACAAAGTGACCGATGTCTTGTCATTTCCCATGCAAGAACTCGTCGATGGCAAACTGGCAGTGCCATTGCAGGCTGCTGACCTGGATTATTCTTCTGGTCAGCCGGTCGTTTTTCTCGGTGACATCCTGATCTGCCTGGAAAAAGCTGAGCAGCAGGCACATGAGCTGGGGCACCGGTTCGAGCGCGAGATTGCCTTTCTGGCGATCCATGGTTGTCTCCACCTGCTCGGCTATGACCATGACACACCGGAGCGGGAAAAGGCCATGTTGCACCGGCAGCGGGCGGTCCTGCTGAAACTGGGCTTGAACCGGGGCCCATCCCATCATGAAACACAAGGAGATCTGATATGACATCATCACCCGAATTCCGTTCCGGATTTGTTTCTCTCGTCGGCAGGCCCAATGTCGGCAAATCGACGTTGCTCAATCAGCTGGCTGGCCAGCGACTGGCCATCACGTCGCCCAAACCGCAGACGACTCGTTCGGTCATCCGGGCCATCCTCGACCAGCCGGATACCCAGATTGTCTTCGTCGATACGCCCGGACTGCACCAGCCCAAAAGCAAGTTGGGACGCTACATGACGGATTCCGCCCGTATGGCTCTTCAGGAGTCAGATGTTGTACTGCTTCTGATCGAGGCTGGTTTTTCACCCCGGGTCCTGGATTTGGAGAAAAAAGTGCTCGACCAGCTCAAAGGCAGTGTGAAACCAGTCATCCTGGTCATCAATAAAGTGGATGTCAATGAAAAGGAAGCCCTGCTGCCCTTGATTGCAGCTTTCAGCCAGGCTTTCGATTTTGCCGCGATCATCCCGGTCAGTGCCAAAACCGGCGATGGCACTCAGGTATTGGTCGAGGAGATCAAGAAACATTTGCAGCCTGGCCCACGCTATTTTCCAGAAGACAGCCTGACCGACCAGACGGAACGCATGATTGCGGCCGAACTGATCCGGGAGCAGATCCTCAAGAAAACCCATGAAGAAATTCCCCACGGCACCGCCGTGTCGATCGAATCATTCAAGGAAGACTTGGATGATGCTGGCGAACGGGTCCGGGTCACCATCGAGGCGACCATCCTGTGTGAGCGGGACACCCACAAAGGCATCATCATTGGCAAGCGTGGCAGCATGCTGACGGCGATTGGAACCGATGCCCGCAAGGAAATCGAAGCCATGCTCGATTGCCCTTGCTACCTCGATCTGTTTGTCAGAGTCAGGGAAGACTGGCGCAATCGCCAGAACATTCTCAATGACCTGGGCTACCATTCCTGAGCACCGATGTCTCACGAGCACGTCCGCGGTTTTGTCCTGAGAGAAGTCGCCCTGGGTGAAGCGGACCGGCTGATCGAAATCCTCACGGCCCAGAAAGGCCTGGTGACCGCCCTGGCCCGCGGATCCAGGCGCATGAAAAGCCCGTTGCTGGCTGCAACCCAGATCTTTGCCTTGAGCGATTTCACCCTGTTCAATTACAAGGGCCGCACCACCATCGATTCCGCCGAACTGGTCGAGCCCTTCTTGCGCCTGCGCGAAGATCTGGACCGGCTGGTTTGTGCAGCCCATCTGGCTGAAGTTTTCCATGATCTCGTGCGCGATGATCTCTCGGATGACCGGATGTACGTCCTCTGGGCTTATTCGTGCCATGCCATCCTGAGCCAGCCTGATCCACTCCTGGCAACCCATGTGGCGCAACTCAAGGCGTTGGCTGTTTCGGGATTCACCCCTGCGCTCACCGCCTGCCAGGTCTGTGGCACAAAACAACTTCCGTCAGGCTGGTTTGATTTCCAGGCCCATGGGCTGCTCTGCCCTGAAGATTTCAGGCCGGCTCAAGCCCAGGATGTCCAGCACCTTTCAGCGCCAGCGCTGGCCTGTCTCCATCATATCCTCCAGAGTCCGGCCGGTCGGCTGTTCGCATTCAGTGTGTCGGATGCTGTCAAAAATGAGGTCCGGACATTTTCCGAACGTTATTTGACTGTCATCATGGAAAAGAAGTATCAGCGCCTCTCGTTGCTTCAGGACTTGTGACTGGACCAGAAATCCCTGAGCATTGCCACCAGACCAGTTGTATCTTCGATCTCGCATGGCTGCCATTCCTGTGGAAACAGGGCCTGGTATTCCGGCTTTTTATAACGGTCATCGATCAAGAGCACAAATCCTGTGTCGGTTTCAGAGCGGATAACCCGGCCGGCGGCCTGCTGGACTTTGTTAAAGCCAGGGTACTGGTAGGCATATTCAAAACCGCGCCCCAGACGGCTGGCAAAATACTGGCTCATGATCTCGCGTTCCGGACTCAGCTGGGGTAGACCAACGCCTACAATCATGACACCGCTGAGCCGCTCGCCGGTCAAGTCGATGCCTTCGTTAAACAAGCTGCCCAGAACAGCCAGACCGATCAGCGTCTTGCTGCCGAAACGCTCGAACCGGTTGAGAAAGGCCTGTTTTTGGGCCTCGTCCATACTGGGGACCTGGACGATGAAATCCAGGTCGGTGCGGTCTTTCTGCATCTTGAGGATCTGGCGCACCTTGGCCAGGTAGGCGTAGGAGGGCAGGAAAACCAGGTAATTGCCGATCCGCGTGCGAGCGGCAGCCAGGATCTCCTCGACAATCGGGACGATGGTTGACGTACGGTCCTGGTAACGGGTCGAATAGCGCGTGTCCAAAAGGACAAGAAAATTCTCCGGTGGAAAAGGGGAGGGCAGGCTGAGCTTTTCTGGTTGCCGGCTGCTGGCATCGCTATCCAGCAAACCGACATAGTAATCAAGCGGGTTCAGTGTGGCTGAGAAAAAGACGACCGGGTGGCGATCCCGGTAGATGTCAGTCAGGAACGTAGAGGCATCGAGGCACATCAGGCGGACTTTGGTGGCCTTGTTTTCCTGGAACGCTGTCGTGATGTAAGCTTGGCCATAGTAGAGTTCAGCCACTTTGTTGAAAAAATGCGCGGCTAAAAAGAGGTCCAGGATCTTTTTGGATTCGGGGTCATCAGCATGGTCATCCAGATACTGGCGGGAAAAGTGGATGATCCGGCCGAGGAGTTTTTGCAGGTGCAGAGGCTTATGGGTCATGGCCAGGAACTGGTCACTTTGCATCAGGCGCCCGTTCTGGTCCGGCTCCACAACTGCAAACCCAGTCTGGCCAGAATGCATCTCCACCTGGCCTTCGGCTGGAGTGGGTGAGATCTCCCCGGACAGGCGTTCCCGGTACTGGTCCAGCCGCTTGAGCGCCTGGGTCAGATAGGGATGCTGGTCTTTGAGGATGGACAAGGCCTCCTGGACGAGGGAAAAGTCAAAATCGGCACGATACATTTCCCGCGACCGGTCGGGCAGATTGTGGGCTTCATCGACCAGAACCAGATGCGTTTGGTCGGAGTTGTTGAAAAAGCGGTCCAGCTGGATCCTCGGGTCAAAGACGTAATTATAGTCGGCGATGATGATGTCGCAATAGAGAGCAAAATCGAGCGATAGTTCAAAAGGGCAGACCCTATGGGCCTGGGCGATGGCCCTGATTTGATCTGGATGACAATGCCCGCCTGTTTTCAGCAAATCGGACAGGGCGGCAGGCAGATTCTTGTAATAAGCCAGGGCATAGGGGCACAGGCGGACATTGCAGAACAAGTCTGGAGCCAGACAGCTTTTCTCTTTGGCCTTGAGGGTCAGGCTGCGCAGGAACAGACCCTGGGCTCGCAAATCGTGAAGGGCTTGCTCAGCCACTTTGCGCGTCGAAGACATGGCAGTGAGGTAGAAGACCCGGTCGATTTGATGATGTGCCAGCAGACGAACGGCAGGGAACAGGACCGACAAGGTCTTGCCAGTGCCAGTTGGTGCCTGGGCAAAGAGCACGCCTTTTTGCCGCGTGATACCAATGACTTCCTGCATCAGGCGTTTCTGGCCCGGTCTCAGAGCTGCAAATGGGAAGGGGACGGTTTTGGCACTTTCATCACGCAGCTTGTGTCCGGATAAAATCTGGCTGGCCAGGCTGGCAAAGTGCTCGGCGGTCTCCTGGAAAAAATCGTGCAGGTTTTGCCTGGTTTCGGTGCGGCGATGTTCGATGAGTTCGAACGTTTCCTGGCTGACATAGCACAGGCCGATGGTGACTTGGTCTTGCTTGGTCGCTTGCAGGAAAAGATGGGCATACAGCATGACTTGAGCCCAATGGACCAGGTCTCCCTGTTCTGGCAAGAAGCGGGCTGAACCGGCAAAACTTTTAGCTTCGATCAGGATGGTCTCGCTGCCCTCCTGAACAACCAAGTCGCAGCGGCCGCTGACTCGCAGCAGAACAGATTGGCAGATCGCCTCGCCATTGAGACGGTATTCAGACTGGACCGCGTCTTTGCCCAGTCGTTCGACATAATGGCGGACCAGTTTCTGGTGCAAGCGGGTGCCTTCCGCACCACTGACGGAGGCATAAGAAGGCCCACCGAGCCCGCCCTGGCGATGGACAGCTTCGGCCAGGGTCCGGATGGCAACCGGCAAAACCGGAAGATCAGGAGGCTGCTGAGAAGATTGAGATTCCTGTGGCATCGCTACAGCCCCCCTTTCACGAAACCTGGATTGTGACTCGACCAAACCCTGGGAAAAACAAAAACTGCATCGTATGTGCTGATACACGAAACGATGCAGTTCTTGATGGTGCGGAGAACAGGACTTGAACCTGCATGACCTCTCGATCACTAGTACCTGAAACTAGCGCGTCTGCCAATTCCGCCATCTCCGCGGGACGTTGATTATAATAACCTGCCGATGGTCAAATTGCAAGACCTGATTTATAATTTTAGAGCACTTATTTTTGGAGGGCAAAAAATGAATCGAAAACTGGAACAATTCAAAAAAATGATCCTTGGCAAGCGCGTTGCCGTCCTCGGGGTTGGCATCAGCAACCGCCCTCTGATCCGTTACATCCATGCGCTAGGCGCCCGTGTCACCGCTTTTGACATGCTGACGGAAGATGATCCGGTCCTGAGTCGGACACGAGCTGATTTTGCTGCCGAGGGCATCGAGCTGGACTGGTCCGTCGGTCCCGATTACCTCGACCGGCTGAAAGGCTTTGACTTGGTGTTCCGCACGCCCAAGATGCGACCGGATGTGCCCGAGCTGATCGCCGAACGCGAACGCGGAGCCATCATCACCTCGGAAATGGAAGTCTTCATGGCACTCTGTCCCGCCCGGATCTTTGCGATCACCGGTTCAGATGGCAAGACGACCACCACAACCCTGATCAGCCTGATTTTGAAAGAAGCCGGATACACTGTCCATCTGGGCGGCAATATCGGGACACCTTTGCTCGACCGGATCGACCAGGTCCTGCCGACGGACATGGTCGTGCTGGAATTGTCGAGTTTCCAGCTATCGAGCATGCGGCAAAGCCCGGATGTCGCAGTTGTCACCAATGTCACCCCCAATCATCTTGATGTCCATAAGGATTATCAGGAGTACATCGATGCCAAGAAAAACATCTACCTGTACCAGTCCTTCATGGGCCGGCTGGTCTTGAACAGTGAGAATTATGTCACCCGGTCGATGATTCCCGAATCCAGAGGTGAAACCGTCCTGTTTGCCCGGAAAAACCCCGGTCTGGCGGCGGGCGTGGTTGTCGTCGACGGCACGATCTGCATCAGGAGTGAGGGCATTGACAGACCCGTTGTCGCAACCAAAGACATTGTCATCCCCGGCAAGCACAATATCGAGAATTACCTGGCTGCCACTGCTGCCACTTGGGGCTATGTCCAGCCAGAACACGTCGCTGCTGTGGCAACCCGGTTTGGTGGCGTCGAGCACCGTCTCGAGCTCGTGCGTGAGCTCTCAGGCGTCCGTTATTACAATAGCTCGATCGATACCAGTCCGACCCGTACCAAAGCCGCCCTGCAGGCCCTCTTGGACCGCAAGGAAAGAGTAGTCCTGATCACCGGTGGCAAGGACAAGAAATGCGATTATTCCGGTCTGGGTGAAGCGATTGCCAAAGTATCCGGCAAGATCATCCTGTGTGGGGATAATTCCGATCTGATCTTGCGAAGCCTGATGCTGGAAGCTCCGATGGCCAAAGTCGATCCGAAAAGCCTGGTCATTCAGCCGGTTGATTCCTATGAAGAAGCGGTGGTCTTGGCCCGGTCGCTGGCTGAGCCAGGGGAAATTGTCGTTCTTTCACCGGCGGGTACCAGCTTTGACAAGTTCCGCCATTTTGAAGAACGGGGCAATCTTTTCAAGAATCTGGTCAATGGATTGGATTGAGGCGATTTGGATGTGACACACTCAGGATATTTTGAACGAAAAAAGAACCATCCGGCTGGATGGTTCTCTTTTTTGGTGGGGGAAGGTGGATTCGAACCACCGAAGTCGGTGACAACAGATTTACAGTCTGCCCCCTTTGGCCGCTCGGGAATTCCCCCATGAGAAGTTTTTATGCGAGGTGGTGGGCCATCAGGGACTTGAACCCCGGACCGACCGGTTATGAGCCGGCTGCTCTGACCAACTGAGCTAATGGCCCATTTGCCTTGCGCGGCACCTTGCCTCAGCAACAAGGGAGATTATAGTGAAAGTGAGAGGGCATTGTCAAGCATGAAATTTTTTTAAAAAAAGATCTTGGAATCCCCAATGTGATTCCAAGATCTTTTCTGGTGGGGATGAAGGGAATCGAACCCTTACGATCTCTCAATCGGCAGATTTTGAGTCTGCTGCGTCTGCCAGTTCCGCCACATCCCCGGGCGTTTTTGAACTACCTGGTCAATCTTAACAAGCTTCTTCTGTCCTGTCAATCGACCAGGACTTGCTTTCTTGGCGTCTTTCAGGTATTCTCTAACAAACTTCTACCTTTAACGCAGTCCTGTGAGACTTCAAAGGTTAACAACAGTCTTCCCATGACATCTTGGTGTCCACTTCCGGGCCATTGGGATACGATTTTTGCAGCCACCTGTCTTGCAGCGACAGATGGCTATTTTTATGCCATCAGTTTGACCGGACTTCAAAAAGTCCAGCAAGGAGAACCCATGGCTTACAAAGCAGTCCTGATGGACAGCGCTGCAATCGACCGGGCCCTGACCCGGATCGCCCATGAAATTCTCGAACGCAACAAAGGCCTTCAGGACATCTGCCTGATTGGCATCCAGCGCCGCGGTGTACCGTTGGCCGAACGAATCGCCCGCAAGATCGAGCAGATCGAAGGCCAGAAAGTCCCGGTCGGCATCCTGGACATCACGTTTTATCGCGATGACTTGAGCATGCTCTCGGAACATCCGGTCATCAAAGGGACCTCGATGCCTTTTGCGATTCATGACAAGAAACTGGTCTTGGTCGATGACGTCCTGTTCACGGGGCGGACCACACGGGCGGCGATCGAAGCCTTGTTTGATGTCGACCGGCCACAGAGCATCCAGCTGGCCATCCTGATTGACCGCGGCCATCGCGAATTGCCGATCCGGGCCGACTATGTCGGCAAAAACGTGCCGACATCGAGTTCGGAAGTCGTCCATGTCCACGTCGCCGAAATCGATGGCGAAGATTTGGTCGTCCTGGACGACAAGATTAAGGGGGAATGAACGGATGCAATTGCGATCCAAAGATTTGCTCGGCATCAAAGAGCTGTCAGCCGAAGAGATCAACCTGATCCTGGACACTGCCGAAGCCATGAAACATGTCCTGTCAGCCAGCAGCAAGAAAACGGCTCATTTGCAAGGCAAATCTGTCGTAACGCTTTTTTACGAAAACAGCACCCGGACCCGTTTATCTTTTGAAATGGCATCCAAGTTCATGGGGGCGTCCTCGGCCAATATCTCTTCATCGGGCAGCAGCATCAACAAAGGTGAATCGCTCATTGACACCGCCCGCACGATCGACGTCATGGCCACGGACATCCTGATCATGCGCCACAGCCAGTCCGGAGCACCGCACATGATTGCCCCGCTGATCAAAGCCTCCGTCGTCAATGCCGGGGACGGCATGAACGAACATCCGACCCAGGCCCTTCTGGACCTGTTCACCATGCGCCAGCACAAGGGCAGCCTCCAGGGGCTCGAAGTGGCGATTGTCGGCGACTTGCTGCACAGCCGCGTCGCCCGGAGCAATCTGTGGGCGCTCGAGAAAATGGGTGCCAAGGTCCGCATGGCTGCTCCCAGCACCATGCTGCCCAAGGATCTCGACAAAACACCGGCGATCGTCTGCCCGACAGTGCAGGATGCCGTCCGGGGCGCCGATGTCGTCATGGGCCTGCGAGTCCAGCTGGAACGCCAGCAAAAAGCCCTGTACCCCTCGATCCGGGAATATGCCCGTTTCTTTGCCATTGATGACAAGACTTTGAAACTGGCCAAGCCGGATGCGATCCTGATGCATCCCGGACCGTGCAACCACGGCGTGGAAATGCCTTCCAGCGTGTATGATGGCTCGCAGTCTGTGATCAATGAACAAGTGACCAATGGCGTCGCCGTGCGCATGGCGATCCTGTACCTGCTATCAGCAAGGAGGAATGGTTGATGAGAATCAAGATTGCTGGCGGCCGGGTTGTAGATCCGGTCGGCCTCACGGAAATTGAACAAGACATCCTGATCGAAAATGGCGTCATCGTCAAGGCTCTGAGCGGCGAACCAGATCAAGTCATTGATGCGACAGGACTGGCTGTGCTGCCAGGGCTGGTAGATCCGCATACCCATCTGCGCGATCCTGGTTTTGAATACCGCGAAGACATCGTAAGCGGCACCCGGGCGGCTGTCCGGGGCGGAATCACGGCCGTGGCCTGCATGCCCAATACCAAACCGGTCACGGACAATCCGGCGATCGTGCGCTACATCAAGGACAAAGCCGAGCGTGAAGGCGCCTGCAAAGTCCTGCCCGTCGGCGCGGTGAGCAAGAACCAGGATGGCAAGGAACTGGCTGAAATCGGCCTGATGGCTGAGGCCGGGATCGTTGCCATTTCGGACGATGGCAAGCCGGTCCTGACCGCCGACTTGATGAAAAAGGCCATCCAGTATGCCGCCCAGTTCAATCTGACCGTGATTTCCCATTGTGAAGAACCGTCGCTGGCCGATGGTGGACACATGAATGAAGGACTGGTCAGCCTCGAGCTTGGCCTGAGAGGCATCCCGACCATTGCTGAGGAAATCATGGTCGCCCGTGACATTCTGATCGCTGAATATGTCGGCCTGCCGGTCCATCTGGCTCATCTGAGTACAGCCGGCTCGATCGAACTCGTCCGCCAGGCCAAGGCCCGCGGCGTGAAGGTGACCTGCGAGACCTGCCCGCACTATTTCACGCTGACCGAGGAAGCCTGCCGCGATTTCAACACCAGTGCCAAGATGAATCCGCCCTTGCGTACGCAAAAAGACGTCGCTGCCATCATTGCCGGGCTCAAGGATGGCACGATCGACATGATTGGCACCGACCATGCGCCGCATCACGCTGATGAAAAACAAATCGAATTTGGTCTGGCCAACAATGGCATCATCGGATTTGAGTCTTCTTTCGCCCTCGGCTACACCTATCTTGTCCTGCCTGGCCATCTGACCCTGCCAGAGCTGGTGGCGAAAATGTCAACCCGGCCCGCAGAGCTCCTGAACCAGAAGATGGGCCGTCTCGAGCCGGGCTATCCGGCCGATATCGCCCTGGTCGATCTTCAGAAACCCTTCATGTTCGACAAGAACGCCTCGGCCAGCAAAGCCCGGAACACACCGTACCATGGCTGGATGTTGCGCGGACAAGTCAAGATGACTTTGTGTGATGGAAAGGTGGTTTTCCCATGGTGAATTTTGCTGACAAGTTGACGAACAAAATCAAGGAGACGGGCAATCCGACTGTCATGGGTCTTGACCCGATGCTGGACTATGTCCCAGCGTCGATTCGGCGCCAGGCGTCTCTGGAAGCTGCAGACCCGGCTGAGGCAGCTGGATTGGCTTTGTACTGGTTCAACCAGCAGCTGATTGATGCGGTGGTCGATCTGATTCCGGCGGTCAAACCACAGTTTGCCTATTATGAACAGTACGGCGTTCCGGGTCTTGCCGCGCTGCAGAAAACCATCACGTACGCCCAGTCGAAAGGCCTTCTGGTCATAGCGGACGCCAAACGCAACGACATCGGCAGTACCGCGGAGGCCTATTCCCGTGCCATCCTGGACCAGACCAGCCTGGGCGAATCTGCCAGCCAGTCTTTTATCGGCGCGGATTGCATCACTTTGAATGGCTATCTCGGGATCGACGGCATCAAGCCCTTCCTTGACCAGTGCCTGAAGGGTGGCCAAGGTGCTTATATCCTGGTCCGGACCTCAAACCCCTCAGCCGGTGATCTCCAGGATCTGGTCCTGAACGATGGCCGGACCGTCTATGAAGCGATGGCTGAAAAAGTGGCACAGTGGGGCCAGGATCTGATCGGACAGTCCGGTTATTCATCCGTCGGCGCTGTTGTCGGTGCGACTTGGCCGCGCCAGGCCGAAAAATTGCGTCAGATCATGCCGCACAATCTGATCCTGGTGCCCGGCTATGGCGCCCAGGGGGCTACAGCCGATGACGCTGTCGCCAGTTTTGGGCCGGATGGCCAGGGCGCCATTGTCAATGCTTCGCGCAGCCTGATGCTGGCCTATAAAAAGCAGGGTCTTCCGGCGGATGACTTTGCGACAGCTACGCGACTGGAAGCCATCGCCATGCGCGACGATTTGCGCGACGCTTTGAAGAGGGCCGGACGGGCGATTGAATAATTATAAATAGGAACGTATAATTATACAGATTCTGGCTCTTTTCCTGAAAGGAGATCAACATGCCCAAACGCACGGACATTCATAAAATCATGGTCATCGGCTCGGGTCCGATTGTCATCGGCCAGGCTGCTGAGTTCGACTATGCTGGCACACAAGCTTGCCGCGCCCTGAAAGCAGAAGGATATGAAGTCGTTCTGGTCAACAGCAATCCGGCGACGATCATGACCGATACCAATATGGCAGACAAGGTTTACCTCGAACCCCTGCAGATCGATGTCATCCAGCGGATCATGCTGGAAGAAAAAGTCGATGGACTGCTGGCCACTCTCGGGGGTCAGACCGGTTTGAATTTTGCCATGGAGCTGTCTGAGTCCGGGTTTTTGGACCAACACAATATTGCCATGCTGGGTACGCCGGCAGCTGGCATCCGCATGGGCGAAGACCGAGAGGAATTCCGCGCTGCCATGCTGCGGATCAACGAACCATGCATCCCTTCGGGGACAGCGAACAACCTCGAGGAATGCCTGCGCCTGGCTGAGGAAGTTGGCTATCCAGTGATCGTCCGTCCTGCTTTCACGCTGGGTGGTACCGGTGGTGGCATCGCCGCCGACGAAAAAATGCTGCGCCAGTTTGCTGTTTCTGGTCTCAACGCCAGCCGAGTGCACCAGGTCCTGATCGAACGCAGCATCGCTGGCTGGAAGGAAATCGAGTTCGAAGCTGTGCGTGACGCCAAGGGCAATGCAATCACCATCTGCAGCATGGAGAACTTCGATCCGGTCGGTGTCCATACCGGCGACTCGATCGTCGTGGCACCTGCCCAGACTTTGACCGATCTTGAATACCAGAAACTGCGCACCGCAGCTTTGAAAATCGTCACCGAACTGGGAATCGTCGGTGGCTGTAATGTCCAGTTCGCCCAGCACCCGACCCAGGTCGACTATGCCGTCATCGAAGTCAATCCCCGCCTCTCGCGCAGCTCGGCCCTGGCTTCCAAGGCCACCGGATACCCGATCGCCAAGGTCGCCTCACGCATTGCAGTCGGTTATGCACTCGACGAGATCCCGAATGAAGTGACAGGCACGACCAAGGCCAGCTTTGAACCGGCAGTTGACTACATCGTCACCAAGATCCCGAAGTGGCCGTTTGACAAATTTGTCAAAGCCCGCCGGACCCTGGGCACCCAGATGAAGGCCACGGGTGAGGTCATGGCCATCGCCAACACCTTTGAGGCGTCCCTGATGAAAGCCGTCCGATCGCTCGAATTGGGCCTTTACGGCATGCGGGTGCCCCTGATGATGGATCTGTCCGACCATGATCTCTGGCCGCGCATGATCCAGGCCGATGACATGCGTTTGTTTGCCGTCGCAGAAGGTATCCGGCGCGGATTTTCAATCGATGAGATCTATGAACGGACCTGGATCGACAAATTCTTCCTGAAAAAGCTCAGCAGCCTGGTAGCAGTCGAAGCAGCCATCAGCACAATGAAAACGATTGACGATGCTTTGCTGACCCAAGCGGTTCGCATGGCCTTCACCGATTCCTGGATTGCCAAGCTCAGCGGGATTCCCGCGGAAAGTATCCGCCAGCGCCGCAAGGAACTCGGCCTGATCCATACCTATAAAATGGTTGATACCTGTGCGGGTGAATATGACGCCGTCACCCCGTATTTCTACTCGACGTTTGACATGAAAAACGAGGCAATCCGCACCGAACGCAAAAAAATCCTTGTCCTCGGTTCAGGCCCGATCCGGATCGGCCAGGGCATCGAGTTCGACTATTGCTCGGTCCATTCGGTCTGGGCCCTGCGCGAACTCGGTTATGAAGCGATCATTGCCAACAACAATCCAGAGACCGTCTCAACCGATTTCGACACCTCCGACCGGCTCTATTTCGAACCGCTGACACCGGATGATGTGCGTGCGATCATTGAAAATGAAAAACCAGACGGTGCGATTTGCCAGTTTGGTGGCCAGACGGCCATCAAGCTGATCAAGGCTGTGACCGAAATGGGCCTGCCCATATTTGGCACCTCAGCGGATGGAGTCGATGCAGCCGAAGACCGCCAGCGCTTTGACGCCATCCTCGAGTCCTGTGAAATCAAGCGGCCCAACGGCACCACGGTCCGCACCGCTGACGAAGCTCTCGCTGCAGCTGCCGACCTCGGCTATCCCGTCCTGGTCCGCCCCTCCTATGTCCTCGGTGGCCAGGGCATGGCCATTGTCCACAACGATCCCGATATGGTCGAATACATGCGGATCATCAATCTGGTTGAACAGGAAAATCCGATCCTGGTCGACAAATACCTGATGGGAGTCGAGCTCGAAGTCGATGCGGTTTCAGACGGCGAAGACATTCTGATTCCGGGCATCATGGAGCACCTCGAACGCGCAGGTGTCCATTCGGGCGACTCCATTTCGATCTTCCCGGCCTACATATCGGAGCGGATCCGTGACATCCTGATCGACCATACAAGGAAACTGGCCCGGGCTCTCAAGGTTATCGGCCTGATCAACATCCAGTTCATCTTGTACAACGATGAGATCTACGTCATCGAGGTCAATCCCCGGTCGTCGCGGACCGTGCCTTACATCAGCAAAGTCACCGGAATCCCGATTGTCGATCTGGCCACTCGCGTCATGATGGGTGCTCGTCTGGCTGACTTTGAATACGGCACCGGTCTTTTTGCCCGCTATCCTGCGGTCTATGCCATCAAGGCGCCGGTTTTCTCCTTTGAAAAATTGCACGACGTCGACACCAGCCTCGGCCCGGAAATGAAGAGCACCGGCGAAGTCCTCGGTTTGTCTACGACTTACAGCGAAGCCATGTACAAGGCCATCCTCGCCTCTAATTTCAAATTCCCGCCCAAAGGTGCCGGCATCCTGATGACGGTCAGGGACAGTGACAAACCGGATCTGGTGCCGCTGGCCAGCCGGCTCAACAACCTGGGCTATGAACTGTACGGTACGGGTGGAACCGCCAATTACCTCAACAAATACGGCATCCCCTGCAGCATTTCGCGCAGAGCCCTCGAAGGTCATCCTTCCACCGTCGACATGATCGACCAGGGTACTGTCAAGATGCTGATCAACACAGAGAACTCGACCTCCAATGATGACCGCGAAGGGTTCCGGCTGCGCCGCCATGCGATTGAGCACGGCATTGCCACCATCACATCGCTAGATACCCTGGTGGCTGTTGTGGAGTGCCTTGAGCGCGAGCTGAAGCCGTCTGACCTCAAACCCTATGAAATCCAGGTTTTTGCCGACATTGTCGCTGCAACCAGGGAAAACACCCTGCCCTTGAACGAAATGCCGATGCAAAACGACATGCTGAAAAAATAAGGGGATACCTGAATGCAGCAGATTGAATGGGATTGCACCATCCTCGAAAACAAGCCTCTAAACGACCAGTTTTTCATCCTGACTTTACAGGGCGAGGCTATCAGCAGGTCTGCCCAGCCGGGCCAGTTTGTCAATGTGTCCTGCCAGCAATTCCTACGCCGGCCCTTGGGCATCATGGCGGTCGACCGGACCGCCGGAACTTTCCAAATCGGCATCCAGGTCAAAGGGAAGGGGACTTTGGAGTTCAAAGACTTGAAACCAGGGACCGTAGTCTCCGTGCTGGGCCCCCTGGGCCATGGCTTTGATTTGGCTGGTGTCAGAAGGGTCATTACGGTCGGCGGTGGCACAGGCGTCTTCCCACTGTATTTTGTCCAGGAGCATTGCCTGGCAGCCGGCGTGGAAACCGTGGCGGTCTGTGGCTTTCGCAGTGTGAAAGATGCCATTCTGGTCGATGAATTTCGCCGCGTTGCCGGCAAAGCTGTGTTTGCTTCAGACAATGGCGGCATGGATGTTGATGGGCACGCGGCTTTGGCTCTGGACAAGGTCCTGGCGGACCTCGATCCGTTGGCAGGAACGGTTGTCTTGACCTGTGGTCCGAAAATCATGATGCAGGCGGTGGCTGAACGTGCCGCCCAGGCTGGCTTGCCCTGCCAAGTTTCCCTCGAGGAACGCATGGGTTGTGGCATCGGTAACTGCCTCGTCTGTGTCTGCAAAATCAAGGAACAGGGAACAGGGGAAATCAGCCATCAGCGCTGCTGCGTCGAAGGACCTGTTTTCCCGGCGGAGGCTGTCGTATGGTGAACCTGGCTGTCCAGATCGGGTCTTTGACTCTGAAAAATCCTGTCGTCGCAGCATCCGGCACATTCGGTTTTGGACGGGAAATGCAACAGTGGAATGATCTGTCGCAATTGGGGGCGATCAGCTCAAAAGGCTTGACCCTGAACCCTCGCCTTGGCAACGATCCACCCCGGGTGGCCGAGACCTCGGGCGGCCTGTTAAACAGTGTCGGTTTGCAAAACCCCGGGCTCCAAGCTTTCCTTGCAACCGAGCTGCCTTTTATGAAAAGCCTCGGAACCACGATCATTGCCAACATCGCCGGACATTCGCTGGAAGAAAATGTTGCCATGGCCGAGCAGCTTGACGCCACTGATGTAGACGGGATCGAATTGAACCTGTCCTGTCCCAATGTCAGCAAAGGCTGCATGGCATTCGGCAGCTCTGCGCCCATGATCGAGGAAGTTGTTCGCGCAGTCCGGGCCCAAACCACTAAACCACTCTGGGTCAAACTGACGCCCAATGTCACCAGCATAGCTGATATGGCCTTGGCTGCAGAAGCCGCTGGTGCCGATGCGGTGAGCCTGATCAACACCTTGCTGGGGCTTGCGATTGACCGCAAGTCGCGCCGTCCGGTGTTGCGCAACAATACAGGGGGATTGTCCGGCCCCGCGGTCAAACCGGTTGCCCTGCGCATGGTCTGGGACGTATACCGGGCCGTCCGGATCCCGATCATTGGCATGGGCGGCATCATGAATGGCGAAGATGCGATCGAATTCATGCTCGCCGGAGCCTCAGCGATCCAGGTTGGGACTGCCAATCTCATAAGGCCGACAGCCTGTCAGGATGTCGTTACTCAAATGAATTTAATCGCGCAATCGGAAAATATGTCTCGATTAAGCGAATACACCGGCCTGATGCAACCCTGGTAGCGTATACTGGTGTTCATCAGGATTTTTGTGGAGGAACCATTCCATGGAGCAAGATCAAACCATCGTCAAAGCCTTGTTTGACACCATGGCCATCCGGGTCAGTCCGGCTGACCAGCCGTTCTGGTACACGTCTGGTACCCTGGGGCCGTACTACATCAACACCCATTTCCTGTATGGCAGTGAAGCCCAGGCCAGCCAGCTTTTAGCCCTGATCGAGCAAGCTGTGCAAACACCCCTCGAATTGCCCGGAATGCTCGCCGCAGTGATCCTGGAACATTATCAGCAACAACCTGTATTCAAAGCTGTCATCGACCAGCTCGTCGATGCAGTTTCCGGTCTCGATTTTGATGTGGTATCTGGCGGCGAAAGACGGGATTATTTCTTTTCGATTCCGGTGGCCGCGCTGACCGGCAAACCCCACGTTGCCATCCTCAAAGATGGCAAAGCTTACTGGAGCGACCTGAACTTCCAAACCGTGCGCCAATTGGCAGATCATGATTTGAGGGGCCAGAAATTCCTCCACATCGCCGACCTGGTGACCGAGGCCTCCAGCTATACCCGGACCTGGTTGCCCACTGTCGCACGTCTGGGCGGATCTATCTCCGATACAGCCGTTGTGGTCGACCGTGACCAGGGTGGCCGGGAAATCTTGCAGCAGGCAGGCGTTGAATTGACCGCCCTGGCCAAAATAGATCTGGATTTGTTCGAACAGGCCACCTCAGCGGGACTTCTGACCCAGGCCCAGACCGATCAGGTCAATCGTTTCATGCAAGATCCACACCAGTACATGGTCAGGTTCTTGTCTGAGCACCCCGATTTTCTGGCCGATCAAATCAAACTGGGTGGCAAAGCCGCCGAACGCGCCCAGCGGTGCCTCGACCAGGGTTATGGCCAAGCCTGAACATAGCCCCAACCCCAGCATTCCCTATACGGTCATTCGCAGCCGGCGCAAAACCATGGCCCTGGTGCTGCATCCGGACAATCAGCTGGAAGTGCGCTGTGGCCTGAAAATGCCACTGGCTGACATCAAGCGCTTTGTCCAGGAAAAAGAACCCTGGATCCGGCGTAAAATGACTGAAAACAGCCACCTCATCCCTGTCAAAGTTCCTTCAGAACCCAAGCAGATGACTTTGCTGCGCCACCAGACCAGGCAAAAGGCTCTCATGATCCTCCAGAGATTTCCCGATCTGGTGCCAGGCAGGCTGATGATCCGGCGCCAGAAGAGACGCTGGGGCAGCTGCAGCAAAAACGGTGTCATTTCGATCAATCTCTGTGCGGGACTTTTGCCGGATGAATTGCTCGAATACATTGTTGTCCATGAGCTTTGCCATCTGATCCATTTTGATCATAGCCCACGGTTTCATCATCATCTGGAACAGCTTTTGCCCGGAGCGCAGGTCAGAAGCCGGGCTTTGCAGCGCTATTTGCTCGCCTGAGGAGCGACCGATGCCAGATTCACTCTCCTTCGATGCCAGTTTCTGGGAGCAGCCACGACCAAAGACCCGTTCGAGCCTAGCGTCATCCTCTGGGCTGTCTGTGACCGTGGTTTATGAAGATGAAGCCATCCTGGTTGTAGCCAAGCCTGCCGGACTGGCCGTGCAGCCTGACAAAGCCGGCTCGGATAATCTGCTAGACCAGCTCCGGAAAAGCCGGTCCGGTGACAAAATATTCCTCGTTCACCGCCTGGACCGGCCGGTCGCCGGACTGGTCGTGTTGGCCAAATCAGCTGCAGCACAGACCGTATTGACTCGCCAGATGGCCCGGGGTGAATTCCGGAAAGTCTACCGGACTATTGTCAGCCCGATTCCTATGCAACAGAACGGTCAGCTGGTGAACGATCTGGTCAAACTGCCGGGCCAAAATATCAGCAGGGTCGTTGCCGCCGATGATCCTGTCCCAGACAAGAAAACGGCTCGCTTATCCTATCAGGTTGCCGGAAAAACCGACTGGCGAGGACAAGAACTGGCCTGGCTTACAGTCGAACTGATGACCGGACGCCATCATCAGATTCGCGTCCAGCTGTCCCACGCAGGTTGCCCGATTGTCAACGATGCCAAATACGGGGGCCTGTGCCTCGCAGGAACACCCGGACAGATCGCATTGCAAGCCGTTCAAGTCTCGTTCCTGCACCCCCTGGACCGACGTCAGCTCTGTTTCCAGTTGCCAGCGCCAGAATCCGAACCTTGGACTTTCTTTGAATCAGTCACAGAGGTTCTGGGAGCAGCCAGCAAGTTGTGATACAATTGTGCGATCCAAAGCATTGAGGAAGGAGAACGGATTTGACAGGCCTGATCCTGGTCTTGATTATCAGCAGCCTGCTCTTGGCGATGACAGGTTCTTTGACGCCTGCCGAGGCTGCAATCCTGGTCATTGGCAGCGGCGTCGCCATGTTTGCCATCAATTTCCGCCGTCATCAGGATCATCACCGCATGATTCTGAGAAGCCATGAAATCGGGGCAACCAGTGCCAGCCGAGTCCGTCACTTGGGCGGCTTGCCGTTTCCGATCCCAACTCCAGTCAATCTCTTCCTCACCCAGGATTATATCCGGTTTGAAACCGACCATGATCTCTGGCAATGCTCCCGCAGCCAGATCGACACGATCGTGATCATGACAGCTGAGCAGATCCATTCCTTGCCGGACCGGGAAATCCTCAAGGCCCTGTCAGGCGGAAGTTCCAGACTTTTATCCCTGGTGCGCGAGAAGATTCGCCGCGGATATGCGTCGGTGCGCCACGCTCGCCTGTTGTTCCTGAAGATAAAAAGTCCGGATCAGGATGACAGCGATGCTGATATCCTGATTTTGTCTTATACAAACCCCAGAGAGTTGAACAAACTGATTCAGCGGGAGGATCTGCTGGATCGAGTCTACGATTTCATCCCGGATGTTACTGCCACTAAACCTTCATGAATAGAACAGGAGACGTACCCATGGGTTTTGAATACATCACCCGCATTCCAAGTTCCGAAGAGATCATCAGCCAATTTCCTGCCACGGAAAAAGTGCTGGCGATCAAGGCCAAACGGGACCAGGAGATCTTGGACATCCTGACCGGCAAGTCAAACAAATTCCTTTTGATCATCGGTCCGTGTTCGGCAGATTCCGAAGAACCAGTCCTGGAATACTGCCACCGGTTATCTATGCTCCAGGAGGAAGTGTCCGACCGCCTCTTGCTCGTGCCGCGCATCTACACCAACAAGCCGCGCACAACAGGCGAGGGCTACAAAGGCATTTCCCATCAGCCCGACCCGGAGCGTGAACCGGACATGGTTGGCGGCCTGATTGCTTTGCGTCGCCTGCACCTGCATGCGATTGAACAGACGGGCCTGTCAGCAGCCGATGAAATGCTCTATCCGGAAAACCACACCTACCTGGCCGACCTCTTGTCATACGTGGCCATCGGTGCCCGGTCAGTCGAAAACCAGCAGCATCGCCTCACGGTCAGCGGCATCGACATGCCAGCCGGCATGAAAAACCCGACCAGCGGTGACCTGAGCGTCATGCTCAACGGGATTTACGCCGCCCAGCACGGACATGTCTTTGCCTATCAGGGATTTCAGGTCCGCACCAGCGGCAATCCCCTGGCCCATGCCATTCTGCGGGGTGCTGTCGATCATTCTGGCCGCTCGATCCCCAATTACCATTACGAAGATCTCCAGATCCTGGCCCAAATGTACAGCCAGCGTGAACTAGATCATCCGGCCTGCCTGATTGACACGAATCATTCCAATTCCAACAAGCGGTTCAAAGAACAGCCCCGCATCGCCAAAGAAGTCCTGCACAGCAGACGCCTGTCGCCGGAAATCAGAAACCTGGTCAAGGGACTGATGATCGAAAGCTACCTCGAAGAAGGCAGCCAGTCCATTGGCGGCGGTGTTTTTGGCAAATCCATCACGGATCCTTGCCTGGGCTGGCCAGACTCCCGTGAACTCGTCCTGACTATTGCCGATTTGGCCTGAAGAGGTATACAGCTTTGTCGATTCGCACCATCACCGAACAAGAACTCAAGCAGCAAACCCAGTTCAGCCAGTGGGTTCAGAAGGCCAGCCAGGAACGCTCCCAGCTCCTGAACCGGACCTTGGGCTACCACATCATCACCTTTGGCTGCCAGCAAAATGAAAATGACAGCGAGCTCATGGCAGGACTGCTCGATGAAATGGGCTACCAGTCCGTTGCCACACCTCGAGAAGCAGACTTGATCCTTTTAAATACCTGCAGTGTGCGCGAAAATGCTGACGACCGCTTTTTTGGTCATCTTGGTATTGTCAAGAACATCCGGCGGGACCGCCCAGACTTGATCGTCGGCCTGGCTGGGTGCCTGATGACGCAGGGCGAGGCCGTGGCCAAGATCCGGCAAAGCTATCCTTTTGTCGACCTCGTCTTTGGACCTCAGGATATCTACCGTCTGCCAGAACTTTTGTATCATCGCTTGACCGATACGCGCCGCGTTTATGAAGTCGGGGAAGATGATACCCTGGTCGAAGGTCTGCCCATCCACCGGGCCAGAAAGCACCGGGCCCTGGTCACGATCATGCATGGCTGCAATAATTTTTGCACCTATTGCATCGTTCCGTACACCCGGGGCCGCGAACGCAGCCGCCAGTTGCCAGACATCCTCGCAGAAGTCAGGAATCTGGTCGCGAATGGCTACAAGGAAATCATGTTTCTGGGCCAGAACGTCAATTCCTATGGCCTCGATTTGCAAAAAAAAGATCCTGGTCAGCCGGATTTTTCCGATTTGCTGGCTGAAGCCGCGCAGATCCCGGGTATCTACCGGATCCGTTTCATGACATCGCATCCGAAAGACTTGTCACCCAAGTTGCTGGACACGATCGCCCGTTATCCGGCGATCGAACCTCATATCCATCTCCCCCTGCAATCGGGCAGTGACCGGATCCTCCGCGCCATGAACCGGCATTACACCCAGGCCGATTTTGTGGCGATTGCCAAACACGCGCGATCCCTGCGTCCCGGCCTGACGATTTCAACCGACTTGATTGTCGGCTTTCCCGGCGAAACAGAAGAAGACTTCGCCCAGACACTCATAACCATGGAGCAGGTCCGATTTGACGCGGCCTTCACGTTCCAGTACAGCCGGCGCACCGGCACACCTGCAGCCGATTACCCGGACCAGATTGATGACAAGACCGTGCGCGACCGTTTCTCTCGCTTGACAGCTTTGCAGAATGAGCACAGCCTCATAAGCAACCAGACTCTGGAAGGTGAGCTCCATGAAGTCTTGATCGAGGGACGCAGTGAAAATGACCCGCATGTCATGAGTGGCCGCACGGCCCACAATCGTCTGGTCAACTTCCGTTTGCCGGATGATGGTGTCTTTCCAGCCGAGCTATGCCATCCGGACGGCTCGGTTGATACAACCCGCCTGGAGGGCCAGATCGCCCAGGTGAGGATCACCCGGGCTAAAACCTTCTCTCTCGAAGGGCAATGGGAGTGCTTGCTGCCGTGGGGCTGACCTATGCTGACATTGACTTGACGCGCATCACGCCGATGATGCAGCAATACATCGGCCAGAAACAAGCCTGGCCGGATTGCCTGCTGTTTTTCCGGCTGGGTGATTTTTATGAATTATTTTTCGATGACGCTGTGACCGCAGCCCGTGAACTGGAGCTGGCCTTGACCGGCCGCGATTGCGGCCAGAGCGAGCGGGCTCCGATGTGCGGCGTGCCCTACCATGCAGCAGAAAACTACATCAATCGCCTGGTGATCCGGGGCTACAAGGTGGCGATCTGCGAACAAGTGGAAGATCCGGCGCTGGCCAAGGGGATCGTTCGCCGTGAAGTGATCCGGGTGGTTACGCCTGGAACCATGCTGGAGCCATCCGCTCTTGATGAAAAACGCAACAATTACATTGTCTCAGTCTACCAGCTCAACCAGTACTACGGTCTGGCAGCTTGCGACTTGTCTACCGGCCTTTTTGAAACCACTCAGCTGGTGGTCGGCCAAACCACAGCCAAACTGGCTGATGAACTGGCCCGGCTCAACCCAGCCGAAATTGTCCACAACGGTGCATTTTCGGAAACAGCAGCCAACATTCAATCGGTTATTCGTTCTAATGTCACGTTGTCCTGTCGTCCGGATCATGAATTTCTACCAGAATTCATGCAGGAAATCCTGCCCGATGCCGATGATCACGCATTGTGGGCCAGAGCATCTGCTGTCCTGATCCATTATCTTAAGGAAACACAGCATCAGGCACCTGATCACATTGCCCGGATCGAACCGTATCAGATTGCTGATTTCATGACTCTGGACATCAATGCACGGCGCAATCTGGAACTGACCGAGACCTTGCGCGACAAACAACGCAAAGGCAGCCTCCTCTGGGCAATCGACCGGACCATGACCAGCATGGGCTCGCGCCTGCTGCGCCGCTGGGTCGAGCAGCCGCTCTTGAGTCTCCACGACATCCAGGCGCGCCAGGCTGCAGTGGCTGATTTCAAATCTGCTTACCTGGCACGGCAGGAAATCCGGGAGCGTTTGCATGGTCTGTTTGACTTGGAGCGTCTGTGCAGCAAACTCGCGCTTAAAACGGCCCATGCCCGCGATCTGGTTGCGCTGCGCCGGTCTCTGGCCAAGTTGCCTGGCCTTGCAGCAAACCTCGGGGAAATCGACAGCCCGGCGGTCCGTTCCTGGACTGACAAACTCGATCCCCTGGCCGACATCGAAGCCTTGCTGACAGCTGCCATTCATGACGAACCCCCGCTGAGCCTCAAGGAAGGCCAGTTGATCAAAGATGGGTTTCGGGAGCATGTGGATCAGCTGCGTGCAGCTGCCAGGGATGGCAAACAGTGGATCATCGATCTGGAGAACCGGGAACGTGAGCGCACTGGGATCCGCAGTCTCAAAGTCGGCTATAACAAAGTGTTCGGATTCTACCTCGATGTGACCAAATCCAACCTGACACAGGTGCCTGATGACTATGTCCGCAAGCAAACTTTGGCCAATGGAGAGCGCTACATCACGAGCGAGCTCAAGGAAATGGAAGATACCGTTCTCGGGGCAGAGCAAAAATCGATTGCGCTGGAATACGAACTGTTCTGTGAGATCCGGGACCAGGTGCTGCAGCAGTTGCCGCGCCTGCAGCAAACGGCTCAAACCGTTGCTGCAATCGATTGCCTGGCTGGACTGGCTGAATTGGCCGATCGCCAGCAGTATTGCCGGCCCGAAGTCGATCTGTCCGACCAGCTGAGGATCAGCGGCGGCCGCCATCCGGTGGTTGAGAAAATGCTTGGTGACAGCCAGTTTGTCCCCAATGACACGGTCCTGAATCTTTCAGATCGCCGCCTGATGATTTTGACCGGACCGAACATGGCCGGCAAATCGACCTACATGCGCCAGGTGGCCCAGATTGTCCTTTTAGCCCAGATAGGCAGTTTCGTTCCGGCTCAGTCGGCCCGGATCGGCCTGGTCGACCGTGTCTTCACCAGGGTCGGAGCCTCTGATGATCTCGGTGGTGGCCAGTCGACTTTCATGGTTGAGATGAGTGAGGTCGCGGCCATCCTGGAGCATGCCACAGCACGCAGTTTGCTGATCCTCGATGAAATTGGCCGCGGGACCAGCACCTATGATGGCTTGTCCATCGCCTGGTCCGTCATCGAGCACATTTCGGATCCTGCTGTCCTCGGCAGCCGGACTTTGTTTGCCACCCATTACCATGAATTGACCGATCTGGCCCAGAGCATGCCCGGCGTGTTCAACTGCCATGTCGCGGTCGATGATTCCGAAGGCGAGGTCATTTTCCTGCATCAGATTCGTGAAGGCGGATCGGATGACAGCTATGGCATCGAGGTGGCCCGGATTGCCGGGGTGCCTGATTCGGTGGTCAGACGAGCCAGGGAATTGCTGGTCCAGCTCGAAACCGAAAACGATGCCAGAACGAAAGGCAAAGTCCGGCGCTATGCCAAACCCATGGATGGCCAGATTGATTTATTTGCCTCGGCCATGGCGGGCCAGGGTGCCGGCGAGTTGCTCTCGGCCCTGCGCCAGCTTGATATCAGCCAGATGACACCACTCGATGCCTTGAACACCTTGTATGACTTGCAACAGAAAGCCAAAACCAGCGGAGGAAAGAATCGATGAGTGTCATCACCGTTCTGGATACCCAGACTGCCAACAGCATAGCGGCCGGTGAAGTCGTCGAACGGCCGGCCTCCGTGGTCAAGGAACTGGTCGAAAATGCCCTCGATGCGGGAGCCTCGGTGATTCACGTCGAAATTCGCCAGGGTGGTATCAGCTACATTCGAGTGACCGACAATGGTTGCGGCATGGATGAAACCGATGCCCAGCTGGCCTTTGGCCGCCATGCCACCAGCAAGATCCGCTCAATCGATGACCTCGAACAGATTTCCACCATGGGTTTTCGCGGTGAAGCACTGGCCAGCATTGCCGCGGTAGCCAAGGTTCGTCTCGAAACACGACCACTCGGCCAGGCCAGTGGAACGGCGGTGGAAATCACAGCAGGGGAGATGGTCACCATGAGACCAGCTGGCTGTCCGGAAGGGACGACCCTGACCATCGAAAATTTGTTCTTCAATACACCAGCCCGTTTCAAATTCCTGAAGAAAGATAGTACCGAAGCTGCGGCAGTGGCCGATGTCCTGGAACGGATCGCCCTGGCCCGGCCAGATGTCTCTATTCGACTGGTGAGCCAAGGCAATGAACTGCTCCACACACCGGGCAACAACGATCTGCGCAGCGCCATTTTTGCGGTTTTCGGCAAAGAAGCGGCCAGTGCAATCCATCCATTGGATTATGCGATGGTCCCGGTTCAGGTTTCAGGGTATATCGGCACCCCTGAGGCAGCCCGCAGCAGCAGAAACCAGCAATGCATCTATGTCAATGGCCGGCTGGTCAAATCGCGTGCGGTCAGTGCCGCCATCGATGAGGCCTATGCCACGCACCTGATGAAACGCAAGCATCCCCTGGCAGTCCTGAAAATCGATCTGCCCACTCCGCTGGTCGATGTCAACGTCCATCCCCAGAAAATGGAAGTCCGATTCTGGGAAGAGCAAACGGTGTTTCGCGCTGTCTATCATGGGATCCAGAATGCCCTGCAGTCTGGCGGTGCCATTGTCGAAAGCACCCCGCTGGCTGTGCCTGGATCTGGCCTTGCAGCTGCGCCTGCCCCCGTCCAGATCGCCTTGCCGCAGCCAGTCGATGCCCCATCTACGGCTATCCTGGACTATACCGCAGGCCCTGACATGGCACTGCCAGATCCGGTTGGCGTCCTGGTTCAAGAAACCCCGGTCGGTTCCGAACGTCCTGTGCATGATGCAACTGCCTCTTTGCAGCAGAGCCAGGCGTCAGATGCGCAGGCTGCCCCTGCAGTGTCCAGGCCCAAAACGATCACCAGCCTTCAGTCGGCACGCCTGATCGGCCAGTTATTTGCCACCTATCTGGTTCTGGAGCACGAACAAGATCTCTTGCTTTTGGACCAGCATGCTGCCCATGAACGCATTCTATTTGAGCAGCTGGTGGCGCGTCACAGGTCCAGGGGGCCGGCAGCCGTCCAGCCTTTGCTGATTCCCCAGACCATCGAAGTGTCGGCCAGGGAACAGGCGATCCTTTTAGCAGAACAGGAGAACCTCCTGCAGCTGGGGTTTGAATTTGAAGCATTTGGCAGCCAGTCCATTTTGCTCCGAAGCCTGCCCGACAGTGGCCGTTACACCCTCAAACCACAGGCTGCCATGCGCGTGCTCCTCGATACCTTGATGTCCGACAAATTGCATTCTGAAGAACAAATTGACGACTTGTACTACTCGATGGCCTGCAAAGCCGCGATCAAAGCGCATGACAAGCTGGATGTCCGCGAAATGGAGCAGTTGCTGTCCGATCTTGCTGAACTGGAGGATCCGTACCACTGCCCCCACGGCCGCCCGGTGATCATCCGCATCAGCCGCTATGAGCTGGAAAAGCAATTCAAGCGGATTGTCTGAAATGATGGTTCAAGCAAGCCCCCAGGTCCTGGTCATCTGCGGTCCTACGGCATCCGGCAAATCAAGCACGGCCATCCAGGTCGCCCGCGAACTCGACGGGGAAATCGTTTCTGCGGATTCGATGCAGATTTACCGTGGCATGGACATCGGAACGGCCAAAGTCACACCTGAGGAACAGGCTTTGGTTCGCCACCATCTGATCGACTGTTGTGAACCAGGGGAAACGTTCAGTGTCGCACGGTTTAAAGAGCTGGCGACAGCAGCGATCCGGGATATCCAGTCCCGTGGCAAACTGGCAATTGTTTGTGGTGGAACAGGCCAGTACATCAGTGCGCTTACCCAAGGCATCGATTACGTGGACATCCCGGTGGATCCGGTGCTGCGGGAATCGTTGAACCAGCGGGCGAGGGAAGAGGGGCTCGATGCCCTGTACCAGGAATTGAGCCAGGCAGATCCAGAGGCTGTGCAAGCCATCAAACCACAGGATCAAAAGAGGATCATCAGGGCTCTGGAAATCTTCCACCAGACCGGAAGGCCTAAAACTGAACACCTGGCAGAATCCCGGCTCAAGGGTCCGGATTTTAATTTTATAGTCTATTGCCTGACACATCAGCGGGAAGTCCTGTATGACAAAATCAACCAGCGAGTCCAGACCATGATCGACATGGGTCTGGTGGAAGAAGTCAGACAGTTGCTTGTCAAAACGAATGGACCGGCAGCATCAACAGCCTGGCAAGCCATCGGCTACAAAGAGATCATAGCCAGTCTTCAGGGACAAAAAACGCTTCAGGAAGCCACGTCTGACATCGCCCAGGCTACCCGGCGCTATGCCAAACGCCAACTCACCTGGTTCCGAAAAATGCCGGATGTCCATTGGCTCCATGATCTCACCTCGGATCAGGCTGCCCGTGCCATGATCAACGAAATGAAAAATAAGACAATATTCTGAATTGTAACATTCTATTTGTCGATAAATTTCTGAATCAGTCTATGTTGGTTGGATGAATAATGTAGTACGCTCTTCTTGAAACAAGAAAGGAGGGCGCACCATGAATTCACATGCGTCAACTACGACCCGACCCAGCCAGGAACGACATGGTTATGATCTCAAACTCCAGGATGTATTTCTCAACCAATGCCGCCGTGAGCGGGTACCCGTGGCCATTCATTTTGTCGACCAGAGCATCAAATACGGCCAAATCATCGGATTCGACCATCACAGCATCATCTTGAGGACCAATGGTCGTCAGCGCCTCGCCTTCAAGTCATCCATCTGCATGATCGATCCGCAAGAGGATTTCTCATACATTTTCAATGAACCACCACACCAGGAACAGTCCGAGATCCAGTAACTCCTCAGCCGTGGTCACGGTACAGGCCGCACACCTTGCCCAGAATCTGGCAGTCTGGCTTGTCAAAAGGAATCAAGGGATAGGCAGGATTTTGAGGCTGGAGGACGATCTGGCCGTCGACATTGGCCAGTTTTTTGACCGTTGCTTCATCGCCAACCAGAGCAACGATGATGTCTCCGGTCCGGGCGTTGGACTGCTTTTTGACAATGACATAATCGCCATCAAGGATGGCTGCGCCAACCATGCTGTCACCCTTGACCTTGAGCACAAAAATATCGCGGTCATCAGGCAGGAAATCGGCGGGAAAGGGGAAGAATCGTTCGATATTTTCCTGGGCAAAGATCGGCATGCCGGCGGTGACCTCGCCAACCAGAGGCAGTGAGATCACGCGATTGGACTCCTGCTCAGGTATCGTGATCGCGCGGCGCTTGCCTGAGGAATAGACAATCTTGCCTTGATGCTGCAAACGCTGCAGATGACTGTGGATGGTCGAGGTCGAGCGAACCCCGACACCGGCACAGATGTCGCGTACCGCAGGGGGATAACCCTTGTCCCGGATGTATTCGACGATGTATTCATAGACCCGGTTGACGGTGTCATCGACATTGGAACGAGTAAATGGATAAGTCGTCATGCCAAGCCTCCAAAACAAACACTTGTTCATTCCAATCGTAACAAACTGTCATAGGCTTGTCAAACTTATGTTCGTTTTGTTGCAGTCCATTTTTTACGCTATAATAGCTGTGATATTCGCTCGTGAAGGATGGACTTGCATTTGAAAAGCTTGGAAACCAAACCTGAACATCCCGTCCGGCCGGTTGAGCCGCAAGGTCTGGACCGCATCCTGGCCCTGAAGCAACTGGTCCAGGATCAAGTGCGTCAAGGAATGGCCTATCTTAAAAAGCATGGGCCTTACTGGCTGCGCCAGATCAAGCTGGATGTCCAGCGCGACAGCAAACAAGCGGTCAGGGCTATTCGTCGTGTCGGTCAGGAACGTGTGTATCGACTCAAAGGCTATACCACCGTTGCTAAAATCAACCGCAAGCGACAGTCAGAACGCCAGCAGCGATTCCTGCGCCGCATCTTGCTGATTTTGTTTGCTGTCCTGCTGGCGATTCTTTTGATGAATGTCTACAATCCCATCCAGGATCTCTCCGAGTGGTACCGCATCATCGGCATCAAGCACTTGGGTGAGGCAATCAATCTCGGTACTTCGGCAGTCCCTTGAGCCTGGCAGCACTATGATCATCAGACAGAAGAAGCGGTTGGTCCAGTCAAATCCGGGCAGCCGCTTTTCTTCTCGAATTTCTAACTAGACAAAATTATTATTTTGTCTAGTTGGAAGGGGGTAAAAATGAAAAAGAGGCCCTTTCCAGCTTGGCGCCGGTCAGAAGCCTCCTCTCAGGGACTCTCAGATTACCCTGAGCCAGGATTTCATGGTTTAACAAGAATGGACGGGTGGTTTTTCCTTTTTAGATTCAAGATAGTCTGCCAGATCAAGTTCCATCAGGATCAGGCTCAGCCAATGATCATTCTTGAAACCGATATCCTTGAGCTCGCCACAGGTCTTGAATCCGAACCCTTCGTGAAACCGGACACTGGACTGATTGTCACCGTCGATGGCCGCGATGATTTTCTTAAGCCGTGTCTTGGCCGCTGCATCCAGCAAGGCTGTCATCAACTGCTGGCCAATCTGCTGGCCCTGATAATCCGGCAGCACATAGACACTGTTTTCGGCACAGGGCCAGTAGCCTTCATAGGTCCGGAAATCAGACAAACAACTGTAGCCGACAATCAGACCGGCAATTTCTGCAACAAAAACTGGGCGTTCGGGTGTCTGGTGGCTTTGGTCAAATTGTTCGATCCAGCTCGGTCCGGGAACTTCATAGCGCCAGCTGGCTGTCGAATGTTCAATATAGTAGCCCAGGATACGTCTGACCGCCGGATAATCAGCAGGCTTGGCTGACCGGATGATGGCTCGCTGCATCAGGACACGATTCCCGGGATCTGGTTGACGGCCGACAGAATGGCCCGCAAAGACGACCGGCTGACACTCGACGAGATTCCGGCGCCGACATAGGTCTTGTTGCCGCCATTCTGGATAATCACATAGGTGATGGCTTCAGAACCTGTACCGCGCTCCAGAGCATGCTCATGGTAGTCGGTAATTTCGAATTTGCCATTGAGACGGGACTGCAAAGCCTGGCAGAAAGCATCGAGCAGGCCGTTGCCAGATCCGCTGATCGCAACTTCCTGGCCTTTGACCAGAATCTGGGCGCTCATCTGGACGGTCTTGTCATCGAGCATTTCTTCACGATAACTGACCAGGTCGAGCGGCTGCTTGCGGTTGACATAGGTTTCCAGGAACAGATCATGCAGATCGCCTGGTGTCAGATCAGACTGGCGCTGGTCGGACACACGGGTAACGATGGCGGAGAAAGCTTGTTGGACAGGCTTGGGCAGCTGGTAACCGAAATGCTGCTCCAGAATATAGGCGACGCCACCCTTGCCGGACTGGCTGTTGATCCGGATGATCGGATCGTAGGAGCGGCCGACATCGAGCGGATCGATCGGCAGGTAAGGGACCGACCAGTGCTTCCTCCCTTTTTTCATCACCGCCATGCCTTTGTTGATCGCATCCTGATGCGAGCCAGAGAAGGCTGTATAAACCAATTTACCGGCATAAGGATGACGTTGGGGTACTGACATCCGGGTACTCTCTTCATAGATTTCAATGATCTCGTTGATGTTGGAAAAATCAAGTTCCGGATCGATCCCTTGGGAAAACAAGTTCAAGCCCAGGGTCAGGATATCACTGTTGCCGGTCCGCTCGCCATTGCCAAACAAGGTCCCTTCGACTCGGTCGGCCCCGGCCAGCAAAGCCAGTTCGGTCGCAGCCACGGCTGTGCCACGGTCGTTGTGCGTATGCAGACTGACCCAGATACGATCACGGTAACGGGTGTTGCGGCAGAAATACTCCACCTGGTCGGCGTAGATGTTCGGGGTCGACATCTCGACGGTTGCTGGCAAATTGATGATGGTGCGGTGCTCCGGTGTGGGCTGCCAGATATCACAGACGGCATCGCAAATCTCGACCGCAAAATCCATTTCCGTGCCGGTGAAACTCTCTGGCGAATATTCGAAGGTGAATTCGCTGCCATAGGTGTCTTTCCCGGCAAATTCCTTGACCAATTTCGCCCCGAAAACGGCCAGTTCCTTGCACTGGGCCTGGTCCATGCGGAAAACGACTTCGCGCTGCAAGATCGAGGTGGAATTGTAGAGATGGACAACGGCCTTCCCTACGCCGCGCAAGGCTTCGAATGTCCGTTCGATGATGTGCTGGCGCGACTGGGTGAGCACCTGGATGGTGACATCGGCGGGAATCAGCTTGTTGTCGATCAGATGGCGAGTGAACTCAAATTCCGTATCCGAAGCAGCTGGAAAGCCGATTTCAATGGTTTTAAAACCCAAATTCACCAAATGCTGGAAAAAATTCAGTTTCTGCTCGAGGTTCATCGGAATTTCCAAGGCCTGGTTGCCGTCGCGCAAGTCGACGCTGCACCAGAGGGGGGCCTTGGTCAAGGTCCGGGTGGGCCACTGGCGATCCTTCAGGTTGATCGGCGCGAACGGTTGGTATTTCTGGGCGTTTTTCATGTGGTCTTGCTCCTTTCGAGGTGATGCACCCTGTGTGGCACAATAAAAAAAGTCTTCCGTCTCATTTTGCGAGACGAAAGACTGTAAAGACTTTCGCGGTACCACTGCGCTTCACCGCCACAAGCGGTGCACTCTGCGGGTGCAGGCCAAGGAAAAGGCCGATACCCTGTCTCGATAACGGGAGAACCCGGCGCCTCCTACTTCCCTGTTGCCAGAGGTTCAGTGCGTACACTCGGAGGTGAGTTCAACCTCGTCCGGATACTGCCTTGCACCTGGCGGCAGCTCTCTGAAATCCATTCGCTGGTCTACTGGTCCTCTTCGACGTGAGGTGTGTGGTTGTAAAGGTGCGTTTTGTCTAATCTAGCACAGTCGCTTGGATCAAGTCAAGCTTCAGGTCGTGGAGCGGATTTTCAGCTCCGGAGCGATCAGGACGCGCTGGCGGGTCCGGTCCGGGAAGGCTTCCATCTCGCGGATCAGGGCCAGCAGGGCTTCCTCACCGAGTTTGTCGCGCGGCTGGGAGACTGTACTGAGCTCGATCTGGGGCAAAGATGCATAATTGATGTCATCAAAGCCAATGATGCCGAAATCTTCGGGCACGCGGATATTATGTTCACGAGTGTACTGGAGCACGCCCAGGGCAATGATGTCATTGCTGCAGAAAACGGCATCCGGCGGTTTAGGCAGCTGCATCATCTTGCCGAAGCGCTCGTAGCCGCTTTCGAGGCGGAACCCGCCGAAGCTGATCAGTTTTGGATCGACGACCAGGCCATTTTCCTGCAGGGTCTGCTGGTAGGCCAGCAGGCGGATCTGGTTGGAGGGCGAGGTTTCCTGGCCACCGATGTAGGCGATGCGTTTGTAGCCCCGGTCCACCAGATGCTGGACCGCCAGGCGGCTTCCGGCCTCATGGTCGACCTCGATGTAGGACAGGTCGTCATCGCCGGCATGCCAGAAGACAACAATCGGGACATTGTAGGCCTCGAGTGTCTCCGGCTTGAAAAACCCGGTCGGCTTCAAGATGATGCCATCCACACGCTGCTCAACCATGATCCGGAGCTTTTCCTGCTCCTTTTGCTGGTCCCAGCCCGTATTGCAGACCATGGTGGTGTAGCCGGCATTCTCTGCTGCTGAATTGACCGCCATGGTGATATCGGCGAAAAACGGGTTTGAGACATCCGGTACGATCAGGGCGATGTTCATTGATTTGCGTTTGACCAGGCTGCGGGCAATGGCGTTGGGCTGGTAACCCATCTCTTGAGCCAGCTCCATGATCAATTTTCTCGTTTCACTGCTGACATCGGAGCGGTTGTTCAGGGCTCGGGACACGGTGGCATAGGATACGCCGGCACGCTCGGCGATGTCTTTGATGGTGATCATGCTGTCCTCCCGGATTCCTTCATGATGTCAATTGTAGCGCAGAACGGGGCATCCGGTCCATGCCTGTGTTACTTTTTGCTGATATATCCCAGATGGACGAGCAGTTCTGCAGTCAGGACGGCGCCACCAGCTGCGCCGCGGATGGTATTGTGGGAGAGGCAGGCAAATTTGTAATCAAACAGCGGATCTTCACGCAGGCGGCCGATCGCGATACCCATGCCGTTGCCGACCTCGCGGTCCAGCATAGGCTGGGGTCGGTTGTCTTCCGCAAAGTAAGTCAAAAACGGTGTGGGCGCTGAAGGCAGCTTGGCTTGCTGCGGAATGCCTTCATAGCTGGCCCAGCGGGAAAGGATCTCTTCCTGGCTGGGTTTGTTTTTGAACTTGACGGCCACGGAGGCGGTATGGCCTTCCTGGACAGCCACGCGGTAACATTGGGCGGAAATGACCGGACTCTGGGCTTTGATGATCTGGCCATCTTGCATCGAGCCCCAGATCTTCAACGGTTCCTGCTCACTCTTCTCTTCTTCACCACCGATGTACGGGATCAGGTTGTTGACCATTTCCGGCCAGTCCTGAAAGGTTTTGCCAGCACCGGATATGGCCTGGTAGGTGCTGACAAAGACTTGCTCTGGGTCAAAATCATGGAGTGCGGCCAAGGCCGGGACATAGCTCTGGATCGAGCAATTGGGCTTGGCTGTGATGAAGCCGCGGCTGGTGCCGAGACGGCGCCGCTGAGCTTCGATCAACTGGGCATGCTCCGGATTGATTTCCGGGATGATCACCGGTACGTCCGGCGTCCAACGATGGGCCGAGTTATTGGACACAACAGGAGTCTCGTAGCGCGCGATCTGTTCTTCCAGCGCCCGGATTTCGTCTTTTTTCATATCGACGGCGCAGAAGACAAAATCGACCTGCTCACAAAACTTGGCCATGGCATCGGTGCTCTGGACAGTGATACCGGCCATCGCAGCAGGCAGGTCACGTTCGATCTTCCAGCGGCCATCCACAGCCTCCGCATAGGTTTTGCCGGCAGAGCGGGGCGAAGCGGCGATTGCCACGGTTTCGAACCAGGGATGCTGGTCGAGCAAAGTCAAAAAGCGCTGGCCGACATATCCGGTGCCGCCGATCACGCCCACTTTCAATTTCTTTTCCATGATGCTTCTCCTTGTGCGCAAATGTCCATCCATCGCGGACATTTGTCTTTATCGCGTGAATTGTACCATAGCAGTTCGCCTTTGACAAGCGACTCTCCGATAAGGGAAAATAGAACCAGCTTACTTGGAAGGACGGAAACATGACTGACCACCCGCTGTCTCACGATCAGGCTGGCAAAAAAGGAAAAGCGCGGCCCGCGCCAAAGCCGCAGGACAGTTTTGTCTGGCTTGACCAGTTCCTCGGCTATTTCCAGTCGATCAAGGAACGGTCGCCCTTGACGATCAAGGAATATCGCTATGACCTGGTCCTCTTCTTCCGTTTCATGGTCCGGCGCCGGCGCTTGTGCCCGGATGACCTGCCTTTTGATGCCATCTCACTGACTCTTGTCGATGACAACCTGATCCGTTCGATCAGCCTGGCAGATCTTTATGCTTTCATCACATTCCTGTCCGTGGAGCGCAAGAATGGTCCGGCCATCCGGGCTCGCAGAGTGGCGTCGATCCGGACTTTTTTCGGCTACCTGAAAAACAAAGCCCGGATCCTCGATGAAAACATCGCACTCGAACTGGAATCGCCGCGCCTCCTGCGTCGTTTGCCACGTCATTTGTCGCTCGAGGAAAGTGAGAAGCTCCTCGAGACTGCAGCCGAATCCAACCACACCTGGTCAGCGCGTGATTATTGTATCCTGACCTTGTTTCTCAACTGCGGCATGCGATTGTCTGAGCTGTGCAACATCGACCGGTCTGATATCCGCGGCGATACCCTGCGAGTCCTGGGCAAAGGCGGCAAAGAACGGACCATCTATCTCAATGCGGCTTGCCTCGACGCCCTGGACGATTACCTCAAGGTCCGGCCGGACAAGCAAAACAGTGATCCGGATGCCCTGTTTGTCAGCCGCAACCGGCGCCGGATCAGTACCAAAATGGTCCAGCTCCTGGTCAAAAATTTCATTGCCGCATCCGGACTGGATCCGCAGCGCTATTCGACGCACAAACTGCGCCATACAGCCGCTACTTTGATGTACAAGTACGGCAAAGTCGATATCCGGGCTTTACAGGAAATCCTAGGCCATTCCAGCATCGCGACGACCGAAATCTACACCCACATCGATGCCGACAGTCTGCATCAGGCGGTGGAAAGCAATCCACTGAGCAAACGGCGGCGCCGAAGCTGACCTGATTTAACCGGTTGGCAGCAAGGATCTGATTTCTCAGGCGTCAGGCGAGATGAAATCTGGCGTATACACAGCGCTGGCTGCAGAGCGTTCCTGACCGAGAAGTCGGGTCAGCCCTTTGTTTTGGGCATGGTCGACGACAATCTGGTACTCATACGTGGTCACCCGGCGGACCATTTCCGGATAGCCGGACAATTTGTCCTTGAGATCAGGGACTGGTGTGTACTGGTTCATGATGGCCAGCGGGATGTCGGCTGGCAACTCCTGGGCAATCCAGTCGATGATCGAGAGTGCATCGCGATGGTGGCCCGGTAAAACCAAGAGCCGTAACGCAACACCATGGATCAGCAGCCCGTGCGGATCAAAACGCGTTTCAGGCTGCTGGCGCTGCATCTCCAGGATCGCTTTTGCTGCAACTTCCGCATAATCTGGTGCATGCGCCAGTTTATTGCTCAAGTCCCGGTTCCAGAATTTGAAATCCGGCAGGTAAACATCCACGGATCCTTCCAGTGAGCGCAAGGTAGCGACAGACTCGTAGGAACTGGTGTTCCAGACGAGCGGGATGGATATAGCGCGGGATCGCAACGTCTGGACCAGGGCGGGTATATCCTGCGCAAAGTGGCTGCCTGTAACGAAATTGAGGTTGTGGACCCCTTGCCCGGCAAGCTGGACCAGGCGATCAGCCAGTTCATGAACAGAATAATCGCTGCCGGGCAGGGGCGTGTCCTCACCAGACTGGCTGATCGCATGATTTTGGCAAAACAGGCAACCCAGCGGGCAACCAGAAAAAAACACGGTTCCCGAACCGCGTGTACCACTGATGTAAGGTTCTTCCCAGTGATGGACCATGGTCTTGGCGACACGGAAAAAACCGGGACCTGTGCGGCTGCCGCAAAGTCCCGGTTCTGTTTGAGTCCGTGCTGCCTGGCATTGGCGCGGGCAAAGGTTGCAGGCACTCATGCCTTCATATGCTGGAAGAAGGTCTTGTAAGCCAGGAAGGTGTGGTAGAGGTCAATCTTGCTGATCACTTCGAAAGGAGAATGCATCGACAAAACAGGTACACCACAGTCGATGACTTCGATGCCCAGGTTGGCCATGTAGCCGGCAATGGTGCCGCCGCCGCCGGCGTCAACCTTGCCCAGTTCTCCAGCCTGCCAGGCGATCTTGTGCTCATCCATCAGCCGGGTGACGGCAAAATAGAATTCGGAACTGGCATCTGATGATCCGGCTTTGCCACGCGATCCGCCGAACTTCATGAAGTTGATGCCCTTGCCCAGGTAGGCATTGTTGCGGCTGTCAGACACCGAAGCAAAAGTCGGGTCGAAGGCATTGGTGACATCGCCTGACAACATGCGGCTGTTTTCGAGGAGGGCGTAAAACTCCAGCTGGCTCGGTTGTTCGACTTGGCGGGCATAGATCTCGTAAATGAATTGCTCGTAGGTGCGGGACTTGGCACCGGTATTGCCGACACTGCCGATTTCTTCCTTGTCAAACAAGAACGTGATGCCGGTGCGTTCAAGCCGGTCGACACTGGTCAGGGCCACAAAGGCCGGAAATGAGCACGCGCGGTCGTCATGGCCATAGGCACCAACCATGCTGCGGTCAAAGCCGATGTCCCGGGCCGGATAAGCTGGGACGATTTCCAGCTCTGCCGTGACCAGGTCTGCTTCCGTGATGTCATAGCGTTCCTTCAGGACCTGCAATAGGCCGAGCTTGAAACGGCCGCTGGCTTCTGTATCAGGAAAGGGGATTCCTCCGACCAGGATATTGAGATCCTCGCCCCGGATCACTTCGGTGGCTTTTTTCTGCATCTGCTCAGCGCCGAGATGAGGCAGCAAGTCGGTGATGGTCAGGACCGGGTCGTCCGGGCTTTCGCCGAGGCTGATCGTGAGCAGGGAACCGTCCTTGCGGTAAACCACGCCGTGCAGAGAAAGTGGAATAGCGGCCCATTGGTATTTCTTGATCCCGCCATAATAATGGGTCTTGAAAAAGGCCAGGTCGCCATCTTCGTAAACCGGGTTGGCCTTGAGGTCGATCCGGGGGGCATCGATGTGGGCGCCGATCAGGTTGAATCCATCGGCAGCCTGCTGGCGGCCGATGACGGCGATGGCCAGGCCTTTGCCGCGGATGTTCTTGTAAACCTTGTCACCGGCGGTGAGTGTTTCCTTGGCTTTCAACGGAACAAAGCCCATGTTTTCGAGGGTCTCGATGGCCAGAGTGACAAATTCACGCTCGGTTTTGGCCTGGTCCAGAAATGATTTGTATTCATCGGCGAACGAAAAAGCAAACCCTGGCTCGTCTTCCCGGTTAAAATCCCAGGCATTCTTGTATTCCTTGGCTAGCTCTTTTTTGAGATCCTTGGCACTGGGGCCCTTTGTGCTTTTTTTCGATTTGAGGTTCTTGCCGGACACCTCGTCTTTTTTGGCTGCTGCCATGGTCATTCCTCCATCGTGTGTCTTGATTGTGTCTGTCTGAGGCCGCAGGAACCGAACAAATCCACATTTTGATTTGACTCGCCACGGCGACTGATTCATATTATAATCGATTTGTTTGTCCAGATGTTGTGAGTCTCGTTACTTTGAGGTGTGATGATGAAACTTGTCGATTGCCATTCCCATACGGTCCATTATTCAACCGATGCCGCCCAGACGGTCGCTGAATTGATCCAGGATGCCAGAGACCATAACTTGGCGGGAATCTGCCTGACCGATCACTACGACAAGGATGTCAATTACACCGGGATCGAACACATCTTTGATTTGCCGGAATATTTTTCCCATTTAAACCAGGTCAGGGCTGTGGCCGATCCGCTGGATCCACAGCTTTACATCGGGATCGAACTGGGCTGGATGCCCCACCTGACTCGGTTGTTCAATGAGATCATAGCCACCTGGCCTTTTGACAGCGTCATCCTGTCGCTGCACAACATGGATGGCGACAAGGACATTTTTGTCGATCGTTCTGTCTACGACCAGGGCCCATTAGCGGCATACTCCCGTGCCCTGACCCAGATGGTCGATATGATGTCTTGTTGTCCGGATTTCACGATCCTGGGGCATTATGACTATGTCAGCCGCTATTTTCCGGGCAAAACCACCCGGATGGACTACGCGCCACTTGCCAAGGAGTTTGACGCCTTGTTCGAGCACTTGATCGGCCATGGCAAAGCCTTGGAACTGAACACCAGGACAGCCTTGAAATTCAAAAACCAGGGTCTGGCTGGCGCCAAAGCCTGGCCGGACCCTGTGATTTTCAAACGGTATCTGGAAATGGGTGGTCAATACATCAGTCTTAGTTCAGATTCTCACCAGAGCGGCCAGGCGGCGACATTGTTCCCGGAAGCACTTGATTTTCTCAAGTCAGTTGGTGTGCGCCAGCTGACGCATTTTAACAACAAAAAGCCTGTCCTGACGCCTGTTATCTGACCACGCCAGTTGAATCAGTGGTGGTCTTCTTCGTGGCCATGATCGTGAGCGTCGTCATCGAGCATATCGAACAACTTT
>SABL01000365.1 GCA_009928985.1 Clostridia bacterium
TAAAGCCGGGGTGACCGTCACCACCATCAATCAGATTCTACTCGGAAGAAGAGTAAGCGCACCCGTCCAGCAGGTGATTGCGGAATCCCTCGGCTATGATTCCTGGGCGCTTTTGGATAATGCCGCAGTTCATTTCAGTGACCTGTTCGCATCCATGTACAACCGGCCGACCACCAGACCGACTGAGGAGACTGACCATGTGGATAGACGTAAAGACGTTGTCTGAGGCAGTCGGTAAGAGCCCTCGCACAATCCAACTCATGGCCAAGGAGGGTAAGATCACCTCCCGGCCGAAGAACAAGAAAAGCATCGAGATTTATGTACCATCCCTGCCAGCTGATTGGCAGGCCCTTCTGGTCAAGGCCGGGCAGGTGATCAGTCTTTCTGATGCAGCTGTCACCGCCCTGGCTCCGGCTGCTCAGCTCAGCGCAGTATCCACTGCAGTGGCAGCTTCCCGGCTTGGATCTAAGGTTACCGCAAAGCAGAAGGAAAGGCTGTTGATCGCCCAGCGCATCAAGGCCCGCCCGGCGGGGACTCCCCGGACCGATTGGCTCAACTCGGTTGCCAGTTACTTCGGAATATCGGCATCAACCTGCAGGCGCATTGCCGCAGAGATTGATAACTACGGGGTGGTTGGCAAGCCTAAGGATAAGGGCGTCCCCCGAGCCTGGGACCCGGAAGCGATCGCTTTTGTCAAGGGATATTGGCTGCAGGCAATCCGTGAAATCGGAGAGTGCTCCAAGACTACCGCATGGAAGGCGCTACAGGCCCAGGCAAAGAAGGAAGGCTGGAAGATCGGCAGCAGATCATCAGCATTCAGCCTGCTCGGTGAGGTTGATCACCTGTTGCTTGCCTATGCCAGGGGCGGTAATCGTGCATTGGATAATTACTTCTATATCACCCGTGACTGTGATGCTCTGCAGCCGATGCAGATTGTTATCGGTGACCAGCACATATTTGATTGGTGGGTTGCAGACTATGAGACAGGGACCATCAGCCGCCCGGAGTGCTACCTCTGGCTGGACATGTGTACCAAACTGATCTATGGAATCGCATTTGATAAGACTTATAGCAGCGACACGGTTAAGGAATCCCTGAGGCTCGGCCTCTACCGCTTCGGGGCATTTGATTGCACCTACAACGACAACGGCTCTTCTGAGTGCTCCAAGGCCATCAACTCCATCATCGATGACCTGATCAACCTGCATATGACTGCAGCTGATATCAGCGATTTGTACAAGACTCCCGAGGGAATCTATGT
>SABL01000366.1 GCA_009928985.1 Clostridia bacterium
TGTCTATCGAGTCTCTTGAATAGTGGCTGGAACAAGATTTCGATTAAATCATATGGACTGATTTTGAAAATCAGAAACAGGCCAGCTATGATCAGTGCAGAACTGATCCAAGTGTTCATGGTCATCGTTGCGCCTCCTTTCTCCGCGTGTTTGTAGTATTGGCAACCGGGTTGTGACGGCATTGCTCCACCCATTTGGGATCTGCACCATTTTCCAGCAAGGTGTCAGCCAGATTTTCCGAAATCCCGTGAACCCGAACGAATTGGCCGTTTCCATCCGGCTGAACCGTGAACCGAAAAAGTGTCGTTGCCTGAACGTCGCCATCCCAGGTTCCGGTTGCTTCAACGATTTCCATGATGCGCCGTTTGCCATCGGGGAGTTGCTTTTTGAAGACCATGATCGGAAAGCCTTCTACAATCATGCCCATCAGGACGTGGGTCAGGATTTTGGTATCCGACATCTGGCACATGGACAGGATGCGTTTGTATGCCATCCGAGCGGAGTTGGCATGTAGCGACGTGATGACTGTATGGCCGGTGCGGGCTGCCTCTTGGGCGATCATCGCTTCGTCGCCGCGCATTTCAGCTGGGACGATGATGTCCGGATGAAACCTCAAGGCTTTCCGTAGCAGGGTGCTGGCATCAACATCAAGTCCGGTTTGTCCGCTCGGCCGGGTGCAGGTGTGAATCACTCGATTCAGCACTTTGCCATCCGGATCCGTCTGGACCAAATCGAGCTCGCGGGTTTCTTCGATGGTGAAGATTCGTTTGCCATGATGCAGAGATCCGAGCAAGTAAGAGATATCAGTAGTCTTGCCGCTGCCGGTTTTCCCAGCGACGCCGATCGAAACTCCGTAATTGGCGCAGTTAGCAAGGAATTCCAGCATTTCATCTGTCGCCGTACCCCAGGAAACCAGCTGTTGCTGGGTGACCCTGGCCATGCGCTGTCGTCTGAGTGAAAAGACTGCCCCGACATCCATATCGACCAAGGGAGGTATCAGGGCTGAAATTCGGATGCCGCGGGTCAAGTAGCTGTCGACCGCCGGACTTGTGTGGTCGAGGATCAAGCCACCAAGTCGGGCCATTTTGCGGATCGTGTCGACCGCCCGCTGTGGGGAAGAAAAGTGCTCACCGATCTTGAAAACGCCGTCGGCTGTGATCAATTCAATATCATTCCAACTGTTGCCATTGATCTCTTCGATGTCCGGGTTGTAGATGTATTTGTCGAGAAAGCCAAAGCCAGCCATGTCGCCATAGA
>SABL01000367.1 GCA_009928985.1 Clostridia bacterium
GGGCAGACCAAGTGGAATGAACACAACACCGAACAAAGCAATCAAAAAGTCTTTGGCCATGGCTTGTGCCAGATAATCCTGCGGGGTGTCCGGTTTGCTCAGTCGATCCAGGTCGCTTTGCAGCTGCCTTGTTCGATACTCACTGATCGGCAGAACTCTGCTGATGATTTTTGTGATCGGCCGAATCAGTGTTTCTGAAGCCCGATCGGCAAATCCGATTCTTCCAGGCAATGATCGAATGGCTTCGTGCGTTCGCCCCGAGGGCAAGCTCAATATTCTGCTTACAAGCAGATAGGATCCGACAGCGACTAAGAGGATCGTAAGCGCAATTCCAATCCAGAAAATCATCCCAAATCACCACCTCTTTCCAGGCTCATCGGCCGATTGATTCTGGAAACCCAAATGGCTGTGGCTAGTATCGCAGCCAGAACAACTGCGAGGGTGATTTTTCCAGCCAGCGTTTCCATCAGAGTTTCGTACCATTCCGGCATCATCAGTCCCATCAACGGAATGCTGCCTAATACAATCATTACGGTGATGATGTAATCTCCGAAATGTTTGCGGATGGTTGTATCGATTTCCAGCTGGATCCGCCTTGTTTCACTGAGCCTGTCGACAATTCCTGGCAGGGCGAAGCGTAGCTGGCGATCATGCTGACACTGGATGAGAACACTGCACCATTCCTGCCAATAGTAGTGGTCTATCTTGCTGCGCATCTGCTCAAGTGCGCGGACCAGATTAGCATCGATGAATTGGGTTTCGACTAGAAAGCTTTTGATAATGCCATCAAGTGGTGCCGGTAGTAAGTGATACGACTCCTGAACGGTACCAACCAGGTCCCCAGTTTGAAGATATGAGTTGGTGATGATTCCCATGCCAATCTCAAGCTTTTCCTGCAAACCACGCAGGTACTCACCGGTACGAATTTGGATAATCGCCTGTGGCGCCATGGCCAAGCCAATGGTTAAGACAATTGCTGCCAGCAGATTATCGATCAGGTAGCCAAACGCAAAACCCAGGCTTGCTAAAATGAATGACAACCAGCGATAGGTCTTGAGCTGCTCGCCCATGCCGGCTGCAACGAGCATTTGCTGGCTGTCGAGAAGCTGTCGCTGGATCAAATGGGGTTTCTTGCCTGTAATGGCGCGGATTTTAGCCTGTCTATCGAGTCTCTTGAATAGTGGCTGGAACAAGATTTCGATTAAATCATATGGACTGATTTTGAAAATCAGAAACAGGCCAGCTATGATCAGTGCA
>SABL01000368.1 GCA_009928985.1 Clostridia bacterium
GCGTAGAGCAGCACATTGCCCCATTGATTCATCATAAGGGCAGTTGGGCCTGGCAAACCCTCAAAGATGCGGCCCAGGATATCAAACGCGCAGGCCAGGGCCGAACTGCCAATGAACAAGATCAGCCAGCGATTGGATGAGATGCGGCTGTCAAAGCGTTGCCAGGCGGAAATGAGCAAGATCAGTAGGACAACCAGCGACCAGAGGGCAATATCTGCTTGCAAAAAGGCATTCACTGCGAATCTCCTGCTCAAATCAATCAATTATGACAAACAATGCATTGCTTTGTATCATAATTATTCATGCAAGGACTCGTCAAGCAATTCTGTCCAAGTTGGTTTAGAATGATAGAAAAGATTCTTTCTGGCCCTGTCTGCCGGAATGCCGAGGAGGCCGCCCGTGTCTAACATTGAAGAATATCTCTACATTGATTACGAGAATGTCCAGGATGTCCAAGTCGAGGTGATTAAAAAATCGGTCAAGGTGGCGATCATTGTCGGCCAGGACCAGTCGAAAGTTCCCATCGACCTGGTCCAGAAAACCCAGCCGTATGGCAGCGCCGTGGAATGGATCCAGGTCAGTGGCAAGGGCCGCAATGCGCTCGACTTTTTCATCGCCTTTTTCCTCGGCCGGGATGTGGCAGTCGACCGCAGCAAGAGCTTTATCATTTATTCCAAGGATACAGGGTATGACCCCTTGATCAACTACCTGAAAAAGAGCGGTGTCAAAGCGCGGCGGATTGTCAGTTTCCAGGAATTGGACCAGAACACGCCGATCCAGATCGACGAAGCCGGGGTCAGGAAAGTCCGGGATAGCCTGGGCAAGCTGGCAGCCAACAAGCGGCCGAAAAAGCGCAGCAGCCTGCAGGGATTCATCGTCGATCTTTTAAAAAGCGCCACCAAGCAGGACATCGAGGCCATCGTCGAAGACCTGTTCATCAAGAAACTGGTCTACGAAGAAAATGGCATCATCAAATATGCCCTCGACTAGAAGCGGTAATAGATGAACGGATTAAAGCTTTCGTTGACCAGGAACAAGACTGAAAGGGCGAACAGGAACGCATAGCCGATATCGAGTAAAAGTTTTGGGAAACGCGAGCGGGCCAAAGCATCGGCAGCCATTTTCGGCAAGGGAGTCGAACCGATGGCTGCCAGAATCATGAAGGGCAGCAGGTAGACCAGATTGTTCTGGACCAGGTAGCTGAAGGGATTGGTGCCGTGAAAGCCCAGCATCGCCTTGAGGAAGTTTTTCACCTG
>SABL01000116.1 GCA_009928985.1 Clostridia bacterium
GGGCTCTTTATCTCATTCCGTGAGAGGTATGTAAAAAATGCAGCGGGTTCCAGAAAGAGGGGGCATGGGGTATAGAAGATTTGCGGAAGATTTTTGAGAAGTGCCAGTTTTGATTGCAGGTCTGGCCTGCTTTCACAAAACAGGAGCTCCCTGGCCGCAGGTCTGGTACCTTGGACGGAACAGTCCACTTTTGGGGTCGGTCGGGCATAGGAAAGGAAATTTCCGCCGCTACGTCGGAGTACTTATTCGGAACATTTTCGATGAGACTTCAGCCTGCTGCCGCTGTAAGCTTCACAAGCACATTCCAGATTTTCCCGAAAAGTGGACCGACCCCAAATCGGGAAAATTCCGTGTACACTGCCAGACTTGGCCGCAAGACTGGCTCCAATTCGTGAATGTTCCGCAAAAAGGACCACCCATCGCCTCACCTCTGACCCAAAAACGGAATATTCCGCATACAGGACCACCCCTGGCGCGAAGGATGGATCCAAATCTGGAAATTTCCAGATTTGGGGTCGGCGCACTTGCAGGGAAAATCTCTGATGATCCCGCGGGCCTTAGAGCCGCAATGCCTACATGGTATACCGGAAACCTTCCACTTTAGTGCTCCGACATAGCGTTGGAAATTTCCAACCCTATGTCGGAGCCCCCTTGGGGAAAGTCCAGCCGCAGATCAGCAAAGCTTACAGCCGCAGTCGGCTTCGCACCTCCCGGAGTTGTTGCCGTTTTGGTGCGCCGACCCTATTTGCGGAAAATTCCTTCCAGGGTGCCAGACTTGGCGCGAAGTCAGGCCCAGTTTCTGGAAAACGGGCCAGACTTGCAGCCAACCTGGGTGCTTCACAAATCTTGGATGCCCACCGGACCACTCTTGGATGAATCAGCTGATTTTTTACAGATTTTTCACGGTGATGGCAAGGGGGCGCGAAGGCGCGAGGTGGGCGGTGCGGCGCGGCGCGGGCGGACGGTGCAGGGCGGTGCGGGGCGGCTTGTGCCCGCGAAGGGTGGATCCAAATCTGGAAATTTCCAGATTTGGGGTCGGAGCACTTGCAGGGAAAATCTCTGATGATCCCGCGGGCCTTAGAGCCTCAATGCCTGCATGGCACCCCGGAAAACTTCCACTTTAGTGCTCCGACATAGGGTTGGAAAATTCCAACCCTATGTCGGAGCACCTTTGGGGAAAGTCCAGCCGCAGATCCGCGAAGCTTACAGCCGCAGTCGGCTTCGCGCCTCCCGGAGTTGTTGCTGTTTTGGTGCGCCGACCCCATTTGCGGAAAATTCCATCCAGGGTGCCAGGCTTGGCGCGAAGTCTGGCCCAGTTTCTGGAAAACGAGCCAGACCTGCAGGGCCAGACCCGTGGCCAACAAATGAAAATAGCTTAAGCGTCCTCCCAGCGGTATAATGTGACAAAACGAAAACAACCTGAATTGGCATCATAAAAGGAGCACACCATGATTTCGACACAACTCATCAAACTGGCCCAGCAACAGAATTGGCAGACCCTGCCTGCAGAAGACAGTGTTTATGGCCTCTATAATGGTTATCGGTTCACTGTGATGGAAGGCAAAGGTTTCAAGGCTATCTTCGTCTCAGTGGCCGGAATCACACCTGAAAATCTGGCGGCCCTGCAAGGCTGGCTCGTTGACAATACTCGCCAGCTGAAATTGAGGAATTTTGAACTGGCCGACAATTTTCTCTGTGTCCGCCTGCAAGAATCATGGCGTATCCGCTCGGCCGAGCAGATTGAGTGGTTCCTGGCCCAGTTGTCCGGGATGCTCAGCCAGTTTGAATTGCCGGCCGATGCGTGTGCGATCTGCGGGGAGCGATCTGACAAGCAAGGTCTGCTTCATGGCCTGTTTTGCGCGCTGCATCCGGACTGTCAGGACCGCGAAACTGTAGATTTCACCAAATCCAGCGAAATGGAAGTCGTCTTGGAAAACACAACCGCAGAAAGTGACGTTGCACAAGAAGCAGATGCCGTGGATTCCGAGGAAAAAGCAAATGGATAAGCAAACCATCGCGCAATCCATGGCTGCTTACCGTGAAGCCATGATCCAGGCGACGGTGGCGTTGTGTGCGATCCCGAGTGTCAAAGGGCGGCCTGAAACGGGCGCACCTTTTGGTCTGGAGACGAAAAAATCCCTGGACGCTTTCCTCGCGCTTGGCGCGGATCTTGGTTTCACGCCGGTCGACCTGGATGGCTACTGCGGTTACCTGGACTGGGGCGTCGAAGGTCCGATCACGGCCGTACTGGGCCATCTGGATGTTGTACCAGCCATCGATGGCTGGTCGCATGACCCTTTTTCGCCGATTGTCACCGATGACAAGATTATTGCCCGCGGGACAGCGGATGACAAAGGGCCGCTGGTTTCAGCTTTGTATGCCTTGAAAGCCCTCAAGGATGAAGGGTTTGTGCCCAAGGGGCGGATCCGTCTGATCGCTGGGCTGGATGAGGAAAGCGGCAGCGCGTGCATGCATCACTATTCCGAGGTGGCTGAGCTGCCCTCAGCAGGTTTCACACCGGATGCGAGTTTTCCAGTCATTTATGCCGAAAAGGGCATTGCCCATATCAAAATCCAGCTCAAAAGCCAACCCGGACAATCGTTCTCCAGGCCGGACGGCCATGGACAGGTTTTGCTGGCAGCAGTGGCTGGCCAGCGCGCCAATATGGTTCCGGCTCGCTGCGACTTGACCTGGCAAGATGATCAAGGACATGTCACCACTGAAACCTATGCGGGCAAGGCGGCACATGCCAGCCTGCCCTGGGAAGGGCACAATGCGATCGGAGTTGCAATGGCCACCGCAGCCCAGCGGCCCGGCGCCCATCCAATGGTCCAGCTCTACCAAGCCCTGATCGCTGATGACTGGACTGGCCAGGCACTGGGGGTAGCCGGGCAAGATAGCTCCGGACCACTGACCCTGAATCCGGGTGTGCTCAAGCTAGACCTGGAGCGGGGCAGCCTGATCCTGGACATCCGTTATCCGGCCAGCTGGCAAGTTGACACAATCCTGGCCCGGATGACCGCGGCGGTCGCCCCCTTCCAGGCCACCGTGGAACTGGTCAGTCATACGCCCCCACTGGTGGGTGATCCCGGGCGGCCCCTGGTCAAAACCCTGATGGCTGTCTACAACCGCATGACCGGAGCAAACCAGGTGGCCATTGCGATTGGTGGCGGGACCTATGCCCGGGCCATGCCCAATATCGTCGCCTTTGGCCCTTCCTTCCCGGGCGAGCCAGATGTCTGCCATCAGGTTGATGAATTCATCACGATCGAAAAACTGCTTGCCTCGGCAGCCATTTACCGCGAAGCCCTGCGAGAGCTGGCAGGCTGAGTTTCAGATTGCATGCCTCTGAAACCGACTGGCTGGTACGCAGCACATCAGGATGCAGCCGGTTCTGGCAACTGCTGGCTGCCTAGCTGACGTAGACGGCTCAATTCCCGTGCAATCAAAATGGCCGTGACCACAACGGACAACCCATCGGCAATCGGGCTGGCCAGCCAAACGCCGGATATTCCGAGGAAATGGGGCAGGACCAGATACAAAGGAACCAGGAAAATAACCTGGCGCATCAGGCTGGCAAACATGGCTGTGCGGGCGTGGCCGATGCTCTGGAAATAGATTGTGCTGATGATCTGGAATCCCAGGAAAGGCAGAACCATCAGGTAGGTCCTGAGGGCCTGGCTACCCATGTCCAGGATCACGGGGTCTGTACTGAAAAGGCGGATGATCGCCTGGGGAAAGAGCTGGACCAAGGCAAAACCCAGCAGAACGATTCCAGTCGCCATGGTAACACCCACGCGCCAGGTTGATTCGACACGCTGGTAGTTTTTTGCACCATAATTATAGCCGAGGATGGGCTGGATCCCTTGATTGATGCCAAACAGGGGCATCAGGAAGAGAATGGTCATGCTGGTCACGATGGTCATGACAGCAATGCCTGCATCACCGCCGTGGAACTTGAGCATGCGATTAGCCAGAATAGTGACCAGACTCATGGAGATCTGCATGGTAAAGGGGGCCACACCTATGGACACAATCTGGCGAACTGCCCTAGCCTGGAGCATCATCTGGGACGGCTTCAGGCGCAGGTAGCTACCCTGGCCGACGAAATAGGAAAGCACCCAGACCATGGAGACAAATTGGCTGATAATGGTCGCCCAGGCGGCCCCGCGGACACCCCAGCCAAAGCCCAGGATAAACAACGGATCCAGAACAATGTTCAAGGTTGCACCCAGCAGTTGGGTCGAGGCTGAGCGGCGTGGGTTGCCAGCACCACGGATGGTGTGGTTCAAGGCAAAGCCGATGGTGTTGAAGACATTGCCCAGCAAAATAATCTGCAAGTAGTCCCGGGCATACGGCACGGTTGCCGGACTGCCGCCAAGCAGAACCAAGATCGGATCGAGCCAGATCAGTCCAGCAGCCATGATGACACTACCGATCAGGATGCACAAGGTCAGGGCATTGGCCAGGACTTGCTCCGCTTCAGCATGGCGTTTCGCTCCAAGTTTCAGTGAGATCGTCGCCGTGGCACCAACACCCACCAGCTGCATGAATCCCAGGACGAGATTGAACATCGGCAAAGTCAGGCCGATGCCAGACAGGGCAGCCGTATTGTGCAGTTGGCCGATCCAGAACCGGTCGACCACATTGTAAAGGGCATTGACCAGCATGCCGATAATTGCCGGCACTGAATAGCGGATGACCAGTGCCAGGATGGGGTCGAAGGCTAGCTGGCGCTCGCGCGGGGATAACGGGTGTTCGCCAGTTTGCAGGGGCTGTTCTGGCGTACTCTTAACAGCAGGCATGATGATTGAATGTCCTTTCTCCTGTAATCGGGTGCCTCAGTACCCTGTCAGATGAAAAGAGACTGCCCGTTCCAGGCAGTCTCTGACGTCTCAGTTGATGGGAATGTGATGGGTGTCAGGCTTCGGTTTCAGGAGTGTCTTCGTGGGTCGGCTCGACATCCTCATGGGTCAGCTCGACATCCTCATGGGTCAGCTCGACATCCTCATGGACCAGCTCGACATCCTCATGGACCATCTCGACATCCTCGTGGACCATCTCATCCTCATGCATGGGGTTGATTGGTTCGACATCCTTGATGGAGATGCTGATGCGGCGTTTCTCATTGGAGACCTCGAGGACGCGGGCGTCAACTTCCATGCCCTCGCGCAGGACTTCCTCCGGACGGTTGAGCCGGACGTCGGAAATCTGGGAGATGTGACAGAGAGCATCTACGCCAGGTGCCAGCTCGATGAAAGCACCGAACTGGAACATGCGGGCGATACGGCCATGAACGATGGTGCCAACCGGGAACTGTCCCTCGACATCGTGGTACGGGTCATCGGTCACACGCTTGTAACCGAGTGAGATGCGTTTCTTCTCACGGTCGAAGTCCTTGACATAGACGTGGATCGGATCACCGACACTGACCACCTCGGACGGATGGTGGATGCGGTTCCAGGACAACTCGGACACGTGGACCAGGCCATCGACGCCGCCGATGTCAACGAAGGCACCGAATGTGGTCAGGCTGCGGACGACACCGTCGTACTCTTTGCCAGCCTCGATCGAATCCCAGACCTCGTCGGCCTTTTCCTTGCGGGCTGTTGCCAGCAGGGCACGGCGGGAGCCGGAGACGCGCAGGCGCTTCTTGTCCGGATCATACTGGGTGACCAGGATATCCAGGGTCTGGCCGCGATAGGCATCGAGGTCGTTGACCATGTTCATCTCGAGCTGAGTGCGGTGGATATAGATATCAACTCCGCCATAGGTCGCGATCACGCCGTCCTTGACGACATTGATCACCTTGACCTGGATGGGTGTCTTGTTCTCGAAAGCTTCCTCAATCAGAGCCTTGTACTTGCCAAAATCGACACGAGCCTTGGAAAGGACGATTTCCTTGCTCATCTCGGTGTTGCGGATATTGCGTACATAGACATCAATTTCGGTGTGATTGGCTACTGCCTGATCCAGGTCGAAATCGGGGTCAGCATCGAACTCGTGGCGCGGGATCTTGCCCTCGGACTTATCACGGACATCGACGTAAACGTAGTCACTGTCATAGCGTACGATGACGCCCTTGACTGTGGCACCCCGCCGGATCTGCGGAATGTTGTCGATGAAATCCGTGAAGCTCACGTCACCTTGTTCCTGCTGGTTTGTCAAAGCCTCTTGTTCTGTCATCTCCTGGATAACCTCCCTGATAATACGTTCCGGTGTCGAAGCACCTGCCACCACGCCTACCTTCAGGGACGACAAGTCCCTGCCGGCAAGGATCGGACGAACCTCTTTATAGGTCTCGACCAGATGCGTCTCACCACACTGATCCCGGCAAATGTCAAAGAGCTTCATGGTGTTGGAACTGCCGCGGCTGCCAATGACGATCATCACGTCAGACCGGGCTGAGATGTCCAGCGCTTCTTTTTGCCTGATTTCAGTAGTACTACATATTGTATCAAATATTTGCAGGTTTGCAATTTTATTTTTCAGGACGGACTGGATAGCCTGGTACTCCTGGTAGGAAAAAGTCGTTTGGGCCACCAAAGTATAAGACCTGTCATCAGACGCCAGTGCGACGGCATCCTCCTGGTTGTGCAAGAGGACCGCCGGCGGGCAGCATTCACCCATGATGCCGA
>SABL01000369.1 GCA_009928985.1 Clostridia bacterium
GACAACCTATGACCGCACGATCACCTGGATGGTTATCAATGGGGTTGAATATTACCGCTACCGAGACGGCGACGGTACCGAGCATTTCTTCTACAGCAACGGTACCAACTGGGTCGATGAGGATGGTCTTGGTCTGACCTTAGACCAAACCACACTCACCATTACGGACCTGCAGGACAACAAGATCGCCTTCTACACCGGTTCCACAGCCAATGGCCGTCTGAAAGAAATTGTGGATGCCCAGGGCAACAAGGTTACTGTGACCCAGACCGCATCTGGCAGCACCTGGTGTGTGACGGCTGTCACCGATGCCGCTGGCCGCCAGACAACTTACAATCGTGCAGCTGACGGCACCTTGCAGAGCATCACGGACCCCGCCGGACGCGCGACCAGCCTGGGTTATACAGGCAGCAAACTGACAACCATCACCTATCCGGACAACAAGACGCTGGTGGTGGCCTATGATGCCAATGGCAACCTGACGACCCTTGACGATGCCGATGGTGTTCGCCGGTCGCTGACTTATCAGTCAACAACTCCCTATCGCGTGACTCAGGTCAGTGAAGCGGCCACGAATGGTTCGGCAACGGGTGGCTATCTCAATTTCGCCTACTCGCGGAACATGACCTCGGTCACCGATCATCTGGGCAAGACCACCAGCTACCAGTTCAACAACAAGGGCGACTGTCTGTGCGTGATTGCACCGGATGGATCGGCCGGGTTTGCCAACTATAACGATGGTGGGAGACTGACCCATACCGCATCCCAAGTCTCCAATCCCCAGAAATTCACCGCGAACCTGCTGATCAACCACAGCGCAGAACAGAGCTCGACCTGGACGTTCAGTGCAGCCAACGGCACATCAGGTTATGCCACAGACAAGAAATTTCTCGGCAACCAGTCGATCAAACTTAACAAAACCTCGGCGACTGGGCAGAACTCCGCGACCCAGACCGTGACTCTCGAAAAAGGCAAGACCTATACCCTGTCAGCCTTTGTCTCAACTGATTCCGTTGGCACGGGTGGTCTTGGTGCTGGGTTGGCTGCGGCTTATGAAAGCAGCGCGGGTGTATTCACCCCGATCAATGGCCGCAGTCTGCGCGGTACCCAGGATTTCATTCTGGAAAACCTGACCTTCACTGTCCCGAGCAATGCTTACAGTGGCACTGTTAGACTGCAGGCGATTTTGGATGGTACCACCGGAACTGCCTGGTTTGATTGCCTACAGTTGGAAACCGACAAGGTCGCCAACCGC
>SABL01000370.1 GCA_009928985.1 Clostridia bacterium
CACTGGCCGGGATCGCGTGGAATCCGTGGCCGGAATCAAATGGAATCACCGGCCGGGATCATGTGGAATCCGTGGCCGGGATCGTCTGGAATTTGCAATAATCCCTTCCATCACGAGTGATCAGCAAATTACCGTCGAGATCGGTGATCATACTGACACTTTCAGGGTGTCCCATGCCATCAAACCAGGTTGTAGTCTCTTCGGTGAAATGGGCCTTTATCGTTTCCAGTCGGCCCTTCTGGGGATTATAGACAATGACATCCATCTTCATTTTCCTTTTTTCTGCTGTTGCCCTTTGAGGCTTTCTTTCAAACGGTAGCTGTCCCACTGGCAGTTGATGATGTGGGCTCTGTGCGTCAATCGATCGAGGAGGGCCGCCGTCATCACTGGATCGCCGAACACCTGTGTCCAGTCGGCAAAACCAAGATTCGTGGTCATGATCACCGACCCTTTTTCCTGACGTTCGGCAAGCACCTGAAAGAGCAACTCCGCGCCTTCCTTGGAAAACGGGATGTAGCCAAGTTCATCGAGAATCAGCAGATCGTAACGAGCGTGCCGGCCAATAAGACGCCGAAGATCTTTCTCCTGACGGGCTTCGATAAGCTCGTTCACCAAACCATAGCAACTGACAAACCTGGTCCGGTAATTATTTCTGCAGGCCTCAATACCAAGCGAAGTTGCCAGGTGGGTCTTGCCGGTACCGCTGCGACCCAGGAAGATAACATTTCGATGTTCTTTGATATATTCACAGCCTGCCAGCTCACGTATGACCCGGATATCGAGATCGGGAACGGCAGCAAAATCAAAGCCCTCCAAGGTCTTCAGCAGAGGGAATTTCGCCTCCCGTACCCGGCGGTTGAGTCTGTTTTCCGCTCTGGCTTGAAGCTCCGCTGCCGTCAGATCCAGCAAAAAATCATCGTAGCTGGGGCCACTCTCTTTTGCCTGGCGCATCTTGGATTCCAGATCCCGAGCCGTGGTTGACAAGCTCAGGGCTTTGAGATTTTCACGCAATTCGACGAGGGTTGCGCTCATCATTGCACACCTCCCAACACTCCATAAACGGTCAGGTCGGGAGAGGGCAGGCTGGCCCAGTTGGTAAGCGGTGCAATGGTGGAATCCTGTTCATTGGCAGAGATCAGCAGATGCCGTACGCCTTCACTACCGTTGAGATTCTTTGCCAGGGCGAGTTCAACCGCGGCCTCCACCTCGTCCGCCGTATAACGGCTGTACAGCATCAGTACGGCAATATAT
>SABL01000371.1 GCA_009928985.1 Clostridia bacterium
GCGATGCACCGTTGTGCGGTACTGGCGCGGGGAAACGCCGAAGTGGCGCTTGAAAGCTTTGGAGAAGGCAAAGGCATCGGCATAGCCGACACTCAGGGCAGTGTTTTCGACCGAATAAGCCGGGTCGGACAAATAGTGGGCGGCACGTTCCAAACGGAACCGGACCAGGTAGTCGCGTGGGGTCTGACCGGTCTCGGCCGCAAAGATCCGCGACAGGTAGCGCCGGTCGAGACCAGCCACTCTGGCCAGATCTTCCACGCTGACCGGCCGGTCATAGTTGGCTTTGATGGCATCCATGACCTGGCGGACATACTCCTGGCGCAAAGCCGGACGGCTGGATTTTTGGCGCAGCAGGGCCAGCAGCTCATAGATCTTGCCACAGACAAACCACTCCTGGGACGGAACCAGGTCGGCCTCAGCACGCAAACTCTCGAAAACCTGGGCCAGGCGCGGGTCCCTGACGGTGACCTGGCCCTGGGACAATACGGTCTGTTCCAGAAGTTTCAGGCTGCTCTGACCGGAAAAACCGATCCAGGCATAAAACCAGGGATCGTGATCATCCGCCTGGTAACAGGTCAGCTCATCAGGCGTGATCAGAAACGTCGAGCCTGCTCCCAAGTGATGCCGTACGCCTCTGCTCTCAAACCAGCCCTGGCCGGAAAACACATAATGGACCAGATAGTAGTCCCGGGCCGCCGGACCATAGCGGTGTCCGGGAACACAGTGTTCCCAGCCGCAGACCACCGGATTGATGTCCAGAAAACCTTCATCGCGAATCACCAGGCTTTGCTGGCTGCCACTGCCTCTGTATTTGTCCCTGACTGGCATCCGTTCCTCCCCTTACCTGAAACAAGTTACTTTCAGACATCTTTATGCGGCTTTGGTCAATGGGGCTCCCAGGCGAACTGCGCTATTGTGATTGTAGCAAAAGATGCCCCGGGACGGCTGACTGAAGCTGTCCCGGATCAAGCCAGAGGCAGCTGACTTGCGCCAGTCTCTGGCCATGAAAACCCAAAGGAGAACAGTATGGTCAAAATCACCTTCATGGGTGCCGGCAGCACCGTTTTCGCCAAAAACATCCTCGGCGACTGCATGGCCACTCCCGTCCTGTCCGATGCCGAAATCTGCCTCTATGACATCGATGCCACTCGTCTCGCTGAATCCGGGCAAATGCTTTCGGCCATCAACCGCAACATGAACCAAGGCAAAGCCACCATCCGCTCGTTTGTCGGTGCGGGTCAGCGCAAGGA
>SABL01000372.1 GCA_009928985.1 Clostridia bacterium
GACCTCGGCCGAGATTCCCAAGCTCAAAAAAGAAGGCAAGGACGTCCAGCCGATTTTCGACCGGATGAAACAGATCTCCGAGCAAATCAGCACCCAGGACGCGGAATTGTCCGCGATCGAAAACGAACAGCAAGCCTTCCTCGAGGCCTTGCCGAACCTGCCAGCTGATGATGTCGTCGCCGGCGGCAAGGAAAACAACGCGGTTGTGTCTGTTTTTGGTGAAGTACCCCAGTTCAACTTTGCGCCTAAACACCACGTAGACCTTGTCGAAGGGCTCGGCATGATCGACTATGCCCGTGGAGCCAAGCTCGGCGGCAGTGGCTTCTGGGTCTACCGCAAGGATGGCGCCCTGCTGGAATGGGCTCTGCTCAACTATTTCATGGCCGAGCATCTCAAGGACGGTTATGAGATGATGCTGCCGCCGCACATCCTGACCTACCAGTGCGGCTACACAGCCGGCCAGTTTCCCAAATTCAAAGACGATGTCTTCCAGCTGCGCAAGGATGAGGGAGATGGATTCTCCCATTTCATCCTGCCCACCGCCGAAACCGCCCTGGTCAACCTGCACCGCGACGAGATCCTCGACGAAGATGCCCTGCCGTTCAAATATTTCGCCTACACTCCCTGCTACCGCAAGGAGGCAGGCAGCTACCGGGCTGAAGAACGCGGCATGATCCGCGGCCACCAGTTCAACAAGATCGAAATGTTCCAGTACGCCTTGCCCGAACAATCGGATGCAGCTCTGGAAGAACTCGTCGACAAGGCGGCCGCCCTGGTCCGCGGACTGGGCCTGCATCACCGCGTGAGCAAGCTTGCGGCCGGTGATTGCAGCGCCTCGATGGTCAAAACCTACGACATCGAGGTCTGGATTCCCAGCATGAACGATTACAAGGAAGTCAGCTCAGCTTCCAATGCTGGTGATTACCAGGCTCGCCGTGGCAACATGAAATTCCGGCGCAAGTCGACCGGCAAGCTGGAGTTTGTCCACACGCTCAATGCGTCCGGACTGGCCACATCCCGGATCATGCCAGCGATTGTCGAGCACTATCAGCAGGCCGATGGCAGCATCATCATTCCAGAAGTCCTCAGACCCTGGATGGGCGGACGAACCGTCATTGAAAGGGTCTAATTCCGGCCAACTTCATGTTAAAACGGGTTAACTTCATGTTAAAATAAGGATGGTTAAACTTCGCATTCATGTTGATGAACTGAATCGGCAATCCAGATGTCCTTAAGGGAGGGTGATCGC
>SABL01000373.1 GCA_009928985.1 Clostridia bacterium
ATCACATATGGATTTTCAGACCTTTCTGACAAGCTATTTCACGCTTGCCTTGATCACCAAGCTCGTTGAACGCCGCAAGCCGGTCAGGAGCATCGTCTATGATCTTGTGTTCGGCTACCGCACCAACACCCCGTCGTCCCGAGTAAGGATTGACGATATCCTGAAGCGCATCGGAAATGTGCCGGTTGTCGCCAGAGGCAGCATGTCGCTCTCCTTGGGCGGCAGCAGCACCACCCGCACCGAAATTGAGCCGATGCCCATCAGACTCAGCGACTTCATCACCGGCGCAGCACTCAACGATTTGCGATCGCTCTATGGCAGCGGCGATGAACGCGGCCAGGCACTCGTACAAACCTATATCGACAAGATGGTCATGGACTTGATGCATGCCACAGAGATGACCCGTAACGCACTCTGCGCCCAGGCCATCACCGGCATGATCGACTACATGATGAAGACCGAGGGCGGCTACGAGCGGTACCGGGTTGCCTATGGCGACGGCACCACCCTGTCCTTTGTCCCTGCCGTCAAGTGGAACAGCGATGCCTGCACCCTGGCCATGATCATCAATGATCTGTCCGAGATGGAGGATGCGATCAGGGACGCCGGATTCGCGGGCGAGGTCAAGTTCATGATCGGCAAGAAAGCATACGCTGCGATCTCCAACAAGATTGCCGGAATGACCAACGATACCCGCATCGACGCGAAAGCAGAGAAGGGCGTGATCTATCTGGGCGGCTATGAGCTGACTAAGAACAGCATCACCTACAAGGACCGTAATGCGGAAGGGGCCGAGGTGACCAAGTACGAGGTTGATCCCGAGAAGATCGTTGCTTTCGTGGCTGATGTTCCCGAGCTGACCTACTGTGCTGTCGATGATGTCGATGGCAACCTGGAAGCCGTGCCGTTCTTCAGCAAGACCGTCAAGATCGAGGACCCCTCCGGGTACAAGGTGATCAGCGAATCCAAGCCGATGCCTCTGGTATCCGCAAAGGGCTTTTGCTGGGCCACCGTCTTTGACGCTGCGATAGTGAACGCCACCGCGTACACCATCAATGCCGACAGCGCAAGCATGGCTGCCGATCTGGTCACCCTGGATGCCGGCTTGGTTGAGCATGAGGAGAAGGTCTACACCGAGACCAGCCTCACCGCCCTGACCAAGGACAAGATTCTTGAGATTGCAGACGATCGCGGTTATGAGATGACCAAGACCGCTGCCGACCTCAAGGCCGAA
>SABL01000374.1 GCA_009928985.1 Clostridia bacterium
CGCCCAGGGCCTGATGCACCGGCAGCCGGTCGAGAATGTCCGCTTTGTCGAGCTCCACGGCAAATATGGCTGGGGTCACGACTGATGACGGGGATTTTGCTGAAAGCCCTGGCTTATGTTTTCATCATCCTGCTCGGCTATATCCTCAAGATCAAAGGTTTTTTTGCTCCCGGAGACCAGCGGGTCGTTTCTAACATTGTCATGAACATCACTTTTCCTGCTGCGATCATCACAAATTTTGCTTCATTAAAGCTCGATCGCTCGCTGTATTCGATCATTGTCCTCGGCGTGATCTTGAATCTCGCCCTGATTGCACTCGGCTGGCTTTTCTCCCGTGGCAAGCCCGATGGCACACGGGGGCTATACATGCTCAGCGTCTCAGGATTTAATATCGGCTTGTTTTCTCTGCCTTTCATCCAGAACTTTCTCGGAGCTTTCGGTGCGGGTATCCTGAGTTTGTTCGATATCGGCAATGCAGCGTTAGTCACTGGAGGGACGTATGCCATCGCCTCTCAGCTCTTGAAGCGGAAAGAATCATCAGGACTATTGCCGGTGCTCAATGTTTTGCTGGCTTCAGCGCCCTTTGTGACTTATATGACCATGATGATCCTGTCCTTCATCCAGATTCCTATTCCAGCCACTGTGACGGCTTTCACGGCACCGATCGGGGCAGCCAACCCCTTCATGGCCATGCTGATGGTCGGCCTGATGCTGGAAATCCGGGGCGGTGGGCAACAGGCACGTGAAGTGACAACCGTCTTGATCCTGCGCCTTCTCGGTTCATCCCTTTTAGCTTTGATTGCCTATTTCTTGTTGCCCTATTCCCTGGCTGTCAGGCAAATCCTGGTTTTACTCCTGTTCTCACCCCTCTCGGGTTTGACACCAGTTTTCACACAAAAACTGGGCGGTGATGCCGGTCAGGCCAGTCTGCTCGCTTCACTGACCGTGCTCTCCGGGCTCATCATCATGACGAGCTTGATCGTAGTCATGGGCCTGTAATGACTGACGGGGACAGGATAAGATGAGTCTTTCAGAGGAGTACAGCACATGACGGAGGCAACCAGTGTCATCCTGCATCTTCCGGGGAAAATCATCGAAATTGAACGGCGGACCATGCATTGAATTGGCTCAGGTGGTCGCTTCGGCCAGAACCACCGGAACATCCATCTTTTTCCCATCCCTGATGATGGTCAAGGTCATGGTGTCGCCCGCTTGGAGGGTGTTTTT
>SABL01000375.1 GCA_009928985.1 Clostridia bacterium
CCAGCCGAACATTGGACACTGTCGGAGCGCTGGGCGGCGTGTAGTTCACTGTCAGGATGCAGTTGGAGAAGGTACGAGTTTGGGTATAGCTGCTCTTCGGATTCCCTGTGTAACCGCTCGGATCATACGATGACTTGAATGACAGCGGGATGGTGACTGAGGAAACCGCACCAGTCTGAACCGTGTGCGGGCCGGCTCCAGTGAACGTTGTGTTGTTGATCTTCGTCGTTCCGCCATAAAGGGTTCCACCGCTTGTATTGCATGTAAAGGCAGATGAAGAGATGGATGACCCTGCAGGCAGGCTGACAGAGCAGGTCACAGATCCGGTTCCGGTATTGGAGCTTCGCGTATAGTAATAGGATTCCTGATCCATCACGACCGTGATCTTGCTGCTGACATCAACACTTTGTGCAGCCGAAGAAATGCTCGCCATCAGCTCGCCCTCCAGGACCCGCGCAGGCCGCCTGCCACGGTGTCCATATCAAAAAAGCCGTCCCCGCCCTGGACGACCGGTTTATCCCCGATGGTCAGGATATCCAGGATATGCCCTGTCTTGATGTAGAGTTTGTTATTGGATAGGTAAGCCACTTCGACGCCATTCTGTTTGAAGGCCAGCATGGTCGTCGAAAACTGGCTGGAGAAGGGGCTGCCCGCTTTGCCGATGGTCATGGACCCGTCCGCCAGGTCAAACACAAAGAAGGCGTTGGCTTTATCGGTGAAATCCTTCAAACCAGCTTCAACTCCCTCTGCACGTTGTGTTTCAGCAACAACCGCATCGCTGACCTGCGTGATGGCCGGGTTGGATCCAATGACCAGCTGGCTCCCGAAACCGGGCGCCAGGTGATTGGTCGTGACACTCCCCGCTTGGATCTTGCTGGCATCAATGGCGTTCGCCTGAATCTTATCCGAGGTGATCGCGCCGGCAGCGATCTGGTTGGCCGTGATGGTCTTTGAGGCGATCTTATCGGCTGTGACCGCGCCTGCCACAATCTTGTCGGAGGTGATGGCATCCGCAGCGATGGCAGAAGCTCCGATGGCATTGGCCGCCACTGTATTGGACGTGACTGCCCCAGCTGCCAGCACATCCGTGGTGACAGCGCCTGCTGCCAAAGCGTTCGTGCCAATGGCATTGGCCGCGACGGTATTGGCCGTGACAGCGCCGGCCGCGATCTTCTCTGTGGTGATGGCATTGGCCGCGATCGCGTCTGCCATAACAGATCCCGGGA
>SABL01000117.1 GCA_009928985.1 Clostridia bacterium
GTGTTGGATTTCTTCTTGCCTTTGCTGCCCTTGCCAGATTCGTCGCGCAAGGCTGCATTGATTTCATCGAGATCGGCATCACCCGACGGACCCTGGCCACCCAGCGGCGCATGGCCGGACTCTTCGGTGTCGCCCGAACCACTGGCAGCCATTTCGGCCAGGGCCTCCGTCAATTGACGGGCCATGGCCTTGCCGTCAACATTGGCTGCCTTCAGGATGCGCATGGCTACGCTTTCGCCTTCATTGAGTATGCCAAGCATCAGGTGTTCCGGCTCGATCACATTGGCCGAAGCACCGGGATGGTTGCGGGCAGCCATCGCAGCCAAGTCAACGACCCGGCGCGTCCGGGGTGTAAACATGTTCATGATCTTGTCACCGTCGATTTCGCCCTTGAGTTCGACCTCCTCCGGCTCACGACCTGTGAGCTGGATCAGGGCTTCGCGGATGATATCGGAGTTGAGGCCACCTGAGACCAGGGTTTCATAACAGGCTCCGCTGCCCTCGGCCATCAGGCCGGCGAGCAAATGCTCGGTTCCGATATAGCTCAGCTTGTAAGCCTGGGACAATTGGTAAGCAGTGCCCAGCACGGCTCCCATCCGTTCTGAAAATCGCATCATCATATCTATGTTCCTCCATTATTTCTTGAACAGGCTGCGAATCGCTTCAGCCCGTGCGGCGTCTCGTTCTTCAGGATTCATCGGCTGGCCGTGGTTTTTCTGGATACTGGCGGGGCCCAGCGAGGCCACCAGGCGGTTGATATCTGCTTCGGCATAGCCTTTGACCAGGCCCAGTGACAGGCCGAGCCTCAGGTCGGAAATCAGGCCGAGCGCCTCCTCGGCGGAAATCAGCCGGACCTGTTGCAGCACCCCATACGATCGCATGATTTTGTCTTCGACAAACAGGCGGCGCGAATGGAACAAGGCCTGGCGGGCTTTCCTTTCCTGCTCGATAAGCTGGCCCAGAATGCGCTTGAGATCGGTGATCAGGTCTTCTTCGGACAATCCCAGGGTCAGCTGGTTGGAGATCTGGAACACATTGCCCTGGCTCTTGCTGCCCTCACCGTAGTAGCCACGCACGGCAAAACTCATCTTGCCCAGGCTGTCCACAATCGTCCGGATCTTGCCTGTCATCACCAGGCCCGGCAGATGGGCCATGGCCGAAGCCCGCATGCCGGTGCCCGTATTCGTCGGGCATGCTGTGAGAAAGCCATACGTCTCACTGTAGGCCACACCCAGTTGCTGTTCAAACAGCCGGGCGGCATCCACGGCCAGCGTGTAGCAGCTCTCCAGGTCGAGACCGGCTTTCATGGCCTGGATCCGGATGTGATCCTCTTCATTGATCATGATCGACAAGGATTCATCCCGGCTGATGATAACGCGGTGGTGCTTGCCCGGCTTGGCCAGATCCTCACTGACCAGATGCTTCTCCACCAAGGCCAGGCGGTCGATTTCGCCCAGCGATTCGAGATCGATGGTCAGGTATTCGTGGTGTCGCTTCGCATCGTCCCCGAGAAAAGCCTGGATAATCTCATCGGCTGCTTGTGCTGCCTGGCGCGCATCCATCCGGTGTGGGAAGACATACTGGTCCAGATTCCTGGCCAGCCGGATCCGGCTGGAAATAATGACATCGCTTTCAGGTCCTTGGTCGATGTACCAGCTCATTCCTTGCCGCCTCCCTCCTGATCTGTTTCGCGGGCTTCAAGTGTATGGATTTCATCCCGCAACCGGGCCGCCTTTTCATAATTCTCGTCTTTGACGGCTTGCGCCAGTTCCTTGCGCAACTCGCTGATCCGGCCTGCCAGGAGTTTTTTCTCCTGGACCTGCGGATTTTCCAGCAGCTTGTGCCCGACATGGCGGGTACCGCCCTGAACGCGGCGGAAAACTGGATCCAGCCGGTCCGCAAAGGCTTCATAGCATTTGGTGCAGCCAAACAAACCGGATCTACGGAACTCGTCAAAAGTCAGGCCGCAATTCGGGCAGACCAGATTGTGCTGGACCGGTTTGCCAAAAACCGGGATGCCGCCGGTCGTATTGAAGATCGAGGATCCGAATACGGACTGGTTGAAAAAATTGTCAAACATGGATTCCAGATTTGTTTCCAGGCCCAGTTCCTTGGCACAAACTTCGCACAGATGCTGTTCGACCGTCTGGCCATCATGAGTCTGGGACAGGTGAATCGTGGCCTCACGTTGATGACATCGTTCACAAATCATGCAGGTCCCTCCTTGCGCCATTCAGACCGGTGATACAATCAGGCTGGCCAGGGCATTTTTGAACAGGGCCATCCGGACCAAGTCACGCTGGTCAGGCGAGACCAAGCGCAATGCCTGGTCGGATGCTGTGGCTCGCAGAACACGGGCGACCACGGGTCCGATAATATTATAATCCTGGAAATTGCGGATCAGGACATCCACCTGATGCTCGGAGATCTGCTCACCCAGGGAATTGATCGTGTGCATGAGATACCGGGTTGGAGTGTCAAGCGCCACACGCCGGATCCGGATCCAGCCCCCACCACCGCGCCGGCTCTCCACCAGGTAGCCTTGGCCATTGGTGAAACGGGTCGACAGGACATAGTTGATCTGTGATGGCACACAGTTCACCCGGTCCGCCAGTTCACTGCGGGTGATCTCGATCACACCGTTGTTCTGCTCGATCAATTGCTTGATCAAGGTTTCGACAAGATCACTGATTTTGGCCATTGCAAACCGCCTCCCAACTCAGATATTCTTTAAAACAACCCACTGACTTTGACTATCTTTGACTATATTATAAGCCGACTGTTCATTTTTTCAAGTCTCTTCCTGCCCGAAACGCGGGAGTGCCTGTGCTATAATATGAAAATTGATCCTATTTAAAAGCCAAGGAGCAGATCCGGTTGAAATCTGATCGTACGCCCTTTGATTCACAGCCCCACCAAACTGGCATCCGGCCCGTCCAGCCACGCGAGCCTCTGACACGCATCCAGCATCTTTATCTCGGCATTGCCCTGGTGTCAGGGATTGTTTTGCTTCTGGTGCTGGCCTGGACGGTCCGTCAATGGCAAGTGAAAACCTTGTCGAGTCCTGCTTCGAGTCTCGTTCCAACACAGGCAAGTGCTTCTGGCCAGACCCTGGCGGAAAGCATCCCTCATTCATCTGGCGTTCCAGAAGCTGCTTGGGCCCGTGGTTCTCACCTGGTTGTTGGCTGTTCCAATCCAATTGAACAAATCAACCCGCTCTATTTGGGCACTCAGGACGAGCTGGACGCAGCCTCCCTGATTTTTGAATCGTTGCTGCAGATTGGACCGGATGGGCAGATGCAGTACGAGTTGGCGCTGGACCAGGATTATGATTCTGATTCCCATCAACTATCCTTCAGACTCAGGGACGACTGTTTTTTCCAAGACGGCAGCACTCTGACGGCGACGGATGTTGCCTGGACTTACCAGCTGATTCTTTCAGCCTCTTATGATGGGCCTCTAAAGGCGTATCTGTCAGCCATCAGCAGTGTTACGGCTGTCGACCCGCATCATGTCACCTTCCAGTTAGCCGACTGGATCACCCAGCCAGATCCGGCCTGGTTCACAGTGGGGATTCTCCATGCCAGCAGTTACCCGGCTGACCTCGAACGAGTTTTCGAGCTGGGCCAGGTCTCTCCTGCGCCTGATGGCAGTGGCCCATACCAGCTCAAGGCTTTTTCTGAAGGCAGCGCAACGTTGGAACTACGCCCGGGCTTTGCCGGGGACATCACCACAATCGAATTCCGACCGATCGACTCCACAGACCAGTTTGAGCTGCTCCAGTCAGGAGCCATCGACATCACCACCAGTGCCTGGAATGAGCGAAGCCAGGAGCGGCTCGATGGCTTGCCCGGCTATGACCAGTGTATTTACACGCAAACAACCGCCTATGTCCTGCTCAATAGGCCAGTCAGCCCTTCCAGCCGTCTCAGTGAGCCAGGTCTGCCGGATGCTCTTCTGGCAGCACTGTCACGCCAGAGCCTCGACTCGGACCAGGCAGATTTGCTGGCCAAGTTGCGCCACGAACCATTGACCTGCCCTGTTTATCGTGGGATTGATGATTCCAGTGCAACCGTTTACCTCGAGACCGCCCGGACTGCGCTGGCACCACTGGCTGAATTTGGCCTTGAAATCAACTACGAACCACTCGATTGGCCAGAGCTGGCCAGCATGGCCTTGGAAAATCGGTATGACCTGATGGTGATCCCAGCTCCAGCCGACGAAAAATTGCCTGCAGGGACAGTCCTTTTAACTGGCACACCCGGCAGCCAGTTGATTGAGCATGCAAATGCTTGGCCGGGAGCCAGTCAGAACAGGGTCTTGGTCTATAGCCAGCGTTTGACTCTTTTGACGTTGAATCCTCATGCCTTTCCCTTGGCAAGCGCTGCCCTGGGATGGACAGACCGGATTGAAAATTTAATCCTGGATACGCCTGCCAAGTGAGCGCTTCTTCAAGCTGGCAAGACTGTCCAGTCAAGAAAGGAGAAAAGGATGACTGATTTTGCCAAAACACTCTTGCCCATTCGTCTGCGCCAGTTGAGGCTACGCGCAAAGTTGCACCAGAAGGATCTGGCAGACCAAATCGGGATGAGTCGCGGAACGTACGCCAATTATGAAAACGGTTCGCGAGAACCCGATCCTGCCACCCTGGTGTTCATCGCCTCGAGGCTCGGTGTGTCCATCGACTACCTGACAGGAAATTCAGATTTTGAATTGCCCGTCGAATCAGGTGTCAAATACGGGATTCTCAGGCAATTGCGCCTGATCCAGGAAGAGGATCTCCAGCCATACACACCCAGACTGGAACAGCCGCCATATGTGGCAGACAGCGACAATGGGCCGGGCTATCCTTCTGGTAGCTGATCCGGAACTCACCATCAGTCAGGGCCCGCCTTGACCCAGATCCAATCAAAATCAATGCCGCCTCGATCCTGATCGGATCGGGGCGGCATTTTGCAACAGGATTCAGTTTATAGTTCACGCTGTTTCAAGTCAGCGATTCGTGAACGGAGGCCAGCGTGTGCCGGTTATTCAGCGCTGCCATTGAGCAGGCTGGCATTGGCTTCGATAACCGGAACCGGGGTGATGTTGCGGTAACGGGCCATGCCGGTGCCGGCCGGAATCAGCTTGCCGATGATGACGTTTTCCTTGAGTCCCAGCAGCGGGTCGATTTTGCCCTTGACCGCCGCGTCGGTCAGGACGCGGGTGGTCTCCTGGAAGGAAGCTGCTGACAAGAACGAATCGGTCGCCAGCGACGCTTTGGTGATACCAAGCAGGACGCGCTTGCCGCTGGCCGGGGTCTGGCCAATGGCTATGGTGCGGTCATTTTCACGCATGAATTCGAACATGTCGACCATGCTGCCGGTCATCAATTCGGTTTCGCCCGGATCGTCAATGCGGATTTTGCGCATCATCTGGCGGGTGATGATTTCGATGTGCTTGTCATTGATCTCAACGCCGTTGTTCTTGTAGACCTTGAGAACCTCGCGGATGATGTAGCGCTGGACGCCGGAGACACCCTTGATGCGCATGATGTCGTGTGGGTTCAGGGAGCCGTCGGTGATCTGGTCGCCGGCTTCGAGGGTATCCCCAGTGTTGACGATCAGCGGTGCACTGAGCGGAATGGTGTAGACCTTGGTCTCGCCATCGGCAGCTGTGATGGTGACATCACGTTTGCGCTTGGCTGTCTCCTCGACTTTGACCACACCGGCAATATCGGTGATGATAGACTGGCCCTTCGGCTTTCTGGCTTCGAACAGCTCTTCAACACGCGGCAAACCTTGTGTGATGTCGTCGCCTGATGCGATACCACCCGTATGGAAGGTACGCATGGTCAGCTGAGTGCCAGGCTCACCGATTGACTGAGCGGCCATGATGCCAACGGCTTCGCCGCCAACGGCTGGCTCGCCGGTCGCCAGGTTGAGCCCATAGCAATGGGCACAGACACCGATGCGGGCATTACAGTTCAGGATCGAACGGATCGGAACCTTGGTCAGGCCGCTCTTGACGATCTCAGATGCGATTTTCTCGGTGATCAGGCCATTCTTTTCAACCAGCACGACACCGGTCTCCGGATGAACGATTTCGAGGGCGGCATAGCGGCCGACGATGCGGTCTTCCAGGGATTTGACAATGCGCTTGGATTTGCTGCCGCCGCCGACGGTGACTTCACGGACGTTGACATATTCTTCCGTACCGCAATCGACTTCGCGAATGATGACATCCTGGGCGACATCAACGAGACGGCGGGTCAGGTAACCAGAGTCAGCGGTTTTCAGCGCGGTATCAGACAGGGCTTTGCGGGCACCATGCGAAGAGATGAAGAATTCGAGCACGTTCATGCCTTCACGCAGGTTGGACTTGATCGGGATTTCAATCGTCTTGCCTGAAGTATCGGACATGTTGCCGCGCATACCGGCCAGCTGCTTGATCTGGTTGATGTTACCACGGGCACCGGACTGGGACATC
>SABL01000118.1 GCA_009928985.1 Clostridia bacterium
GTCCAATCCATAGTCAAGTCCCGAAAGCCCCAGCGAACCCGGTCTTGAAAGTCTCTCTGGCTTTCGCCATTGGGGCAGGCCATCGTCTCGTATTCGGCCAACCAGCGAACATAAGCCGGATCCCCTTGCAAGTCATCATGCGTCAGGGCTTCAAAATCACCAAAATCGAATTCAGCGAGACTGGGCATACCCTGAGTGGGAACACCAGGAAACAAGCGCTCTGCCGTCTGGATCGTTCGTAAGAGACCGGTGTGGCACACGACTTCAACGGTTGGCAGCGCACCCGAATGGGCCAGCTGGTCCAGATCCAGCAGAGATTCCGGCAGCAAGGGCCAGTCTGTCCGGCCACAAAAACGGCGCTCGAGATTGGCCCGAGTCAGGCCATGCCGGATCAAGAGCAGTTCCATGCCAGTCTTATACCTTCAAGTCTGTGGCCAGGCCACAGAAAACCCGGACCACCTGTTCTGCTTCCCTGGCCAGCCAGACCGAGCAGCGTCCTACGTTTTCCCGCCAGAGACGCGTGTCCCGGTCAATCGGCACCACGCCAGACGAGAGATCGTCGCAAATCACAATTTTTTCCTGCAACAGGATCCGGTGTTGCTGGAGATAGTCCAGAGTATCCAGACCCGCCTGTTGGCGAGCCCAGATCAGCTGGTGGATTTTATCGATCACCTGGCAGGACCAGTCAAGTTCCAGATTCTGAACGTCACAGGTCCAGACTTTGGTATCTGGTCCACCGAACCGTTCGCGGGCAACATCAAGTTTGCCCTGATAGGCACCACCGATAATAAAAACCATGATCAGACAACCTCCGGCAAGATGGCCCAGACCAGCAGGGCCGCAGTTTCACAGACGACCAGGATGAAACCGGCCAGATCACCCGAAATCCCCCCCAAGCTACGCTTGACGATCATCCAAGTCGTTCCGGCGGTAACAGCCAGCACACCAACCAGAATCAACCCGCTCCAGCCAGCCAGGACACTCACAAGAATTGGCAGGCCAACCAGGGCCGCTAAAGGAATCAGGAAGTAGCGTCTTTTCAGCACACTGCGAAACTGGCTGGCATACCCTTCGGTCAGGACTTTCGGGGTCAAGAGGACTGCCAGGCTGGCCCAGGAGCGGGACAAGATCGGGATGACCAGCCAGGGCCACAGCACAAAAGGTTTGTTCATCACGGATTCCAGGGAGGCTAGCTGCATCAGCAGAACAGCCACCAGCGCAATCACCGCAAAAGACCCGACATGGGGGTCTTTGAGGATAGCCAGGCGCTTATCCCGGCTGGCTCGGGAAAACAGGGCATCAGACGTGTCCATCAGACCATCGACATGGATGAATCCCGAGGCCAGGTGCCAAGCCAGCAGGACCAGAACAGCCTCCAGCAGGCCGTTGAGTTCAGCTCGTGAAAACAGCCAGGACGCACCTGATGCCAGGATGCCCGGAATAAACCCAGCCAGCGGGAGCAAGGGAACGACCCAAGGCTTGGCATCGTCGTCCCAGACCGGGGGCACCGGCACGATGGTGAACATGCCCAGGGTCATGAACCAAGCTTTGATCAGTCTCATCGGGCACCTGGTGTCAACGATGGTGCTGAGGCTTGCACGAACAAGTCCCGACCTTTGTGGATGATCGGCTGGCCGGCACAGATCTCAACCACCACGTCACAACTCTGGGCCAGCATCCGGTCGATTTTGGCCAGGGATTGGCGAAATTCTTCTACCAGAGGGTCATAGAAAAAAGCATCAGATCCCAGATAGTCACTGACAAAGGTGATCTGGTCCAACTGGGTCAGAAGTTGCCTGAGGTCGGCGCTGAGGGATTCGCCAGCTTGGAGGTCTACTGAGCCGTCGGCCAGGAACATGGCATTCTCGAGCAGGGCCGTCGTACTGTCGAGCAGAAAGTGACCTTGCCGATCGCAAGACTGCAGCACGCGCAAGATATTGCCGGGAATCTCCACCGTCTGGAAACGAAGATCGGCCCGTTGCCGTCGGTGGCGCTGGACGCGCTCGTGATCTTCGTCATCCTTGGGCAGCATGGTGGCCAGGTAATACAAGGGCTGCCCCGGCTTCACGCCAGAAGCTGCCCAAGCTTCGGCAAAAGACGATTTGCCATTCTTGCAGCCGCCACTGACAAAAAGCCGCATCAGAAGGTGATCTCTTCCGTGTATTCGAGGTCAATGCCACCGGCACTGAAGGTGCCCATGTTGTGGTAGATGGCTACAGCTGCATCCATCAGGGCAAACAAGAGCGGACAGCCGCTACCCTCACCCAGGCGCATGTCGAGCTGCAATGGGGTGGGCAAATCCAGTTCACGGATCGCCACTGCATAGCCACGTTCGTAAGACTGATGGGAGGCAAAGAGATAGTCACGCACAGCAGGGGCCAGGCGAACGGCACACAGGGCAGCAACGACTGAAATGAATCCATCGATGGCCACTGGCAACCGGCTGGCGGCTGCCCCCAGATAGACGCCGGTCATTGTCGCCAGGTCGAGCCCTCCCACCTTGGCCAGGACATCAAGGACATCGTTTGCGTCAGGCTGATGCAATTGCAAAGCCTGCTCAATGACAGAAACCTTGTGATGGAAATCCGCATCACTCAAACCGGCACCACGGCCGACGAGCGCTTCCACCTGACCCGGGCCATAGCCCAGAAGCCCTGCCAGGACGGCACTGCTGGTCGTGGTATTGCCGATTCCCATCTCACCTACACCCAGGACCTGGTAGCCGTTGCTTTTGGCTTCACGAGCCAAGTCCAGCCCCGTTTCCAGAGCTTGGATGACCTCTGCAGGGGTCAGGGCTGGTTCACGGGCGATATTGCCTGTGGAAGGCCTTATTTTCCGCCTGACCAGATCGGGATGGTCCAGATCGCTGGCCACACCGACATCCACCACCATCAGGTCGGCAGCAAACTGGCGGGACAGGACCGAAACACCGGCCAAGCCATTGAGAATATTGATTGTTTGCAAAGCGGTGACAGCCTGGGGTGCACTGGAGACGCCTTCAGCCACGACACCATTGTCAGCGGCCAGGACAATCACGCAGCGTTTCTCAACAGAAAGGACAGGCTGCTGCTGGATGGCCATCAGACGGGCGGCCATGGTTTCGAGATGTCCCAGGCTCTGGGGCGGCTTGACCAGGGAGTCGAGTCGAACATTGGCAGCCTTGAAAGAGTCCTCGCTGGGGGATACGATCTCTTGCAGCGCCTGTTCCAGCAAAGACGATTGAAATGGCATGGCTGATCCTCCATCTGATCCATGGGCAGCTATTCTGCCGCGTACGTGAAAACAAGACAGGCCTTGCGACAAGACCTGTCTTGAATTATAGCGTTCGTGTGGTCAGCTGGACAAGGAAATCGCCTGCCCGCCTTTTGTATTATTTTGTGATCAATGCAGGCTCAGCCAAACATCGCGAGCAGGAAACCAGCAGCCACAGCTGAGCCGATGACACCGGCGACATTCGGTCCCATGGCGTGCATCAGGAGATAGTTCCTCGGGTTGGCCCGCTGGCCTTCGGTCTGGGAAACACGAGCGGCCATCGGCACGGCCGAGACCCCGGCCGAACCGATCAGCGGATTGACCTTGCCGCCGGTCACGACATACATCAGCTTGCCAAACAGCAATCCGCCGATGGTGCTGAAGACGAAGGCGAACAGGCCCAAAGCGATGATCTTAAGTGTTTCCCATTGCAGGAAGCGATCGGCATTGGCTGTCGCCCCCACAGTAACGCCCAGAAAGATCGTGACAATGTTGATCAGTTCGTTCTGTGCCGTCAGGGAGATGCGGTCGACGACGCCCGATTCACGGAACAGGTTGCCCAGCATCAACATGCCGATCAAGGGTGCGACGGAGGGCAGGAGCAACACAGCAACGATCGTGACGATGATCGGGAAGACGACCTTCTCGGTCTTGCTCACAGGACGCAGCTGCGACATCTCGGTCTTGCGCTCCTTTTCGGTGGTTAGGGCGCGCATGATCGGTGGCTGGATCAGCGGGATCAGGGCCATGTACGAGTAGGCCGCAATCGCGATCGCCGGCAGCAGTTCCGGGGCCAGGCGGGTCGTCAAAAAGATCGCTGTCGGACCATCGGCACCGCCGATGATGCCGATCGAGGCGGCTTCCTGAACCGTAAAGCCCAGTATCCGGGCCACTGTGAAGGCCACATAGATGCCAAACTGGGCCGCCGCGCCCAACAGCAGGCTCGAGGGCCGGGCGATCAGCGGGCCGAAATCGGTCATCGCCCCGATGCCAAGGAAAATCAGTGATGGATAGATGCCCAGTTTGACGCCCTGGTACAGGTAGTACAACAGGCCACCCGGGCCACTGTGATCGGCAGGTGGCGCGTCCATGATCCCCGTAATCGGCAAGTTGGCTAAAAGCATGCCGAAAGCAATCGGCAACAGGAGCAAAGGCTCGAATTTCTTGACGATGGCCAGGTAGATCAGGACGCAGGCTACAACGATCATGAGCAGGTGCTGCAGGTCGAGTGCGGCAAATCCGGAGTCGCCCCAGAGCTTGCCCAGGGTATCGATCAACATCTGGCGGCCTCCATCAATGGATCATGACCAGCGGATCGCCGGTCTTGACCACGGAGCCCTTGGCGACAAGGACTTGGCCGACGGTGCCGGCAATCGCCGCCACCACTTCATTTTCCATCTTCATGGCTTCGAGGATGCAGACGACTTCGCCCTCTGCGACTTTGTCGCCAACTTTTTTCATCACGTTGATAATGGTGCCCGGCATCGGGGCAGTCAGGGCTTCGCCGGCCACTGCCTGGACATGCGACGCAGTAGCAGGGGTGGGGGCAGCCGCGACAGGAGCAGCCGCGACGGGGGCCGGGGCGACCGGTGCGACTGCTTCGTAGGTAGCGAGCAGATTGGCCTCGCCGCGTTCGACTTCGACTTCATAGGTCTTGTTATTGATCGTCACTTGATACTTCATGCGTTGTCTCCTCAGCCCAATCACTCAGGCAATTTCACGGATGGATTTGAAAATCAGTTCGTTGGCAGGAATCCCGCTCTCATCGCAGATGATCGCCATCACCAGGGCGGCTGTCTTTTCGTCGATGCCGACCAATTCGAGCTTGCCCGGCACGGTAGTCCTGGCAGCTGGAGCAGGGTCAACCGTGACTGGATTCGATGGGGCTGGTTCAGAAGCAGCCGCGGCCGGTTTGACTCTGTGCATACTTTTCATGACCAATGATTGCCCATAAATCAGCAAGATCAGGGCGACCAGCACCGCAAATACAACGCTGATGCCAAACAAACTGGTGAACAAGCTATTAATGATGTCCATGTGTGCCTCCTCGTCAGATCTGGCGGATCGAGTAGGTCACCCGATTGATCTTCTTCTCGGCCCGGTTGGCAAAGAATTTCTCAGCGATCTGCGGGAAGGCGAGATAGCTCAGGACATCCTCATCGCTCTCAGCGATGCCGGCCAGCTTTAACTTGGCAGCATCGAATTCCGGCGCCAGGGTCTCGGCATAACGGCCGGTGATCGGCTGCTCATTGCCGAGGACTTTCTTGATCAGCTCCGGATCAACAATGCCGGGGGCCTTGCCGTATTCACCGCGGATGTAGGCCTTGACTTCCTTGGAGATGTTCTTGTAGCGTTCGCCGACCAGGACATTGGTCGCAGCCTGGACTCCGACCATCTGGCTCATCGGCGTGACCAGCGGCGGGTAACCAAGGTCAGCGCGGACACGAGGCGTCTCGGCAAGCACCTCAGGCAGTCGGTCGATCGCGTTCTGCTGCTTGAGCTGGGAGACGAGGTTCGAGAGCATGCCGCCCGGGATCTGGTAGGTCAGCGCGTCGGTATCGGTACTCAAAACGTAGGGGTCCAACAGGCCGGAAGCGACGTATTTGTCCTTGACCGGTTTGAAGAAGTCGTTGATCTGCTTGAGCACATCTTCCTTGAGCCCAGAATCATAACCCATCTGCTTTAATGCATAGTTCAGGGACTCCGTGGCTGGCTGTGAGGTGCCTCCGGAGAAGGAGGAGATCGCACAGTCGATGCAGTCGGCTCCGGCTTCGACGGCTTTCAGATACGTCATCGGGCCCAGGCCGGTGGTCGAATGGGTGTGGACCACGATCGGCAGGCTGACGTTGGCTTTGAGTGCAGAAACCAGGTCGTAGGCTTCCTGTGGGCTCATGATCCCGGCCATGTCCTTGATACAGATCGAGTGAACCCCCATCTGCTCGAGTTCCTTGCCCATCTGGACATAGGACTCAAGGTCGTGGATCGGGCTGATTGTGTAGCAGATCGTGCCCTGGGCGTGGCCGCCGCATTTCAACGTCTCATCGACCGCGACCTGGATGTTGCGGAAATCGTTGAGCGCGTCAAAAATGCGCAGGATGTCGATCCCGTTCTGGATTGAGTGGCGGACAAACAGCCGCACGACCTCGTCGGGGTAATGACGGTAACCGAGGATGTTCTGGCC
>SABL01000376.1 GCA_009928985.1 Clostridia bacterium
CTTGGCAGCCGTGTATCCTTGCACCGTCGTAGAGTTGCCATTTCTGACAGTTTTATCTGCTTTGGACGCACCGGCTCCGATTACAACCGCCTTGGTTGTTCCTGGAAGCCAGACATCTGACCCGTGAACTTGGCCGCCACCAGCTCCAGGCGCACCGCCCCAACTGCTTATATCTGCTGAGTCGTAGTAACCGGCGCCACCAGATCCAAGAATCAAAAAGTCAACATCAAGCTTTCTTTGTCTAGATGACTGTATTGCCGCCAATAAAGCCGCTCTCATGACATCACCTCAAGCCAACGACCCGACAAGTTGCCAGGTGTCTGTTGCTTTCTTGATTAGTGCTGCCATTTCGTGTTGCTTGTTAATTGATCGCTTACTGTCGGAGGACACGATAGTCACTCCAGCTCCGGCTGCAACAGTAACATCACCTGCACCGTCTCTGGACAGCACAATTGTAGTGCCAACATCAAACGCGACTGAACTGTTGGGCGGGACTGTGATGGTGATCGTTGATGCTGAGCTGCATGCCAGCTCTTTGCCCGCGTCGCCGATGACCAGCGTTCGGCTGGCAGCAACGTCGGATATGCCAAGCAGCCCGCTTGCAGATGCCGCCATCAGCTCAGGAGTCGCCAGAGTCGTTCCGGTAATCGTCAGCCGGTACAGTGCTTCTTGTCTGGTCGTGTTGGCCTCGACGTTGATGTCATCGGCTGTCAGTGTCGGTGCCGTCGGAGTGCCGGTAGTCGACGTGCCTTTGACGATCTTGAATTGCAGCGTGTCCACGCCAGCTCCACCGCCATTGCGGACAAACTCGGCAACGACCAGATCGATGCGATTATACCCAGCTGTTCCACTGTCCACTGCCAGATCAGCCGTGGTGCCCTGCATGACACCCAGCAAATAGCCGGACAAGCTGTACACCCCGGGAGACAGCCGGACCAGGTTGTCGTTGATTCTCGCGCACGCAAGGTCGTCCCAGAGGTTGATGATGCCGTTGGTCGGAAGCAGCCCCTTGAAGATGGCTGCCAATTCAGGTGCGCCAAGGTCGGCTGTTACCGAGTTTTTGATGTATCCTTTTTGTGCCATGTTATCCCACCTTGTACTGGACGGACACGCCGTCACGGTTTACTGTTCGGATGATTTGGATGACTTGCGCTGAAATTGCCAGACCGGTGATATAGTCTCGACCGCCAACGATATCGCCAAGGTTTAGCTC
>SABL01000377.1 GCA_009928985.1 Clostridia bacterium
CAAGGCCCGGATAGACCCCGTAGCTGGTCAGGGTCCACAGGCCGCCGAGTTCCAGCCAGGCCGGCAGCACGGAGGGGTCGTGGAGGAAATCGAGAAAAAGCTGCTCGTGGTTACCCCGCAGCCGATGGATCGTGAAATCGTCCGTCAGTCCATGGAGCACATGGTCGAGCGTGTCGCAGACAAAAGGGCCGCGGTCGATGTAGTCCCCCATGTAGACCACGACATTGTCGAGCGGCCGGCTGACGGAAGCATCCAGAAGAATCATCCCATGGAGCTTTTTGAGCAGGTCGGCTCGGCCGTGGATGTCGCCGATGGCATAGATGCGCTGCCCCTCGGGCGCACAAAAACGGCGCAAGGGGTTGGGCGATTGTGGTTTGGGCAGGAAAGAAAACATGGGGCAAATCGTGGTGGTCCGGTTCAGTTATGGTAGTAGCGGCTGTATTTGCTGTAGTAGTAGCCATAGCCGCCGTAACCGTACTTCTTCTGCTGGCGCATGTTCACCATGGAGAGGACCATGCCGCTTGGCTGGATGCCGATGACCTCGAGCTGGCGCAGTGCGGTCTGCACGGTTTCCCGGGGTGTTTCGGACCAGTGGATCAGGTAGACCAGGGCGTCGACCCGGCAGGCCAGGTTCCAGCCATCGGAAATACCCATGATCGGGGGCGTGTCGAGCAGAACCAGATCAAACTCCTGCTCCATCTGGGCCAGCAGTGCCTGCATGCGTTTGGAGCCCAGCAGTTCGGAGGTCAGCGGTGTGTTGCCGTGGGCACAGAGCAGGTGCAGGCCGCTTTTTTCGTCCTGCACGATGGCCTGCTGCCAGGGAAGATCGTTCTGCAGGAGGTCTTCAAGCCGTACTTCCGGGGATATCCCTGGAAACAGCCTGGCAATGGACGGTCGGCGCAGGTCGGCATCGATCAACAGGGTTTTCGTGCCCGACATGGCCGCCATTCGGCCCAGTGCAGCGCAGAAGGTGGACTTGCCTTCACTGGGCAGGGAAGAGGTGACCATGACCGTTTTGGGCGGTCTGTCGACATCAGCCAGCTGGATGGCGTTGCGAATAGCCCGGAACGACTCCGCCAGGGAGGAGAGCGGCTTGCTGACAACATAGTCGACCGGGGAGCCGCTTGCTTTGTCGAGCAGGGGCATCATGCCAAGCACCGGCAGGCCGGTTGTCCGCTCCACCTGGTCACTGGTGCGATACCCTCGATCCA
>SABL01000119.1 GCA_009928985.1 Clostridia bacterium
GGACTGACATCGATTGTGTAGTCTGGCGCCGTTTTATCAATCAGGATTTCCTGAGTGGTGGCAAAGGCGGCGGATTCGTTATTGACAACATCCTTGGCCACCAGGTGGATGCTGCCTTTGAAATTGATGTCGATCACATGCTTGACCGTTGTGTCGAGGCTAGGTGTGGCCAGAGTCTTGGTGTAGGAAACAGGGTCACCATTGCCAGGTGTGGGAGTCAGGGTGATCAAGACTGACTTGGCTCCGCTGCCGGAGTCCGTCACCGGCACGGCCAGTTCAACCTGCCTGAAAAACAAACCGCCGGTCAGCTGGTTTAAAAAATAGGCTTGTGCGCCGGACATGACATATGGCTGCGTGATCACCGGCCGGTCCTTGTCAACCTGGACCGTGAATTCCACCAGATTGCTGGCGATCCCGGATTCACTGACAAGCTGGTACACAAAGGTCTGAGACAAGGTGCTGCCGTAGGTATTGGTTTTCGTCGCGTTCAGACCTTGAAGCAACCAGGGCAAGTTGACAGCGGAAGTCTCGGAATAGTTGTCGTTGAAGAACAGCGGGATTTGCGGCTCACCTTTGCGATAGGCATAGAGGCGGGTGTTGCCCTTGCTGTCAGCCTTGTTGGTGAAGGTCAAGATAACATTGTCGGGTGACCAGCCGCCTGTCGCGGGGTAAGCAGACAGACCTGTGCTGCCCGTGCGGCCGGCGACGGTCAAGACAGGCTTGGTGCGGTCGATCTTGGGAACAATCAAGGTTTGTGTGACGGTCACCGGATTGCCGCTGGCATCGAGGCTGTTCTTGGTCAGCGTCACCTGATAGGTGCCCTCCGACAGGGCGGTGTATGAAAACACGCCATCCAGGCCAGTGCTGGTGATATCGGTCACCATAGCGCCAAAGGTCACTTTGACAGACCGGATGCCAGATGGATCGTAACCACTCGCCGTGATCTTGAATGTCTTGTCCTGCGTGTAGCGGACCGGCTCGGACCAGGTCCCCTCGAGCGTCAGCGCTGGCTGGGCGGCATCCTTGCGGATCGAGAGGGACCGGCTGCTGGTATTCCCGGCCTTGTCTTTGGCGGTGATCAGGACCGTGTATTCACCGTCTTGGGTAATGGCTGACAGATCAAAGGTGTAGTTCCCATTGTCCGTGAGCGTAACGGGCCAGGTCTGCGATCCATTGGCCGCAGAGGAAAGAGTGGCTTTGATCGACTGGACACCAGCCAGACTGTCCCGGGCGGTGAATTCAAGTGCTGGAACACCCTCGGCATACTGGCGCCACCCGGCGTAGGTGGACTGGTTCGAAAGGCTGATCACCGGTGCCGTGCCATCCATGACAAACCAGCCTGCCCTGGCCTGGGGATCTTCATACGCATGGTAAACAATAGGGGACATGTTACCAGCATAATCGATCGACCGCAGATAATATCCAGCAGCAGCCGGCTGATCAATCAGAAGATTCGTGTTGTTAGCAACGGGCACCCAGCCTGCAACTGGCGGACTGGCTTGATCAAAGACCTGATCACCCCGCAAGACCAGGTACTCCAGCTGGCGAATTCCGCTGGCGACAAACTGGCTCTGGGGATCGCTGCCAGCCATGGCAATCGTGAGCGGACTCCTATAGACTCCGCCGACCGCGGTCTTGTCCAAGGCGGTTTCAAACAAAGGCTCCCCAGCCACGGACGCATGGAAGTGGATGTCGGCAACAGGCAGGGTCTGGTCGATGCGGACCAGCAAGACATAATCATCGGTTGTGACTCCGAACCAGGGACTCTCTTGGTCCTGGTTGCGCAGCAGCATCGAAATCGACTGATTACACTCACCGGCAAAAACCAGTTCATCCACCCAGGTCTGTCCACCGTCACCGGAAATCTCGGTGTAGTCTGAGGCTTCATTGGGCTTGATGACGATGCTGTGGTTGTACCAGCGGCCATTGGTCTTGTTCGTAACCAACGTCCTGGTCCCATCCGCGGCCAGCGCCCAGATATCATAGTCACTGCTCTGGACACTCCTGCGGATGATTTGGACCAGTCCATGCCGGAGGCGAAAATTGTAATTGGATACAATTTCTTCGAAAGCCGCCTCAGAACCAGCCACCGCGGCAATTGGATTGATGATCAGCCGGTAGCTGCCTGGCTCAGCGTTTTGCAGGCTCTCCGCACTTTGCAGTTCGGTCGGGATTTGGACGGTTGGCTCGGCGATCCCCAGCGCAGCCAGTTGGGCTACCATTTGAGGATCCAGAACCACTCGCCCTGTGAGCCCCCGCAATCCTTCGATTGAAACTTGGCCGAGCGATTCAGGCAAACGCAAGGCCCCATAATACAAGTCATGCCCCTCGACACTGAACCACAGGTCGGCTTTCTGAACGGTCAGGTCAAATTCCAGACTGGTGGCATGGTAGCTGCTGTCGGATGGTTTTGTGATCCGGATGCGGGTTGTCCCGGTAGAAAGGACCCGCAAATTGACCACACCGCTTGATGCATCCGTGACAAAATCGACAATATCGGGATTCCCAACAATCTCAAAGGTCAATGTGGCGTCTGATACCGCTATCTGTTCCACGGTCAGGCCTTCAACCACTGGCTGTGGGAAATTGTCAAACGCGAGTGGTTGGTCTGGTGTAGTATATGTGATCTGGTCCAGAGAGGTCGCGAGGACAAGGGCAGGGTAATCTGCCCGCTCGACATTTAAAGTGAAGATTTTCTGGTCATAATTGACAAATTCCGAGTCTGTGTTCGAAGTGGATTTGACTCGGACGAAGAAGGTGAAAGTGCCCGCCTTTTTCGGATAGCCTTCCAGCACACCCGAGGGAGACAAGGCCAGGCCGATCCCATCTGGCAGCTGGTTGAGATTTTCCCCGGGGTCATCGACCAGGCTATATTCATAAGTATTGCCGCCACCGATGGCCTGGCCGATCGTCACATTGAGATATTCGTTGACACGGCCATTGATCATATCCTCGCCGCTGAGAATGACCGTCGTACTGGGATCCGCACCATCATACAGCACGTAACCGTCCTTGACGGATGGGCAAATGCTGGCGTAGTGGCTGCTGTCATAGGGCACCGGTCCTGAGGGCGCCAAGATCTGGAAATTCTGGACAGCCTCTTCCGGCAGGTTGATCAGCTGCAATGTTCCAGCCTCGATATGTCCGGCATACCCGCCGGCAAAGACATTGCTATTCGCAATTCCTGCCGCATCCACTGAGATTTTGCCGGAAACGAGAACATTGTCGAGCAGATTGTCTCCACCCAGGACCACGGCAGTCACGAGGCCATTATAGCTCGGCTGGCCCGGGTCGCTGGTGGCACTGGTCACCCGCACGCCGTAGCGATCGCTGGCTGTCTCAGTGGTCACATGGAGGTTGCGGATCGTGGCACCCTTGATGAATTTGAACAGACCGATGCTGATGCCTGCAGAATCCTTGATGTTGTTTTCACTGTAAGTGTCGCCTACGGACAAGGTGATGGTGTGTCCTCTGCCGTCCAATGTACCGGAGAAAGGATTAGTCATGCTACCCAGGCCGCGGTAACCTGTCAGCTTGGTCTGGGAAAAATCAAGGTCATCTATCAGGCGGTAGTGTGCGCGGACGAGAAAGTCAACCACCTCAGCCTTGGCCTTGGCAGTCAGTTCTCCCGTCAGATTAAAGCCATTGACTTGCTGGAGGCTGCCTGAACCTTCACCGCCAATGGTTTCACCGTCATTGGCGATCGCGATTGCCAATGCATAGAGTTGATCAGGACTATCGATGATGTAAGGTGACAAAGTTGTGCCATATCCGCGATCCAGCCGTCCGCGCGGCGGATTGATCACGATCTGGACATTGCCGGTACTGGCCGGCATGACCGCCGTATCGATGTCATAAACATATTTCTCATCATCCAGGAAGCTGTCAAAATAATAGTAAGCGGAACCAGCGTCAAATTGGCTGATGAACGTCGCTCGCCTGAAATAGTGCAGTTGATCAGCTGGATCTGGAATGGGTTCTCCAACGGTGAGTACATACGTGGACGGGAAAGCGACGCGTCGTAATTCCAGCAGTGTGTTGTCACCAAAGACACGGCCGATCAAGGCATCTGACAGCGGTGGGTCCGGATCCGGCTGGGCATTACTGTATCCGTCAGGGAGCCGGACCTCGATGGTGTCAAACACATGAACCCCGCCCGCAACCGAACCGATGAGGGAGGATGTTCCGTTGGTGAAAGCTGTTGTCGACAGGCTTCCCCCTCGCGACCACAGGCTTTCCAGCTCGATCTGGGAGATTTTGACGCGACCGGTGTTGATGGCCGGCATGCCGATCCGGTAAGAATCATTGGGTTTATAATAACCGGCAGCCAGTGCCCCTGGGTAGTAGGTCCCAGTGACAATCCCGGTCAGACGCAAGCCGGAGATCTCCAGCAGTCTTGTTGTGTCATACGGTGTGATGCTAGTGAACAAGCCGCTATGCAAATCCTTGGTCGCGGCAAGCCGATTGGCAGATGTATCTGGACTCGCGAATGTGATCTGGGGGAAGCGTCCATTTTCCAGCAACTGGCCCTGGTAGGTGCCTCCAATAATCGGCATCGGGTAATACGCCACCCCAGTCAGATCTATGTCATCGGTGAACCGGAAATAGGATAATTTCAAGTTCATGACCTTGTCGACATCCGTCGCATTGGCAGGGTAATCAGCTTCCGGGAAGGCTGGCAACAGGATCCAGCTCAGGGCGCTGGTCAAGTAGTTGAAAACACTCAAAGTCTGCAGCTTGGCGGCACTGTCAATGATGAAGGGATCGTCTGCAGTTCCCTTGCCCCGGATCTCGGCTGGAGTAAATCCATGATAATGGCGGGCAGCGTCAGATGATGTGTTGTTTGCAATCACACTGACTGGCGTGTGTGAAGTGGCCCCACCTGTCAGGTTCATCAGACCGCCCATCTGGACTGTGCCATTGGGGTAGGTATCCCCACTGCTATAGAACGTATATCCTGATAAGTCGTCGAATTTGGCCTGGTTCTGGACCGTGATCTTCGCCGCAGGATCGACATCGATCGGCGCTGCCTCGACCCAGGCATTTGCAGAATTGCCAAACAAGAGACCGGAGTAAACAATTCTGCTGCCATTGATCGAAATCTTGGCTGTTTCTTCGATTTCAAAACCCGTGATCCGGTAGCGGCCGCCGGCATTCTGGGCCAGGCCGCCGAGGCCATTGCCCCCTGCCATGTTGCTGCCGAGTCTGAAGGAATCGATCGTTGCATCAACACCGGACAGGGTGGCTGCCAACCCGCCGACGCCTGCCGCGGATGTCTGGATAGTACCTTCGACCAGGTTATTGCTGGCGGTCAGGCTGGTGGTATTGTAAACGATGCCAAATCCGCCGGCAGGGCGGGTCTGGGAAACATTGGCCGCCGTCGCCCGCCCGGAAGAAGTCAAAGCACCCAGCAGACCACCGAACTGCGCGGCGCTGACGGAAGCACCCAGGAGACTGCCCGTGAAGGAGCAGGTATCGATCGTGATATCGAGACCATATGAACCGTCCGGACGACGCCCCTGGTCCATCGATTCAATCAGTCCGGCCAGCCCACCAACATAAGAACCACGCGAGTCAATGGTGCCGGCATAGCTGGTCCGGTCGAACACGATGCTGCTCTTGCCAACCACCTGTGCGAAAGAAGCATGGCCGACCAAGCCGCCGGCAAAGACATTACCTGTCCGGCTTGCCGTGATGTCGACCCGGCTTTCGACATTGCGCACAGTAAATCCCGGATTTTCTGCCTGACCGGGCAATCCGGCATAAGCGGCAAGGGATCCGAGGACCTCTCCATCGCTGGTAATCTCACCATCCAGGACAAGGTTGGAGACCGTTGCGCCGTCCAGGACGGGGAAAAATCCCAGGGCACCCCGGGTTGATCGCATGCCATAGTTGATGATCGGCCGGTTGATCTCATGACTGCCGCTGAAAACACCGGAAAAAGACACATAGCGCGATGCATCAAGGTAATAACCCAGACCAGAAAACCCGGTGTTTTGCACATTGATGTCCTGGGCGACCCGGTAGTGCGCTTGCCGCAGATATTGGCGGGCGTTCAAGCGGTCAGCGGCAGACGCCTGTTCAGAATTCCGCAAGGGATCTCCTTGCCCAGCGTCCGGCACGGATCCGGCATCCAGGGTGCCAGGATAATCAAAGCTGGCCAAAGCTGTGCCGTTCAGAGTGTTCAGCGCGGCGGACAGCAAGAGCAGGTCGTTTGGCGCAGCCAGCACATAGGGATCATTCTCCTGGCCGGTGCCGGAGACCCGGGACGACGGATCGAGCCTGGCCAGGACGGCAGCACCCAGCAAGAGGTCTTTGTCCAAGTCATCGCCAATCTGTCGCTGTGTGCCGTTGAGCAGAAGGGAAAATGAGTCTTTCGTGTAGACCAGAGCCTGGTTGGCCTGGGCAATCAAAAGC
>SABL01000378.1 GCA_009928985.1 Clostridia bacterium
GGGTCGAACTGTTCAGCCAGGAGATTTTCAAACAGGAAGGCTCAGTCGATCCGTTCCATATCCTGGTCTATGAGATCGAGCTCAAATTCGTGGTCTCTGCCAATATGAATATCTCGATTGGCTGCGATTTTTACTACGAAAATGCCAAACGCTACAACTATTCCATCGGTGTCTTCAAGAAGACCTGTACGACCGAGACCATCGACCTGGTCGAAGAGCATTATGAATTCACGTTTTATGTCATGGGCACGATGGGCTTGCGAGCCGGTATCAAATTCGAGATCGCAGTCGGTGTGTTCTCGACCGATCTGGCCAGTCTGGGAATTAGTGCCGAAGTCGGCGCCTATGTCCGGGTCTGGGGCTATTTCTATTACGAATTGAGTTATACGGCTTCCAGGGGGCGAACATCCAAAAGCTCGGGAGCGCTGTACTTCGAACTGGGCATCTATCTGGAGATCGCTTTTGAAACCCAGGCCTTCAAGGGTACCTTCTCCTACAATCCCACCCTGTACGAAAATGAATGGCCCCTCTGGTCGGCAGGCGCGAGGGAGAATGTCCAGGCCTTTGCGGAAATGGAAGAGGAAATGACCGAAATTTCCCTGAAAAAGCATATCCAGACCTTTGAGGTGCCCGATACGCTGTTCAACATGAGCTATCTCGATTTGAAAACCGGCGAAACCGGTGAAGGCTTTTATGACGATGCCACGGCTTTCAAAATCGAAATCACCAACGAAGCCTTCAGCTATGATCCCAAAACCAATCTTCTCAAACTGACACCGGATGGCGACCAGTCGGAAACTGCCGATCTGGTGATCACCTGGATCCAGGCGCCGCTGGTCTTTACCTCCGAGCCCATTCAGCGAACGATCCAGCTGAACTGGGACAATTACAACGATGGCTATGCGATTGTTTTCCACTCCAGGGGCGGAAGCACCGTGCCGATGATCCTGAAACCGTTCAAGACGAAAATTTCTGCTCCGGCCGACCCCGTGTACCCAGGGTATGATTTCGGCGGCTGGTATCGCGATGAAGCTCTGACCCAGCCGTATCAAGTGCCCGAGACGATGCCGAATGAGGATGTCCAGGTCTACGCCAAATGGATTCCGCGCACGGATACCGCTTACCGGGTTGATCATTACCAGCAAAATCTCGGCAATTCCCTGTATACTTTGGTCGATTCGGTCTCCCTGGTGGGCACAAC
>SABL01000120.1 GCA_009928985.1 Clostridia bacterium
GTAGAAGAAATGCTCGGTACCGTCGCCGTCTCGGTAGCGGTAATATTCAACCCCATTGATAACCATCCAGGTGATCGTGCGGTCATAGGTTGTCCGCCAACCGTCACCGGTCATCAGGTCCGGGACATTGATATTGCGCAACGTGCTGTTATAGACCAGATCCAGGTTGACCGGCAGCAGATTGCCTTGTGTATCGACAACCGGTACGGTGGTGACCATGTTTCCGTTGAAATCGCTGACATGGAGGGCTGCGCCTTTGGCCAGATCGATATCATGGTAGCTCAGGCTGGATTCCAGACCGGCATAGTCGCTGTACTGGAAGCGAACGATCGGCGGTTGGTTGGCCGTCGAGTCCGAGGACCAGTAGGAATAGACGTAAGTCGTTTCGTTCTCGGCCTTGAGCATCATGCCATTGTTGACACCGTTATGCAGCCATTCCTGGGCGATACCGGTGATGTCCAGGGTGTAATCCCCCAACGTGCTCTGATTGCTGTAGACTTCGACATTGCTGTCGGTTGCCGGCATGTTGCTCCAAGTGATGGTGGAAGAATCCCAGCTGCCCAGAACGCGATGGGCAGTCATCCGCAAAGCGTCTGTCGTTACACGCTTGTAGATTTCCAATTCGGCATAGTGAACGCGCTGCGACGCTTTCAAGGTAGGCAGGGTGCGGAATTTGATGAAGGTTCTGCCGACACCGCGGGTTGAACCCTTACCAACATACAGATATGTTTCTGTCTGATAATTGGTCGTAGGTGTGCCAGCAAAAACGCTGGCATCACGGATCTCATTGACATCGACGGTCGTTTGAATGAACGGATCCAGCGCAATAGGGTAAGAGGCATTTTTGAGATACTCGGGATCCGCCGTATAACGGAAGAGCCATGTATTATTCTTCGTTTGGCTGATTTCCAGTTTGACCCCATAGGCAAATTCTTCCGACTGGTCCAGAAGATTGGGCCGGGGCATGGTCATCACGGTTTTATTTTTGGAGTCTACCAGGTTGACAGAGTTGTCATCCTGCAAAACCGGGGTCAGGTTTTTGAGGTCCAGCTCAAACGCGACAGACAGCTCGTTGACCGGATTCGGGACAATGATATTTTCTTTCACGCCGGTTGGGCTGATATCGTATTTGAAATCACACCCCGGAAGTAAATTCGCATACGTGACCGAGCTGTACAGCTTGTCAGTATCCGAGCGCTGCTGCTTTGGCGTTTTGACAATGCCGTTCTTTTTATCTTCTTCCGCCTTGGTTGAAGCATCCTTAATGCTGGCCGTTGTTTCTTCGGAACTGGCGATCGCCTGATCGGGCTGAAGAACAACGGATGACTCATCCTTGAGGACGCTCCATTTGACCTGATAATTGTCCTTGTTCAGCTTGACCAGCCAAGACGAATCATTAGTCTTAACCTTCTTGGCTAGCTGGATTTTGTACGCTGCTGATTTATTCTGATAAACCTCAGAACCATCTGCTGTTCCTGATTCCAGGCTGTTATCAATATCCTGCCAGGTGGCTTTCGGATCATTGGGATCTTTGTAATGAACCGGAACCGGGAAAACGATGCCTTCATAAAGGCCGTTTTCCAGAATGTAATGTTTGACATTCTCTTCGCGGCGCTCGACATCTTCAATGCCACCCAGCTGCTCGCTGTCTGAGGGGCCCATAATTTGGTTGACTTGTTCGGATGAAGTTGATGGTGCGGGTTTCTTTTCGGTGGCCGCCGACACGGGCGTGACAATCGAAAATAGGATTGCCAGCGATAAAATCAGTGACAAGACTCTCGTTCGTGGTGTTAATTTCATACGTCCTCCATGGTGCTTGAATTATGTCTCTTCTTGTCGAATATTGCACTTCGGGCAATTTTCCAACAAAAAAGTGACCGGATTAAATCCCAGCCACTTCCTCTTTCGACACAATCATGTAAAATGAAACTGCGCACACAAAAATGTGCCTAGAGGATGCACCCATTTGTTGCAAGCTTGGCTGGAACCGACTGCAATCAGGTGCATCTTTGTTTGTGCCTCACCCAGAATACGGGGTCAATTTATACGAGTCAATACGGTAAATATTACATTTTAACTATTTTATTATTATTATTTGGCATGTGTTTGTGCACTGATCATATTATCAATTAGACTTGTTTGTTGAAACTGGCAAAGTACAAGTGGTCCGTTTTTCGGTTCAAGTGGTAATTCCATTTTTCGTCTACTCATTCAAGCGAGGCTAATTTGATATGTTGATTTGTTTTAGCGCACAGTTGCTGATTCTTGTTTAGGCTATGCGGTTAAGATGATTAGGCTATTTTCGCAGCACTTCTCGTCAATACAAAATGAAAATTCTTCTGCGACCAGAGATTGAAAGCTGATTCTAAATGCATGTTTTCTTTTTCTCTCATATTTGCTATTTTTCGCCATTTTCTAGCGTTTTTTGAAAATGCACCCCTCGGACAATTTGAACCCTTTGATATTTAACTAACCGGTGCATTTTGCCAATTATCCAACGATTCAAAAGACGTATTTTGCGCGAAATGTTACGGTACAAGCAGATTTACTGCCTATTTTGACCACGATAATTTATCTGCTTATTATCGCAAAAACCCCGAAAACGCCTCGTATCAGGCCTTCCGAGGCATAAAAAAGCACCATAACTGACAGATACGATTCTATCAATTTATGGTACTTTTGGTGGTGGAGATAAGGGGGATCGAACCCCTGGCCTCCGCATTGCGAACGCGGCGCTCTCCCAGCTGAGCTATATCCCCGAGTTGGGTAACATCGCTATTATAGGGGGCCGGCTGGAGGCTGTCAACCTGCACAGGAGCTGCAATCAGCTGGTAATCAAGCTGAATACCTTACTATTTCAGGCCCTTTCGGACTTGCCTTCCGCCGCCTTGGCTGTCTCCAGTTTCGCCAGTTCCTGACGCTCGAGTTCGATGAAATCGATCTTGCCGACCTTGGTGCGCGGTAGTTCATCGCGGAACTCGATTTCTTTCGGAATGGCGTAGGGGATCAGGGCCTGCTCACATTTTTGCAGGATTTGGCTGCGCAGCTGCTCAGGGTCGGCATGGGGATTTTCCGGCACGACGAAGGCTTTGACGATCTGCATCTTGTAGGGGTGCGGGACGCCGATGGCGCAGGCCAGGCGGACGCCGGGCACGCTGGCGATGACATCCTCGACCTGGGAGGGGAAAACAGGCACGCCGGAGACCTTGAGGATGCGTTTCATGCGCTGTTTGAAATGGAAATAGCCGTCATCATCCATGAAGCCGTAGTCGCCGGTATGGACCCAGTCGAGGCCGTCGGCATGGATGCGGATCGTATTGGCGGTGGCAGCCTCGTCGTGGAGATAGCCGATCATCCGGGTCGGGGCGTGGATGCAGAATTCGCCATCCTGGCCATTGGGGACGGTGGCCAGAGTCTGGGGGTCAATGACTTTCATCAGGACATCAGACAATGGCAGGCCGACGGTTTCGGCTCGGGCTTCGAGCTGGGGATTGACGGCACAAACGGTGACGGTCTCGGTCAGGCCATAGCCTTCGCGCAGGGAGCAGGACGCGCCCCGGGCCTGGATGAAGGTGTCGAAGCGCTGCTTGAGATCGGCAGTCAGCGTGTCGCCACCACAAAAGACGGCCTTCAGGCAGGAGAGATCGGCGTTTTTCAGGTGATGGTTCCTGAGGATCCCTTCGAACAGGGTCGGGACCGCAGCGATAAAGCTCGGTTTTTCCTTGACGATGATTTGGGCCAGGACATCGGGCGAGAACTGGGGCACCAGGATGCAGCGCATGCCATTGGCCAGCATGGTGTGCATGCCCATGCACAGTCCGAAGCCATGGAACAGGGGCAGGATCATGACCATGGCCATGCCCGTGGGATCGAAATGCTCGTCATTGGCCTGGCCGATAATTTGCGGGCCCTGGATCGCCAGGGCATTGAAATTGAACGAGGAGAGCATGATGGTCTTCGGTTCACCGGTGGTGCCGCCGCTGTGCAGATAGACGGCGCAGGCCTTGGGGTCGATCATCCGCTCATAGGGTTTGCGGTCGGCAAAGACCTGGGACGGATCGCGCTGGCCCAAGGCGAGGAAGTCCTGCCATTGGATATAAGTCGACTCGCTGGGGACGGATTTGATCTTGCGCCCCTTGGTCAGCTTGAACAGCAGTCGGGTCAGCGGTTTCATGTCATCGGCTACGGAACAGGCGATGACTTTGCGCAGGCTCGCCTGCGAGAGCATGTCTAGTTGCTTGGGCAGCAGGGCGTCGAGAATAATCAGATACTCTGATCTGGCGGTGCGCAGGAAGTGCTGCAATTCTTCCGGTGGCGACAGGGGGTGGACCATGTTGCAGATCCCACCCAACTGGTTGACCGCATAGAAGAAGACAACGGCCTGGGGAATATTGGGCAGGCAGATCGTGGCGACCTGGCCAGGCTTGAAGCCCAGGACAGTCAAGGCTTCGGCTGCTTCCTCGATTTGCTCATGCACAGCCAGATAGGTGAATGTCCGGCCGAAATAAGTCAGGGCAGGATAATCGGGAAAGCGGTTGGCCGCCTGGAGGAACAGCTCGTACAAGGTCAGGTCGGGATAGGCGAGCGTGGGTTCAAACCAGGGGTCGTAATGGGCTGTCCATGGTGTCGGAATAACGGTTCGGTCAGGCGTCATAGGGTCAGCCTTTCTGCTTTTGGCCGTAATAGGCAGTTTTGCCATGTTTTCGCAAATAATGCTTATCCAGTAGATCGCTCAAGATCGGCTGGACCTCCGGCTGGATCATGCGGGTATGCCAGGCCATCATGGCGCATTCCTCGAGGACGACGGCATTGACGACCGCTTCGTCGGCGTCGCGACCCCAGGAATAGGGACCATGGGCGGCAACCAGAACCGCTGGCACGGTCGCAGGATCGAACTGGCGCTCATCGAATGTCTCAAGGATGACCTTGCCGATATTGCTTTCATAGTCTGTGTGGATTTCCTCGGCGGTCAGAGGACGGGTGCAGGGGATCGTGCCGTAGAAATGGTCAGCGTGGCTGGTGCCAAATGCCGGCAGGTCCAGCTCGGCCTGGGCCCAGATCGTGGCCCAGCGCGAGCGGGTGTGTACAATGCCCCCGATGTCCGGATAGCGGCGGTACAGAGCCAGATGGGTGGCCGTATCACTGCTCGGGCGATAAGTTCCGCGCACCACCTTGCCCTCGAGATCGAGAACGACGATGTGGCGGGCCAGGAGTTTTTCATAGGGGATGCCGCTCGGTTTGATCGCGATCAGGCCCTGTTCGCGGTCGATGGCACTGACATTGCCCCAGGTATAAAGGACCAGCTGATGAGCTGGGAGTTCACGATTGGCAATAAGGACTTGTTCGATCAGTCGTTCCATGACGGAATCCTCCCTGATTGGTTTGGCGATTCAAGCGCATTACTATTATAATGAAAATACTCAAGACCCGCAAAGGAGATCCCCCGATGGCCAAAGCCAAGACCCGATTTTTTTGTACGGAATGCGGCCACGAAACGAGTGGCTGGCTGGGCAAATGCCCCGGTTGCGGCGCCTGGAACACCCTCGTCGAGGAAAGGGTGGTCACCGGTTCCACCAGCACCAAGCCCTCGCGTCGCACCAGCTGGCTGGATGAGGGGCACACCGCAGGTGTGGCAGCCTCCGGCCGCACCGAGGTTATCAATCTCGGCCAGGTTGTCGCCGATCGCAAGACCCGCCTGTCCAGCGGTCTGTCCGAGCTCGACCGGGTGCTGGGCGGCGGCTTTGTCCGTGGTTCGCTGATCCTGCTGGGCGGCGATCCGGGCATTGGTAAATCAACCTTGCTCCTCCAGGTTCTGGGCCTTTTGCCCCCAGAAACGAAAACGCTCTACATTTCCGGCGAGGAATCGCCCGAACAGATCCGGCTGCGGGCAGACCGGCTGGGAACACCAGCTGAACGGGTTCAACTGCTCGCTGCCACAGATTTTGAGACAGTCGCCGCTGCGCTGGAAAAGAACCGGCCCCAGCTGGCGATTGTTGATTCGATCCAGACCCTGTATGTGGAGGAGATCAGCTCCGCACCGGGCAGTGTCAGCCAGGTGCGCGAAGCAGCAGCCGGTCTGTTGCGCCTGGCCAAGAACCTGGGCATCACGATCGTCCTGGTTGGCCATGTCACCAAGGATGGCGCAATCGCCGGGCCCCGCGTGCTCGAACATATGGTCGATACGGTCCTCTATTTTGAGGGCGAACGTCACCAGGACATCCGCATGCTGCGCGCGGTCAAGAACCGCTTTGGCGCGACGGATGAGCTGGGACTGTTTGAAATGAGCGATGCCGGCCTGACCTGCGTCGCCAATGCCTCGGAAGCGTTGCTCAATGGCCGTCCCCTGGCG
>SABL01000379.1 GCA_009928985.1 Clostridia bacterium
CTTCTTTGGTGTAGCCAACGACTTTTTGCTTGCCAGTGGTTCCAGACGAGGCATGGACTCGGACAATTCTGGACATGGGGACAGCAAAAGTGCCGAAAGGGTAATTGTCTCGCAAATCCTGTTTATCGGTCAGGGGCAGTTTTTTTAAATCATCGATCGAAGTGATGTCATCCGGAGCCAGGCCGATGGCCTGCATTTTTTCTGTATAGAAAGGGACCGTCCCGTAAATACGCCGGACACAATCGACCAAACGCTGGCCCTGGAGTTCGCGCAGGCTATCGAAAGACTGTGTCTCCATTTGCTCATTCCAGATATAACCCTTCATTGCACAAGAACCTCCTGCCGTTTGTTGGTGCTGCCCGGGGCATCCTGTCACCAAAGGCCCGTCTGGACGGACCTATCCTATAAACAATAAGGGGTGCAGGTGTTGGCCGGCAAGTCCCGGATTCGCGGAAAAATGGCCGGATTTCGGACGATTTTCCAATCAGGCCAGTCCTTTCATGCTTAAGGCGATCCGTTTGCGCTCAAGATCAACGGAAAGGACACGCACCGTGACAGCCTGGCCGATCCGGACAACAGCCAGGGGATCTTTGACAAAGCGGTCGGCCAGCTCTGAGACATGGACCAGTCCGTCCTGGTGCAGGCCCAGGTCAACGAAGGCGCCGAAGTCTGCCACATTACGCACCACACCGCGGATCACCATGCCGGGTTTGAGGTCCTTGATGTCGAGAATCTCCTGGTCGAGCTCAACCTGAGGCAGATCATCGCGCGGATCGCGCCCCGGCCGGGCCAGGGCATCGAGGATATCCGACAGCGTATATTGGCCAAGTCCAAGCTGGCCTGATAATTGGGCCAGGTCGAGTCCGCGAGCCCGGTCCGACAGTTCAGGTGAAACGGGTACCTTGAGCAGGCTAGCCAGAGCATTGACCTTGGCATAACTCTCCGGATGGACCGAGGTGTTATCGAGGGGTTCATCCGCACCCGGGATACGCAGGAAACCGGCCGCCTGTTCGAAGGCGCGAGGGCCCAGGCGAGGGACAGCCAGCAGCTGCTGGCGGGAGCGGAAAGCTCCGTGCTTTTCGCGCCAGTCGACAATTGCCTGCGCCAGGGAAGCTGTGATCCCTGCGACATAGGACAAAAGTGCAGGCGAGGCGGTGTTGAGATCGACACCCACTTCTTTGACACATGCTTCGACC
>SABL01000020.1 GCA_009928985.1 Clostridia bacterium
CCTGCTGAGAAAAGATGAAGGCGATAGCGTCGAACAGATCTTCACCCAGCAATTTGACATGAACCTGATCCGTGTCAATGCGCAAGATCGTTTCCTCACCAAGCTCGCCGGCGTTTCCGACCCCGAGCGCAAGCGCAAGATCATCGGCGAGGAATTCATCCGTGTCTTTGAAGAAGAAGGCCTAAAAATTGGCAAGGTCGATTTCCTGGTCCAGGGTACGATCTACCCGGACGTCATCGAAAGCGGCGTAGGCGATGCGGCCGTGATCAAGAGCCACCACAATGTCGGTGGTCTGCCGGATGTCATCTCCTTCGAAGCGCTGATCGAACCGCTGCGCGACCTGTTCAAGGACGAGGTCCGCAAAGCCGGCCTCGAGCTCGGCATCCCGGCCGACCTCGTCTGGCGCCAGCCCTTCCCCGGTCCGGGTCTGGCCATCCGCATCATGGGCGAGATCACCCCGGACAAAGTTGAAATTCTCCAGGAAGCCGACGCCATTTTCCGCGAGGAAATCGCCAAAGCCGGCCTCGACCGCGACGTTCACCAATATTTCGCTGTCCTGACCAACATCCGCTCCGTTGGCGTCATGGGCGACGAACGCACCTACGACTACACGCTCGCCCTCCGCGGCGTCACCACCACCGACTTCATGACCGCCGACTGGTACCGCATCCCCTACGACGTCCTCGACCACATCTCCCGGCGCATCGTCAACGAAGTCCGCCACATCAACCGCATCGTTTACGACGTCACCAGCAAACCCCCGGCCACGATCGAGTGGGAATAAGGGTGCCAGGTCACCTAAGCGGAAAAAGCTGGTGACGCGGAATTGGCTGGCAACTGTGTCAACCAAGACAAAACCCTTGTACGGAATCGTGTTCTGATTATTTTTCCAATTCCTCAATTGTTTTGCTTCAATTCATTTAGATTTTGGAGTTTGTTTTCATTACTCAAAAATAAATGTATTGCCTTGTGATAGCGTATATGCTATTATTTGGTAATGACAGGAAGCATTCATGTCGATCAAAAAGAAACTTGAATTTCACTTTTACGAAGAGAATGGGCAGTGTGAATTCGAAGAATTCCTCGAGTCTCTACCAGAAAGTGACCAGGCCAAGTTGTTGGCGGTTATCTCAAATATCGAAGAATTTGGTTTGGCAATTGCTGCCCGAATGGAATGGGTTAAAAAGATAGAAAAGAACCTATTTGAAATCAGGTCAAAAAAGGGTAGCAACATTCAAAGAGCCCTGTACTTTCATGTAATTGACAATCACCATTTAATTACGCATGGTTTTACTAAGAAACAAGATAAGACACCTGAGAATGAAAAGGATCATGCTAAATTGATAAGGGAAAAATACCTTAGGCAAAGGAGGGGCGATTAATGAGTAGAACAGATGAACTTATTTCCAGGAAAAGGGCAGAAAGCCAATCATTTGACCAAGCCTTTCAGTCAGAAAATGCCAAATTAAAGGCAGCGGTTGCTTTGATTGAACTTCGCAAAAAGGAAGGCTTGACACAAAGGGAGCTTGCTGAAAAGACAGGTAAACCTCAGTCAACGATCGCCCGCATCGAAAATGGCAACATGAACGCGACGGTAAAATTGTTGGAAGAAATCGCCCAAAGCATCGGCCGAGAGCTTGTCATATCGTTTCAATAAGGTGCCAGGTCACCTAAGCGGAAAAAGCTGAATAAAACACAAAAGCTGAGATTCAGGATACACCGCTGGTCTCGGCTTTTTTAGAGATTAAAATTCGCAATGTGACCACATGCTGACGATTATATTGATCTTTTCGTCATCGATTAATTTAATCAAATCTCGACAAATGATCAAGATAGCATTGATCCGTGTTCAAATTGGCAGTATCCTATCATTACATCAAATTTTTAAATATGATCAAAATGAATCCCTGGTGAGGTCCTTGCATGCGTGAATTTCATTACGATCAAACCTACCGATCGCTGCTCACGCCAGAGATTGTCTCACTGGTGGCACAGATCCATGAATACAAGGGTGAACAAAATCTCTTTATCGAGGCCAACAGCGATGCTCTGACCCGGTTGCTTGATGTTGCCAAAATCCAGAGCACAGAAGCCTCCAACAAAATCGAGGGCATCTATACGTCTGACGAGAGACTCAAAAAAATCATCCTCGCTAAAACCATGCCCCAAAATCGCAACGAGGAAGAAATCGCTGGCTACCGTGATGTCCTCGCGACGATCCACGATAGTCATGACTATATCCCGCCCCGACCGTCCATGATCTTGCAGCTGCATCGTGATCTGTACAAGTTCAGCGGCAAAAGCATGGCAGGAGCCTACAAAAGTTCTGATAATGTGATTGAAGAACAAAATGCGCAGGGCAACACATTCATCAGGTTCCAGTCTGTCGCCGCCTGGGAGACGACTGAGTCCGTGGAGCGAATCTGCGCTGCACTGGAAGAAGCTGGTAAAAAGACCGATTTCGATCCTCTGCTGCTCATTCCGGTGTTCATACTGGATTTCCACTGTATTCATCCCTTCCACGACGGCAATGGCCGGATGAGTCGCCTGCTGACGTTGCTTTTGCTTTATCGAGCCGGCTATATCGTTGGTAAATACATCAGTATTGAAAAATGGATCGAGACATCCAAAGAGACCTACTATGAAACCCTGCAGCAAAGCTCCACTGGTTGGCATGAAGCCGCCAACGATTACCTGCCCTTTGTCCGTTACCTGCTAGGCGTTATCGTCGCAGTCTACCGGGACTTTGCTTCCCGCGTGCAGTATTTGACAACCAGCGGATTTTCCAAACCAGAGCGGATCCGGGAAATCATCCAAGGGACACTAGGTACCATCACCAAAACGGAGATCATGCAAAGGTGTCCAGATGTCAGCCAGATTACCATCCAGCGAGCACTGAATGACCTTTTGAAAAACAATGACATCATCAAAATCGGTGGCGGCCGTTACACCTCATATACCTGGAACAGGGAGAAAGAATGACATGATAACAGGCGAACTAAAAAATAAAATCGATGGCCTCTGGCAGATTTTCTGGACGGGCGGTCTGACCAATCCCCTCGACGTGGTTGAACAGATGACCTATCTGATGTTTATCCGTGACCTCGATGACATCGATAACTTGCGTGCCAAAGAAAGCGCCATGCTGGGGCTTCCCTTTGAGAGTGTTTTTGCCAATGAAGTGCAAATCGGCGAACGCACCGTTGAGGGCCACCAGCTGAAATGGTCAGTGTTCCATGATTTCCCAGCCGGTAAAATGTACTCGGTCATCCAGGAATGGGTCTTCCCATTCATCAAGAATCTGCATGGCAACAAGGAAAGCGCCTATTCCAAATACATGGATGACGCCATTTTCAAGATCCCCACGCCGCTGATGCTCTCAAAAATCGTCGACGCGCTGGATGAGATCTACCGGCAGATGGCTATATTGAAAGAATCCGACGTGCGCGGTGACGTCTACGAATACCTGCTCTCCAAAATTTCCAGTTCCGGCGTCAATGGCCAGTTTCGCACACCGCGCCACATCATCAAAATGATGGTCGAGCTCATGCAACCCCAGCCAGACGATGTGATCTGCGATCCGGCCTGTGGTACATCAGGCTTCCTGGTGACGGCTGGAGAATACCTCAGGAATCACTACAAGGAAGAGATCTTCTTCAATAGACCCAAGAAAGACCATTACATGAACCACATGTTTTACGGCTACGATATGGACCGGACCATGCTCCGGATCGGCGCCATGAACATGATGACCCATGGCGTCGACAATCCGTTCATCGAATACCGCGACAGCCTGTCCGACCAGAATCCGGACAAGGGCAAGTACTCTCTGATCCTGGCCAATCCGCCCTTCAAAGGCAGCCTCGACTCGGATATCGTATCTGCAGATCTACTGAAGGTCTGCAAGACGAAAAAGACCGAGCTGCTGTTTCTGGCCCTGTTCCTGCGCATGCTCAAAGTGGGCGGTCGCTGTGCCTGCATTGTCCCGGATGGCGTGGTGTTTGGTTCATCGACGGCTCACAAAGCCACCCGCAAAGAGCTCATCGAGGGCAACCGATTGGAGGCAGTCATTTCCATGCCCGCCGGCGTTTTCAAACCGTATGCCGGTGTTTCCACCGGAATCTTGATCTTTACGAAAACCGGCCATGGCGGCACGGACACGGTCTGGTTCTATGATATGACTGCTGATGGCATGAGCCTGGACGACAAACGCACCCCCGTGGCAGAAAACGACATTCCCGATATTGTCGCACGATTCAAAAATCGCGCCGCCGAAACCGATCGCGCCCGCACCGAGAAGTCATTTCTGGTGCCGAAACAGGAGATCGTTGACAATGGTTACGATCTGTCGATCAACAAGTACAAGAAAACCGAATACATACCGGTCGACCATCCCTCACCGCAAGAGATTCTGGCGGATCTCAAAAAGCTCGAACTGGAGATCACCCAGGGTTTGGCGGAGCTGGAGGCGATGTTGTGAGGGTAAGATTGGGGGATGTGTGCACGATCAAACAAGGCGTTGTGAAAGATACGTCCAATTCTGTATGGCTCTTAAATCTCGATAAAGTAGAATCGGAAACCGGGAAAATTATTGAATTTCAATATGTTGATCCTAACAAGATTGGAACTTCAACTTGTCAGTTTGATACGGGAAATGTCCTGTATTCTAAACTTCGCCCTTATCTAAACAAAGTTGTGCTTCCCGATAAAGAGGGTTTTGCAACGTCAGAAATGTTACCAATAAGACCAGATACTACAAGAATATTGAGAGAATATTTGACATACTATTTGCGATCACCTGAATTTGTCGCATATATTTCTGATAAAGTCGCTGGTGCGAAGATGCCTAGGGCTCGTACTGAGGATTTGCTAAATGTGAGGCTTCAATTACCCACATTGGATGAACAAACAGATATTGTTAAAATTCTTAGTATAGTATCAATCCTCATCACCCAACGCAAACAACAACTTTGTCAATTGGATGATCTCGTCAAATCTCAATTTATCGAGATGTTTGGCGATTTGCATTCGAACCGCTTTTTGTGGCCAAAATCAACTCTTGGCATGGAGTTTGTAGTTACAAGCGGCGGTACGCCATCGACCGGCAACGAGGAATACTGGAATAATGGGAATATCTCATGGATCGGTTCAAATATGTGCCAAAATATTATTCTAACTGAAAATGATGGTAAGTATATTACAAAGCAGGGCTTTGAAAATTCATCTGCAAAACTGTATAAACCAGGTTGTGTTCTAATAGCATTAGTGGGGGCAACGATAGGAAAGACAGCGTTATTGCGGATTAAAACAACAACCAACCAGAATATAGCTGGAATTGACGTTAATTGTAATGAAAAGTTTACCTCTGAATTTGTATTTTACTATATTCAAAGCCTGTACTATAAATTCATGGAGATTGGTGATGGACAATTTAAAATGGCAAATCTTAGTTTTATTAGAGGCTTAGAACTGCTATGTCCGCCATTGGAGCTCCAAGAACGATTTGCGTCCTTAGTTGTAGCCACCGAAAAATCGAAATTTGCTATCCAAAAGAGCCTTGAAACTCTCAAGTCATTAAAAAATGCGCTCATGCAGCAATATTTTGGGTGAGGCTATCGTATGATTGAATACTTGCCGTATATCGTTTCCGTCGTTTGTGCCACTATAGCTGGATTTACAAGCTACGCTGTTGCCCGAAAACAAACCAAGGCTGACATGCAAAAACTTGTCAAACAACATGAACTGGACATCGAGAAAGAGCGCGAAAAATTCCTGATGGAGAAGGAAAAGCTGGAAATTGAACACGAACATCAATTAGAATTAATTCAAGCTCAAACTAATCACCAGCTGGGTACAGATATTATTTCAACCTTGACCAAGGAATATTTACGCACACCTGCTGGACAAGCTCAAATGCGAAGCTCTGGCAGAAAAAACACGAGCAGGTAGACACGCCATGTCTAATTTCGCTTTCCTCCAATCCGATCCGCGGTTCGCATCCTTTGCGGATGTGGCGATTTCGGCGGAGCTCATCTTGCCTATTGACCCAGAGGCGAGCATCATCAATTGCCGCCGGGCGATGGAATTTGCGGTCAATTGGATGTACTCGGTGGATGGCAGTCTCGTCATGCCGCCGTATCAGGACACGCTCAATAGCTTGATGAACACGGAGGAATTTCGCACGGTCGTCGGTGTCGACATCTGGCGACGCATGGACTTCATTCGCAAGATGGGCAACAATGCCGCTCACATCAGCAAAAAGGTCACCCTGGATCAGGCGACGCTGTGCCTGGAAAACCTGTTTGTCTTTCTGGATTTTGTAGCTTACTGCTATGGAGAACAGTATACCGAAGGACAGTTTGATCCATCCCTGCTGCAGAAAAAGCCAGCACAATTGATTCCTGCACCGGCCCCTGCACCGGAGGTCAATCTTGAGGATCTGATTGCTGAGAACAAAGCCTTGAAAGCGGAGCTGACGTCTCGGCGCATTGAGCAGCAGCAGACCTATGTACCCAAGCCTCTGGAGCTGTCCGAATACAAGACCAGGAAGATCTATATCGATGCCATGCTGATGGATGCCGGGTGGACCGAAGGGCGCGACTGGCTCAATGAGGTCGAACTGCCAGGAATGCCCAATCCATCTGAAGTTGGGTATGCGGATTATGTCCTCTATGGCGATGATGGCAAGCCACTTGCTGTGGTGGAAGCAAAGCGGACCTGCGTGGATGTCGCCAAGGGACGTCAGCAGGCTAAACTCTATGCCGATCTGCTGGAAAAGAAATTCCATCGCCGCCCTGTCATGTTTCTTTCCAACGGATTTGATACGCGCTTGGTTGACAACCAGTATCCAGAGCGAAAGGTCGCCAGCATTTTCTCCAAACGCGATCTGGAGAAGCTTTTCAATCTCCAAAAAATGCGAACCAGCCTCAAACATGTGCGGGTCAAAAAAGATATCGCCGGGCGCTACTACCAGGAGGCTGCAATCAAGGCCGTCTGTGACAGCATGGATATCCGCAACCGTCGTAAAGCGTTACTTGTCATGGCCACCGGTTCTGGGAAAACGAGAACGGTCATAGGCCTTTGTGATGTGCTGCTGAACCATGGCTGGGTAAAGAATATCCTCTTCCTTGCTGATCGCAATTCACTGGTCACCCAAGCAAAACGGAGCTTTGCTAATTTGCTGCCCGACCTGTCCATCACCAATCTCTGCGAGGACAAGAACAACTACAGTGCCCACTGTGTGTTTTCCACCTACCAGACGATGATGAACAGCATCGACACCGTTAAAGACGATGAAGGCAAACTGTATACCTGTGGCCACTTTGACCTGGTCATCTGTGACGAAGCGCACCGTTCCATCTACAACAAATATCGCGATATCTTCACCTATTTCGATGCGCCGTTGGTGGGATTGACGGCCACGCCCAAAGATGAGATCGACAGAAACACTTATGATGTGTTTGAGCTGGAAAGTGGTGTGCCGACTTATGGCTACGAACTGGCTCAGGCAGTCAAGGACGGGTATCTGGTTGACTTCTTGTCCGTTGAAACAGAGTTGAAATTCATCGAGCAAGGCATCGTCTATGATGAGCTTTCTGAGGATGAAAAGGCTCACTACGAACAAACATTTAGAGATGAAAATGGTGAAATACCGGATTCGATAGCCTCATCAGCCTTGAACGAATGGATTTTCAATGAAGATACCATTCGCAAAGTGCTGCATACCGTCATGAGCAATGGGCTCAAGATCGACTACGGCCAAAAACTGGGCAAGACGATTATCTTCGCTAAAAACCATGAGCACGCTGAAAAAGTTCTTGAAGTATTCGGCAAAGAGTTCCCCCATTTGCCCAGTCATGCCAAAGTGATCGATACCTACATGACCTATGCGCAAAGTGCCATCGATGAATTTTCTGAACCCGGCAAACTGCCACAGATCGCCATTTCGGTCGACATGCTGGATACAGGCATCGATGTACCGGAAGTTCTGAATCTTGTCTTTTTCAAAAAGGTGTTGAGCAAAGCCAAGTTCTGGCAGATGATCGGCCGCGGTACTCGTCTGTGCCCAGGGCTTCTGGATGGGGAAGACAAGCAGAAGTTCTATATCTTTGATTTTTGTGGCAACTTTGAATTTTTCCGCATGAGCAAGGGTCGCACCTCGGTCAACATGCTTGCTCTCCAAGGTGCCATCTTCCAGCTGAAAGCGCAGATCATCTCTAAACTGCAAGACCTTGCTTTTCAGACCAAAGAACTGATCCCTTTCCGCCAAAGCCTGACCGACGATCTGGTGTACAAGGTTCAATCATTAAATCGGGAGAATTTCGCGGTCAAGCAACACTTGAAATACGTCGAGCTCTATTCTGATCCGAAAAGCTATGCTTCACTCAGTTATGAGGACACCCTGATCATGGGTCGGGAATTGGCTCCGCTGATCCAGCCTGATGACGATGTTGCCAGCGCGGTTCGCTTCGATTCCCTGGTCTATGGGATTGAACTAGCCTATTTGATTGGTAAAAAATATACCAAGGCCCGCAAGGACCTTTACACCCGAGTCAAGAATGTCGCCGGCATAGCGAATATCCCCGAAATTATGGCTCAGTCTGAATTGATCAACCGGATTTTATTCACCGATTATCTGGAAACTGCAGGCATCAACGAGTTTGAACACATCCGGGAAAACTTGCGCAATCTCATGAAATACATTCCGAGCAGTTCCATTACTTACACGACCAATTATACAGACGAAATCATCGCCACGACCCTGCATGATTCTGACTTGGAAAATGATGATCTCAGAAATTACAAGGCAAAAGCCGCATATTATATTCGTCAGCATCAGGACCAGACAGCCATAGCTAAACTGAAATCCAATGTTCCACTCACTCAAGACGATGTCAAAGTCCTGGAAGCCATCCTTTGGAGCGAGATCGGCACCCAGCTGGATTATGAGGCCGAGTGCGGACAAAAGCCTCTGGGCGAATTTGTGCGCGAGATCATAGGCCTGGATCTGGCTGCGGCCAAGCTGGCGTTTGCTCAGTATCTCGATGATACCAACCTGGACAGCCGGCAGATCTATTTCGTCAACCAGATTGTGGAGTTCATCGTCCACAATGGCCTGATGAAAGACCTGTCAGTCCTCCAGGAATCGCCCTTTACTGATCGTGGCAGCATCGTAGAGGTTTTTACTGACCTGGCCGTCTGGATTGGCATTCGCAAGGTGATAGAACAAGTCAACTCCAACGCTGTGGCGGCCTAAATCTGTGTAGATAAGCGATTCCACGATTCGATGCAGAGGCTGTCGATCCAGTTTACATTTTGAAAGAGGAATAAAATATAAAGATTAGCACTTTTTCTCTAATCTTGTGAAAAAGATTGAATTTTCCGGATGTGTAGACTAAAATGATCGTGAGGTGTTGAAGCGATGATCATCAGGAATCTCTATTTGGAACGCTTGCGCGATTTTTACCATTCTGATTTGATTAAAGTCATCTCTGGCATCCGGCGATGTGGCAAGTCTGAATTGATCAACCAAATCCAAGCTGAACTTCGTTCGCAAGGCATCCCGGAATCGCAAATCATCTACTTGAATATGGAAGAAATGAGCAACATCCGCTTCCAGGATCCGGTTCTTTTAAATGAATTTATTCTGAAAACCTCAGCTGATAACCCACAGACCTATCTTTTTCTTGATGAAGTGCAGTTTATCGAACAATTTGAACGGCTGATCAATTCACTTCGCTCAACACGCCGTTACAGCATTTTTATCACCGGCTCCAACTCTACGCTCTTGTCGGGAAAGCTTGCAACTTTATTGACAGGCCGGACGATGACCATCCAGATGTTCCCCTTCACTTTTTCTGAAGCAGCTCAATTAGCTGGAATTTCAAAAAGCCAGGAAGCAGATTTTTTTCTGGAGTATTTGAAATGGGGGGGGCTGCCACAGAGATTTGAATTTACAAGTGAACAATCAAGAATGATCTATCTGGAGGATGTCCTCAATTCGATTGTTTACCGAGATGTGATGGTCGATTTGAAGCGTGCCGACAAGACTCTGACTGAGCGCCTGCTGGCCTACATCTATGAGAACACAGCCAATATTTTCTCGGACCATTCGATTTACGAGCAAATCAGGCACCAGATGGACAATGCTGGAAAAAACAAGATCTATGAGCTGATTGAACGGATCGAACAAGCCATGCTGGTGCAAAAGTGTCGCCGCTACGACATCCAGGGAAAGCAAGTCCTGGTGTCGCTGGAAAAATACTATTGCACGGATTTGGGTTTGCGTTCGGCCATGCACATCAACAGCAAGCCAGACTACGGAAAGCTGTTGGAAACCATGATCTTCCTCGAGCTGAAAGCAAGAGGATTGGAGGTCTATGTTGGTAAAACCTACAAAGGTGAAGTCGATTTCTTAGTGATTGAACAAAATCAGCGCCGATATGTCCAAGTTGCCTGGAGTCTCGCCCAAGACACCACTCAGGAAAGAGAGTTTGGTGCTTTTGCACCCATTCCAGACAATTTCCCGCGGTATGTGATCTCAAATGATCGGGAGGATTATTCGCAAAATGGCATTCGCCATCTCGACGCGATTGAATTTCTGATGCATCGCATCGGATTTTGAATGATTGTTTCAGCGCATGAGCAAAGGATCAATGGTATGAACATCCAAAAAGTTGCCATCGTCGGCATGGGCGCCCTGGGCCTGCTGTATGGCGAACAGATCCAGAAGACCCTGGGCAAGGACCATCTCAGCTTCGTCATGGATACAGCACGCTTTCAACGCCACAAAACGGATCCATACATCGTCAATGGTGCACCACAGGACTTTACCTTGATGGATGCTGCACAAGCCACCCCTGTGGATCTGGTCATCGTAGCCACGAAAGCCAGTGGTCTCGCCTCGGCACTGGATGTGATGGCAAACCTCGTCGCCGAACATACGATCCTGCTCTCGGTCATGAACGGGATCAGCAGCGAACAGATCCTGACCGAGCGCTTTGGCGATCGGAACCTGATTTATTGCGTGGCCATCGGCATGGATGCCATGCGGGATGGCCAATCCCTCAGCTATGTCAATCAGGGAAAGCTGCAGATTGGCATCTTGAAAGAAGAGCAAGGACCTGCCCTGTCTGCCCTTAGCCAATTTCTGGACAGGGCCGGACTGGCCTACACCGTGGAATCTGACATCCTGCACGCGCTCTGGGGCAAGTTCCTGCTCAATGTCGGGATCAACCAGGCCTGCATGGTCTACGAGACCACGTATGCCGGCGCCTTGAACACGCCGCACATCTTCGCAACCATGTCAGCAGCCATGCACGAGGTCATCACGATCGCCGCAAAAGAAGGCATCCACCTGTCCGAGCAGGATTTCGAGCAGTACATCAAAATCCTGCACACATTGAAGCCGGATGGCTATCCATCCATGCGCCAGGATGCCCTGGCTGGACGAAAGTCCGAGGCAGAGCTCTTTGCAGGCACCGTCCTGCGGCTGGCAGCCAAGCATCAGGTGCCTGCGCCGGCTAACACCTTCTTTTTCCGGCGGATTCAAGAAATGGAAGCAGGATACAAAAACTAGACCTTGCGCGAGAAAACCTGTCGATCATGTTCGACAATCATACTGATTTTAAACATTTCATCGATTATAATCGAAATAAGTTAGAATGGAATCAAAGCCCACAAGCCATTTTATTCTCCTGACCCCTATGCAAAAATCTCCGGATCGCGTACAATATCAAGCTTGAAGTCCTGGAAACATTTTGGAGGAACCCGCATGAAATACATATTTGTCACCGGAGGTGTGGTCTCAGGCCTGGGCAAGGGCATCACGGCCGCATCCCTCGGACGCCTGCTCAAAGCACGTGGGATCAAGGTCACGATGCAGAAGTTCGACCCCTACCTCAATGTCGATCCAGGCACCATGAATCCCTTCCAGCACGGAGAAGTCTTCGTCACCGATGATGGCGCCGAGACCGATCTCGACCTGGGCCACTACGAGCGCTTCATCGATGAGAGCCTGTCCCAGAATTCCAGCATCACATCCGGCAAAATCTACTGGAGCGTGATCCAGAAGGAACGCAAAGGCGACTACCAGGGCGGCACCGTCCAGGTCATCCCCCACATCACCAATGAAATCAAAGACCGCATCAAACGCGGCAAAACCGGTTACGATGTCGCAATCATCGAAATCGGCGGCACGATCGGCGACATCGAGAGCTTGCCTTTCATCGAAGCCATTCGCCAGTTCACCGTCGATGTCGGCCGTGAAAACTGCCTCTTCATCCATGTCACCCTCGTGCCCTACATCTCCGCCTCCCGTGAACAAAAGACCAAACCGACCCAGCACAGCGTCAAGGAACTCTTAAGCTACGGCATCCAGCCTGACATCATCGTCTGCCGTTCCGAGATCGAGATCAGCCGCGAACTCAAAGACAAGATCGCCCTGTTCTGCAATGTGCCGCGCGAATGCGTCATTGCCAACCTCGATCTGCCGACGCTTTATGCCGTCCCGATGGCCCTCGAGAAAGAAGGCCTGCCAGCCATCGTCCTGCGTCGCTTCGGTTTCCCGGACTCGCAGCCCGACATGACCCACTGGCTGGAAGTCGTCGATGCCCTGGTCAACCCCGAAGTCACCGTCCGCATCGCCCTGGTCGGCAAATACGCAGCCCTGCGCGACGCCTATCTCAGCGTTGTCGAATCCCTGACCCACGGCGGTGTTCCAATCAACGCCGAGGTGGAAATCAAATGGGTCGATTCGGACGAAGTCACTGACGAAACGGCTGCCGATCTGCTCTCTGACGTTGACGGCATCCTGGTCCCCGGCGGCTTTGGTACCCGTGGCATCGAAGGCAAAATTGCCGCTGCCCGCTATGCCCGCATCAACAAGATCCCGTATTTTGGCATTTGCCTCGGCATGCAGATCGCGATCATCGAAATCGCCCGCAATGTCATGGGCTACACCGATGCCCACAGCGCCGAATTTGACCCCAATTCCAAACACACGGTGATCGACCTGATGCCCGAGCAAAAGGATGTCGACCAGCTCGGCGGCACCATGCGTCTCGGCCAGTACCCCTGTGTCCTCAACGAAAAGTCCAAGGCTTATAGTGTCTACCACGAAAACCTGATCCACGAACGTCACCGCCACCGCTATGAGGTCAACAACGTCTATCGCGATGAGCTGGCCAGTTCCGGTGTCCTGATCAGCGGCACTTCACCCGACAACCGCATCGTCGAGATGATCGAACTGCCCGACCACCCTTGGTTTGTCGCCTGCCAGTTCCATCCCGAATTCAAATCACGCCCCAATCGTCCCCACCCTCTCTTCGCCGGCTTCGTCAACGCCTCGTACGAAAACAGCAAAGGCAAGGCCGAGTAAAGCCACGACGCCATCGTCTGCCATCAGATCAACCATCGCATCAAAAAGGAGACCTTCAATCGAGGGTCTCCTTTTTTGATACAACACGACTCTGATTAAAGGATGGTTTTTCTTGGTCGCCCCCGTTTTTTTGCGACCTGTTCTGGCGTGGATGGGTTAGAGGTGCTGGCGTCTGCTGTCACTAATTCGGGACTTGCGAACGGTAAGCCTTTTGGCGTAACATCGATGCCAAACAGTCCGGAAAGATCATCATCATCCAGAAAGCGGTGGGATTTTGTTTCAGATTTACTGATCATATCCACCGTCGTTTCAATTAAGGCTAGCGTAATCAGGTCGTCGATGTTAACCTGTCGCAGGGTGAAAAAAAGTGTCGGGTCCTCGTCGAGCCTGGCACCAACGCCATAGAGCAGGGCCGCGACATGCTTGCACATGCCAGCCCAGTCAGGACAGCTGCATTGGAATGCAATTTCATTCGGAGCTGGAAACAGTCCATTACCTTTGGCCGTGAACAATTCAGATAAATTCTCCGGGAACTTGCCCTCGATAAGTTCTTGCAGGGAATGAATGTTGCCTGCACAGGCATTCTTGATCTGGGCGATGGCTTGTGACTTCAAAGGCTCAATGGCGATGACTACATCATAAGGCTTGATGCGAGTCCCCTGAACCAGACCTGTGACTCGTCCAGGTTCGATTTTCAGATCGAGCACCGCGCCATTGCGCACATAGGTGCGACCGCGCTCAATCCGGCTGGCAAAATCGGCATATCGTTCCAGATTGGTGTTCCAGGCGATGCCCCACCAGGTCTTGGCCAACTTGCGTCCACTGATCGCAACCGGACGCAGTCCGGGATTCTTCTTTCTCAGTTTTTCCAGACTTTTCTCCGCTTTGGCCTTTTTGACAGAAGCCGGTACATACTTGTATTGACCCCAGTTTGACATGACAGTACTCCTTCACAGTCAGTCTGCAATACGGAAAAGATCAAGCAGTTGTTGATTGTTCATTTCTGTCAGCCAAGTTTCCTGGCTCTCCGGAATGATATCACGAGCCAAAGCAACTTTATCTTCGATCATGCGGTCAATTTTTTCTTCTATGGTACCAGTTGTGATGAATTTATGCACGATCACCCGGTTTTTCTGGCCAATCCGGAAAGCCCGGTCGGTTGCCTGGTTTTCGACAGCTGGATTCCACCAGCGATCAAAATGGATCACATGACTGGCCGCGGTCAGATTCAGGCCGACCCCACCAGCCTTGATTGACAAGACAAGGAAAGGCACATAAGCTGCGCCTTGGAATTGCTCGACGATCTGCTTACGCTTTTGGACTGCTGTACCGCCGTGCAAAATCAGACCCTCGTGGACAAATACTTCAGCCAGGAAACGGGCCAATGGATCAACCATTTCTTTAAATTGGGTGAAAACCAGAACTCGTTCCCGTTTTTCGTAGATTGTTTCGCAAATTTCACGCAGCTGGGCGAATTTGCCACTGTCTTGTTCATGAAACACATTCTGGCCCAGGAACTGGTCTGGATGGTTGCAGATTTGCTTGAATTTCAGGATAGATGCCAGTATCAGACCTTTGCGTTCAATTCCGTCGCTGATCGATTCCAGTTTCAGCTTCAGTTCATCCACTGTTTTGCCATAGAGTAGCCGCTGCTTTTTGCTCAATATGGCATAGGTCTTCATTTCGATCTTTTCAGGCAGATCATCAATGACGGAGCGGTCGGTCTTGAGACGACGCAGAATGAAGGGGCTGAGGATTTGGCGCAAACGCGAATAGTCACCTGGCTGGGCAGAGAGCCGCTGTATAGTGCCGGAAAAATCCTTGGCCGAACCGAGCAGCCCTCGGTTGAGAAAATCAAAAAGCGACCAGAGGTCAGACAGCCGGTTTTCGATCGGCGTTCCTGTCAGGGCAAGACGAAAATCTGCCTGAATTTTCTTGACTGACCGGGTTTGCCGAGTCGCAGGATTCTTGATCGCCTGTGCTTCATCGAGAATCAGTGTATCCCAATAATTCTCCCGCAGTTCATCATACCGCTCGAGCATCCCATACGTGGTCAGCACGACATCTGAATCGCCCAGCGGCCAAGATGCTGGTGCATCTTTCCTGGATTCGGACGGGTGCAGAATGAAAAGGCGCAAGTCAGGCGCGAAGCGTTCGATCTCAGCTTTCCAGTTGCCGACCAAAGAAGCCGGGACGACCAGCAAGCACTTTTCATGTCCCGATTGACGTGTCGAATTCAGCAGAGCAATCACCTGTACTGTCTTGCCCAGACCCATGTCATCTGCCAGGCAGGCACCCAGTTTCAGAGCTTTCATCTGGCTCAGCCAGCTGAGGCCTTTTTCCTGGTAAGGACGCAACTTGGCGTTGAATGAGATTCCGGCCGAAGGCTGTCCTGGGAAATCGGCAGTCGCCAATTGCTGCAGAAGTGTTTGCAGCCATTCCCCATGACTGACTTCAATCTCGGTGTGTTCGCCGGCTTCAGACAAGACTTTCTCCGGCCGGAGCTGGAGCATCATGGCATCGAGCAAGTTCAAACCTTCGCCATGTCGCATCTGCTGCAGTTGTTCATAAAGGGACAACACCTTCTGTAACTGATTGTGGTCGACTTCAACCCAGCGGCCCTTGATCAAAGCCAGCCCTTCTACTTCGGCTAGAAGCCTTTTTATTTCATCCGCTGTCATTTCCAGTTCCCCCACTTTCAGGGTGGCCTGGAAATCCACCAAAGCATCGAGACCAAGCCGCGAGGGCATTTTTGAGCCAATCTTGACCTGGACCCGGGCTGACCGGGACTTTTTCTTCCACCAGTCCGGGATCCGGCACAAGATCCCGGCGTTTTCGTATATCTCGATTTCCCGCAGGAAAAAGTAAGCTTCCTTGGCTGAAAGACCTATCGGCTGGAAGATCTCGCCAGTTTCAAGGATTTCCCGGACAAAAGCGCTCAGGTCTGCCGCCCGGTGTACAGTTGAAAGCAGGGCCAACATTTTCTGTGGACTCCCCTGATATTCGAGAACGGCACTTTTCAAGGGCAGATGATGGGCTTTGCCGGTTGCATCAATCCCGTCTGTATATGTGGCGAGAAAGGCAAACGGCAAGCTGCCCTGCTTGTTTTCTACCAGATGGAAGAAAATCCGACCAACAGGCCTGACCCGGGCATGATGGGCGATCAAGTAGGATTCGACCGTACCAGAAAAATTGGCGATTTCAGATGCATAGACGTGATGCAACCGTTGCCAGACTCTCATCAGCCAATCTGCCGATAAAAATTCGCCGCCAACCAGGAACGGTGCCTGGCATATCCATTCAGCTGCCGCCTCGGATGATAGTTCAATCACCAGTTTCTCGCGCAGAAACTCTCGCTCCGGGCGTAAGGCCAGCTGCTCCACAAAGCTACGGGCAATCTGTGCCAGGAAACGGCAGCCCTGGGTCAGCAGTTCGGCCCCGTCACGAAAGGCCAAGTCAAACAGAGCCCGGTCAGGATCTTGATAAAAGGATGCGTAAAGTTCCTGCTGGATGCGAGACTGATGTGGATCGAGAGCAGCTTCAGAAAAATCCCAATCAGCGGCAAACCCTTGCTCGTGAATGAAGAAGGTTAAAAGTTGCCGGTCGGATGGATGCTGGGATTTCAACTCGATTGGCGCAGTGATCATGGAAAAAACCTATTCTAAGAATGGATGTTCACAAACGTCAGTAGCAGATCGCCTCATCATAACATAAGTGGTAACATGACGCATTGCATTTGGAGTACTCACTTGCCTACAATCAACCCATCATCAATCTAATACAAGGAGGCCCACCATGCTAACTGTTGGTGACAAAATCCCGCTGAATATCCCGGTGCTCGATGCGTATGGCGACTCGACCAGTCTTCAGGCTTATGCCGGCCAGAAGCTGATTCTCTATTTCTACCCCAAAGACAACACCCCCGGCTGCACAACCGAGGCGATCAATTTCGAAAGCGTGCGCACAGAATTGACGGACCTCGGCTGGACGGTGGTCGGCATCTCAGCTGACAGCTGCAAGAGCCACGAGGGCTTCAAGATCAAGTACAACCTTGGTTTCACCCTGCTCTCTGACCCAGAGAACGCCCTATCCACGGCTTTTGGTGCTTATGGCGAGAAGAAAAACTATGGCAAGACTTACATGGGGATCATCCGCAGCACCTTCCTCGCCGATGAAACCGGCACAATCGTCAAAGCCTACCCTAAGGTCAAGGCCGACGGTCATGGCGAAGAAGTCCTGAAATGGATTCAAGAGAAAACCTGAGCTTTTAGTTAAACGTCGATCTCCAGCACCACGGGACAATGATCCGATCCCATCTGGTCCATCATCAGCGAAGCCCCCTTGAGCTTCGGCACGAGATCTGGACTGACAAAAAAGTAGTCAAGACGCCAGCCGACATTGCGGTCGCGGGCGCGGGATTTCATATCCCACCACGAATAAAATCCGCCGCCAGTCTCGAACTGGCGGAACGTATCGACAAAACCACTGGCCACTAAACGATCCAGAAACGCGCGTTCTTCGGGCAAAAAACCGGAGACTGCCGCGTTTTCTTTTGGCCGCGCCAGGTCGATTTCCTTGTGTGCGGTATTGAAATCGCCGCAGACAATGACCGACTTGCCGGCAGCTACCTGGTCCAGCGCATGCTGGTGGAAGACCTCGTAAAAATCGAGCTTGAATTTCAGACGGTCGCCATTGGCCGTACCATTGGGATAATAGATGTTGTAGAGGACAAAATGACCGAAATCGGCGATTTGAGTCCGTCCTTCATTATCAAAACCAGGAACACCAAAACCGTGGGTTACCGCCAGTGGTTCGCGTCGCGTGTAGATCGCCGTGCCACTGTATCCTTTGCGTTCCGCTGAATGGATGAAGAATGCGTAGCCTGGTACTTCCCGCAGGGTGGGCGGTAACTGGCCCTCGATTGCCTTGACCTCCTGCAGGCAGAAAATATCGGCCTGTTCCCGGGCGATGAAATCGAGAAAGCCTTTCTTCTCTGCCGCTCGCAAGCCGTTGACATTCCAGCTGATCAGTTTAGCCATGATCGGAGTCCTCCTGCAAAGCTTCGAGCAAGCTTTTCTTTTTATTGTAGCAAAAAGAGCAAGAAATGTCCGTTGGCCATGATTTCGGCAGCGTAGCGCATCCTCTTTTGGTAGGGAAACTGGCACGGTTCCGGATGACATCTTGTAAAAGTATCTTTTTGCGCACTGTAACCTATGTTAGTATTAACATAGGTTAGAAATAACATATGTTAGGATGTGAAAAATGATGTCTATACAGCACATCGTTCTCGGCTACCTTAGTGCGTCCAGCCAGACTGGCTACGATCTGAAAAAAGCCATTGCCGCCCATCCCTTCCTGCCCTGGAGCGGGAATAACAACCAAATTTACAGATCTCTGCTGGAGTTGGAAAACCAAGGCTTTGTCGAGTCTGAGACGGTGATCCAGCACATGGCTCCCAGTAAGAAGATCTACAGGATCACAAATCCAGGCCGGGCACTATTAAAGCACTGGCTTTATGAACCTGTCGCACCAGCCCAGATCGACCACCCTCTGCTGGTCAAACTGCAGTTTGCCGATCACTTGAAGCCAGCGGACTGGTTTGAAATTTTCATGAAATACCGGCAAGAGCTGCATGACCGCCTTTTGCTTTACAAGCACATGCCTGTGCCACGTCTTCGTGCAGCTAAGCCCCAGAAGCCAGGAACCATTGATCTGGCTGCAAGCTGTAACAAGCTGGCACTCCAGTATGAGATCACGCGGATCGAAGCGGAAATCCAGATGGTCAACCAGTTCCTGGATCTGGTCAAGGTCCAGGCAGGATGGAAACAATCTGCAGACTTGCCAGAAGAAAATCTGGACCAGGCCATGCCCCCAACGATCGTCTATCCAACGGCAGGACGGGTTTTCGAACAGCTGACGGTTCACCGTCTGGATATCGATGAGCTGCCGGTTCTGGAACTGTCAGGAGAGGCCGCAATCATTGGAACAGAACAGGACGCACTCGATTTGCTGACCCTCTGCGGAGAGCACCAGGCACAAGGCATCCTGGCGTCGACCAGCCTGTTCCACGAAGACTTTTTCCGCTTGAAGACAGGCATTGCCGGTGCGATTCTCCAGACGCTGGTCAATTACCAGGTCCGTCTGGCTCTGGTCAGACAACCGGAGCAGAAAATCAAAGGCAAATTCATGGAATTTGTTCACGAGTCTAACCATGGCAGCCATTTCGCAGTTTTGGATAACAGGGAAGAAGCCATCCGCTGGCTGATGCACTGAAATAATAGTGTCATTTGACTTGTGCGTTTGTGATATGATGACTATTGACGAGACTTTGGCCTGTTAATTGACAGAAAGTGGGGATGTATCACATGTTTTGGCAAATCTTCGCACTCATCGTATCCTTGCTCTCGTTCCTGGTCGCTGCCTACTTTTACCGCTGGGTCAAGGCACTTCCGACTGCTGAAGGCAATCTCGGCTCGATCGGGGACTGGATCCGGGCCGGTGCCTACACCTTCCTGAAAACTGAATACCGGGTCCTGCTCCGTTTCGCCGGTGCGGTAGTCGTCCTGATCCTGCTCTTCTATCCAGCGCCGATCTGGCAAGGCCATGTCCTCGACAACATCATCATGGCCCTGGCCTATATAGCTGGCACCGTCCTGTCTGCAGTTGCTGGCTGGATCGGCATCAGCATTGCCACCATCGCCAATGTCAAATCAGCCACCGCCGCTCGCCAGGGTTTGCAGACCTCTTTCATGGCTGGCTTTCGCGGTGGCGCCGTCATGGGACTGGCCGTCGTTGGGACAAGCTTATCGGGGGCCAGTATCCTCTATCTATTAACCAGCCATTCCGAAATCGTCCTCGCGTTCAGCTTCGGTGCCAGCTCTCTGGCCCTGTTTGCCAAAGCTGGCGGAGGCATTTTCACCAAGACAGCCGATATTTCCGCCGACTTGACGGGCAAAGTCGAGCTTGGCATACCCGAGGACGACCCGCGCAACCCAGCCGTCATCGCCGATAACGTCGGTGACAATGTCGGTGACGTTGCCGGCATGGGCGCTGACTTGTTCGACTCCAACATTGCTTCGATCGCCGCCGCAATCATCCTCGCTTCACCCTTGGGTCAAGTCCACCTGATCTTTGCCTTTGGCAGCCTCGGCCTTCTGGCCTCGATCATCGGCGTCCTGGCTGTCCGGGTCAAGCCCGGCGGCCACCCGGGCAAAGCGCTCAACAACGGCACATACCTGACCACTGCTATCTTTGCCGTCCTGACCCTGGCAGCCACCCTGCTGTTCCAGTTCGAAATCCGACTCTGGCTGGCAACCTTCATCGGCCTGCTGTCCGGTACGGTGATCGGATTTTCATCCGAACTGTTCACCTCTGATACGGGCAAACCCGTTGCCCGGGTGGCTGAGGCTTCCCAGAGCGGACCGGCTTTCACCATCATCACCGGATTCTCCTATGGCCTGATCAGTTCTTTCCCCTCGATCCTCGGCATCGCGGTAGCTGCTGTGGCATCCTACAAAGTAGCCGAGCCTCTGGGCGATGGCTACGCCTTGCTGGGCATCAGCCTGGCGGCAATCGGCATGCTGTCGATCGTTGGCATGATCATTTCCAATGATGCCTATGGCCCGATCGTCGACAATGCGCGCGGTCTGGCCGAAATGGGCAGTCTTGGCGATGACGTGCTGGAAATCACGGACCAGCTTGATTCGGCAGGCAATACAGCCAAGGCGATCACCAAAGGATTTGCCATTGGAGCAGCCGGTCTGACCGTCATCGCCCTGTTGGCCGCATTCCAGGAGATTGTCCGCAGTAAAACCGGTGAAATCCTCAGCTTCTCCATTCTCGATCCAGTCGTCTTTTTCGGCCTGATGACCGGGATCGCCGTGCCAGCTGTTTTTTCAGCCATGCTGATGATGGGTGTCGGTCGTAATGCGGAGCGCATGGTGGCAGAAATCCATCGCCAGTTTGCCGAGATTCCCGGCCTGCGCGAAGGCAAAGCAGGTGTCATGCCAGACTATAACCGCTGCATCGACATCGCCACTGTAGGTGCGATCAAGGAGCTGATCCCGGCGGGTCTTTTGGCCATCCTTGTCACCCTCGCAGTTGGATTCATCGGCGGAGTATCGGCCATCGGCGGTTTCCTGGCGGGCAACATCACAGCAGGACTTCTGCTGGCGCTCCTGATGTCCAACAGTGGCGGCCTGTGGGATAATGCCAAGAAATACATCGAAGCCGGTCATTTTGGTGGCAAGGGCTCAGAGGCTCACAAAGCGGGTGTCATTGGCGACACGGTCGGCGATCCGTTCAAGGACACCGCCGGACCGTCGATCAATACGCAGGTGACTGTCGTTTCGCTCGTCGCTTCCCTCTCGGCCTCGCTGTTCATGGCTTTTTCGATCCTGGGCTGAAATGCAGACACAGGAAACGGTGAAAAAACCTATGTTGCAAGGCCAGCGGACTGCCTTGGTCACCGGAGCTTCATCCGGGATCGGGGCAGCGCTGGCTCGTCAATTGGCAGCGGATGGCTGGAATTTAGTCTTGGTCGCCAGAAATGAAGAGCGACTGGAACGGATCGCCAGTGATTTGCGCCGACAGCATGCGGTGACCGTGGATGTGCTGGCCCAGGACCTGGCTCAGTCCGATTCGGCGCACCGGATACTAGCGTGGACCCGGCAAAACGAACGCACCGTCGACCTGCTGGTCAACAATGCTGGTGCCGGATCTAGCGGACCGGTCATAGAAGCCGATGACGCTGTATACGAAAGATTAATCGCCCTGAACATCACGTCTTTGACCGAATTGTCGCGCCTGTATGCTGCAGACATGGTCAGGCGCCGACAAGGGCAGATCCTGAATGTGGCCTCGACCGGTGCCTACCAGCCAGGGCCCTACACGGCGGTCTACTACGCTGCCAAATCCTACGTCCATTCATTTTCCCTGGCACTGGCCGAGGAGCTGCGCGGGACGGGCGTTTCAGTCTCTTTGCTCTGCCCGGGGGCTACGGCCACAGAATTTTCCAGCCGGGCCGGCAAGGCCGACCTGACTTCCGCCATGCCAGCCTCTCAAGTCGCCTACGCTGCCGTACAGGGTCTTAAAAAGCAACAGTGCCTGATCATCCCGGGGGTTTCCAACCGAATCGTGATTATCCTGTCGAAAGTCCTGCCTGGCCACTGGCTGGCCCGGATGGTCGCCCGGATTCAAAAACCCCTCTTGCTCGACTAGCGCGATATCTAAAAGAATACAGTCATGCCTGCTGGACGGGGCGATTACAGGATGCTGTAACGATCACGACCTGATTGCGACCAGATTCCTTACCCTGATACAAAGCCCGATCGGCTCTCTTCATCAGTTCATTCAGTGTCATTCCTGGAACATGGCAGGCAATCCCAAATGTCATGGTCAGATGGTAGCATTGGCCTGCGCCCCCGAAGGTGTGATCGGCAATCACCTGGCGCAAGCGGCTTGCTAATTCAGTCGCTTCGTCAGCATTTGTTTCCGGCAGCAAGAGTAAGATCTCTTCGCCACCCCACCGGGCAACAAAGTCTTGTTCTCGGGTGTGATCCCGGATGAGGCGGGAAATTTCCTTCAGGACCTGGTCCCCGGCCAGATGGCCATAGGTGTCGTTAATGATTTTGAAAAAGTCGATGTCAGCCAGAACGATCGAAAATTCATGATTGTTTCGCGCTGACCGGATCATTTCATAATCCATCAAAGCATTGATCTCGCGCCGGTTCAGAAGTCCCGTCAGTTCGTCTGTCTTGGCCAGCGACCGGGCATGGGCAAGTGCCTTCTCCAGTTCCTGCCTGTGTTCTTGCAGCTGTTCGTACAATCTCCTGACCTGGACATGGGATTTGGCCCGAGCTTTGAGCTCCAGTGGATTATATGGTTTCCGGATATAATCCACCGCTCCGAGTTCAAAGGCCTTGCTGACACTTTCGATTTCTGCCCGTGCTGAAACATAGATCAGGGGCGTGTCCTTTTGCGTTGGCAGATCGAGCAATTGCCTTCCTGCAGCTAACCCATCCAGTCCCGGCATCATGATGTCCATCAGAATCAAATCAAAAACAGTCTGACTCGCCAGTTCAAGCGCTCGGACCCCCGAATTGGCGAGGTAGATATCATACCCTTCATTCGAGAGAACACGTCCAGCAATTTCAAGATTCTCAGGCGTGTCATCCACCAGCAGGATCTTAACGGTGGCGGGATTAAAGAGATCAACCATGTGGATTGCTTCCTCCCGGACCAGGCTCTGCTTTAGCTGCCGCGACCAGCTCAGGATATTTCTGGGCCAATTGCTGCATCTGACCGATATCGAAGGATTCGATGGCCTGGCTTAGGCTTTCCCTGTAATGCTGGAGCGCCAGGTCTCCCTGTTGACCAGATAGTTCCTGCAACGCCGATAAAAAAGTTTGGTAATCGTGAACCCGGCCGCTGTTTTTGCATCTTTGCCATGGCCCTAGCAGGATGGCTGAGAGAGGCTCGTAAAGGTTCCTGGCGGGTTGCAGGTGAGCCGGCTGTACAGGCACAGGAGACTTGATAGCGATGTTTCCATTCCGGGACAAACCGGTTGCACCAGATGATGGATTCGACCGGTCAAAATCAAACTGAGGAACGTCCATATCTGGCTTTTTGCCAACGGGTACATCAGGCAGCGTCACAGTGAAAATCGTGCCCTGGCCTTCACTGCTGTCCACTTGGATCTTCCCGTTCATCAAATCGACAAAGCGCTGGACAATCGCCAGTCCCAGTCCAGTCCCGCCGTATTTGCGGCTGCTCTGGCCGTCTTTTTGCCGGAACGGTTCAAAGATCCGCTTGATCTGGTTGCGTGGAATGCCGATGCCACTGTCCTGGACCGAAAGGACAAGTGTGGTGCGATCTGGATCAGGACTGCCTGCAGGTCGCTCCGTTTGTGGAAAAGCCCGGGCGCTCAGCTTTATCGAGCCATGTTCCGTGAATTTGGTGGCATTACCCACCAGGTTGACGAGGATCTGGCGCAAGCGCAGTTCATCCAGTACAATGCTTTCCGGCAAGTCCGGGTCCTGAGAGAGCGTGAACTGGATGCCCTTGCGTTCACAATCATACGCATAGAGTTCCTGGATCTCCAGGAGCATGCTGCGCAAGTCGAAGGGCTCTGGCTGCAGGTCGATCATGCCTGCCTCGAGTTTGGATAAGTCCAGAATGCCATTAATGATCGTAAGCAAGTTGGTTCCAGCCTTCTGGACAGTATCGATGTATTTGACCTGTCGACTTTCGGAGGTTGTTTCCCGCAGCAAAGACGTATAGCCCAGGATTGCATGGACGGGGGTACGGATTTCATGGGACATATTAGCGATAAACTCACTCTTGAGATTGTTCGCAGTCTGGAGGATGGCGTTGCTGCTCATAGCCTCATCCAATTGATGCCCCATCTGGACGATCGTTTCGGCTGTCTCCTGAAGCTCGTGGACTGAAATATCCGGAGCTGTCTGGTCATACTGGCCTTCTCCAATCTGGCGGACAATGGCGTTGATGGCTTGGAGCGGATTGGCAATCCGGTCCCCAGTGGTCTTTGCATAACGGATGATTGCGGCAAAAAGCAGCATATTCAGAACAATGAAGGCAGCTAGTGAATAGAAACCGATCTGGCTCAGACTATCCTGCATCTGATTGACACCGGCAAAAACTGCTGCCTGCGGCACGATGATGACCAATTTCCATCCAGTCTGCTTGATTGTTGCCCAAGATGCCACTTTGGATTCATTCTTAAGTGTCAGGTTTGCCGTTCCAGTATCTGACTGAGCGACAGCAGCCGGGAAGCCCTGGAGATCCTGTCGGTTGTAAAGATTAAAATCCAAGGGCTTGAAGGTGTCTTGCATGATCGCTTCTTGATAATGGTGGTCGGTGATTTCGTCCAGATTCCAGTCGGATTCGCCTGCTTCGGGCAATGCCAGGATCGTGCCGTCTTTGCCAAGCAGCAGACCATAGCCATTCCAGGGGAAATCGAGGTTGAGCACCGTCTGTGTGATCGTGCTGACGGTGACATCGATGCCAACCACACCTTCGAGGAAATCCCCCTGATAGACCGGTGCGATGGCTGAGGTCATCCAGCCATGGCCTGCCGGATCAAGATAGACATCGGTCCAACGGACACTGCGTTCCGGATTGTGTGTTGCGTCGGCTTCATAATAGAAATTATAGGCAGGGATATCCATCCGGGCTGGATATTGATCGATCACATCGAAATAGGGATAGATGATGTTGAGCGAATCGTGGGTATTGAGATAGATGGATGCTGACAATGGTTCTGCGGTGATGATATTTTTCATTAAGGGTTCCAGAGCAAGGCTGCGGGCCACTTTGTCCCGTTCTGTAGCAGAGACCGGGACAAAGCCGCTGTAGAAGATCGCGACTCCACCGGACGGTTTGTCTTGTGTGGTGAAATAAGCTCCGTCAGGTGAATAAGCCAGTCGGGCACTGTCCTCATTTTGAAAGGAATGCTCAGTTGCCAGGGCTTGTGCTGCCTGGTAACGGAAAAGCTCGGCGGTATGATCGATCGAGCTCAAGGCCTGGTTGATGCCCTTGGCTTCGAGACGGGCCATTTCACTGAGGCTTTCCTCAACATGCTCGCCCATGTAGCCGACCGATGCCTGGTAGGACCAGTGGTTAGCCAGGAGGTAAATGGTGAAGAAAGCGACCAGAAGTACCATCGAGGGAATCACGGACACTCGAATGAATGCCCGGAGGATCCAGGACCTCAGATGCAGCGGAACACGCGCTGGCTGGTGATCTGATGACTGATCGACAGATGTTGGTCCAGAGTGACTCCGACGATCCATTCAATGCCTCACTGATAGATGCGATGCGATAGCGGTAGGAATTTGATACAATGAGAAGACTATCCGGAAGGGTTGACAGGCCATATTCGGTTAATTGTAGCTGATTTCAGGAATAGTAACATTGCCTCGCGGATTGATTGGAAAAATCAATCAAATTTTCGTAATAAAAAACTTCATTGGAGCAGGCATGAAATGGATTAACCCGGTGCAGACTCCGGACATGGATATCCAGGCCGTCAATTTTCAACGAGTAAAGAAATTGTTACCTGTTTTGGCAGGCATGTCTCTGATCATGTTTGGCCTGGCTTTTGCCATTCATGATGACCTCAGTGTCAGAATTATTAATAGTGTGCTGCTGGGATTGTTCCTGCTTTTAAGCCTGGTCATCTACCTGGTCGACCGTCCGGAGAAGATCCCCGAACGGGCATACCGTCAAATCTTAATCGACGGCTTCGCTCTGGTTGGACTTTTCTGGGGTACGGCATTAGTTGGTTACAACCCGAACGCGATCGTTCCCTATTTCGATTTCCTGATCTCCGTTTTTATCGTTCCTCTGGTGATTCTCCTGCCGGATCGAAAAATTCTGGCCTATTTGGGCTTGGTTCTGGCTTATTTGTTATTTGCTACACCTGTTCTGAGGACGGTCGAGACGAATCGGGTGCTCTTTCTGATTTCCGTCATCTTGTTTCTAACTGTATCATTTGCGGCTTCCCGGCTTTTCTATCACCAGTATCTGACGAATCTGGATCTGACCAATCGACTGTTTCACCAGCAGCATCACTTGTCAGAATTGGTGGATGTGCAAAGCAAAGCACTGGTCGATGCCGAAGATAAGATGTCACGCGAAGTCATCCGGATTTTGGCCAAGGTTCTCGATGATTATGATCCGTACACGCGGGGTCATTCTGAAAATGTGGCCCGTCTGTCAGAAAACCTCGCCCGCCGCCTGGGTTACCCGGAAAAATTCCAGCACGAGATTTTCTGGGTTGGCATGATTCATGATATTGGCAAGATTCGCATCCCCAAATACATCTTGAATAAACCAGATCGGCTGACCGCGGAAGAATTCGACAAAATCCGTCAGCATCCGCTGTATGGCTATGACATGATCAGTGAGTCGGAGGTGTTACGACCCCTGGCTGATATCGTCCTCTGCCATCACGAACATTACGATGGCTCGGGGTATCCCAACCACCTGTCCGGCGACCAGATTCCGCTGGCTGCCCAGATCCTGACCATTGCTGATGCCTGGGATGCCATGCTTTCCCGGCGCGTATACCGCGAATCCATGTCTGAGGACTATGCGCGCACCGAGCTGGTCCGCTGCAGTGGCAAGCAATTTGCACCTTTCCTGGTCAACAGTTTTCTGGCTATGATGGAAGAACAGGAACCATCCGGTCTTGTCCAGACCGGTCAAATGGCAGCTGACTGGACCCAGACTGGAAGCCTGGCCAAATTACCTGAGTAAAGTCGAAAAAATAAGCGGAGGTATCCCCATGATCAAGCACATTGTGATGTGGAAATTCCAGGAAGAAGCCGAAGGGAAAACCCGGCAGGAAAATCTCGACTTCGTCGCTGAGGCTCTCATGACCTTGCGTCCGATTATCCCTGAGATCGAAAGCATGGAGATTGGCCAGGACATTGGAGTCGGACGGGATACGTATGACATGGTCTTGGTGACGACTTTTGATGATGCCGAAGCCCTGGAGCGTTACCAGCATCACCCGGCACACAAGGCAGTATCGGCCTATGTAGCAAAGGTTCGAACCGACCGGGCGTGCGTCGACTTTGAATTCGAGCGCTTCTGAGACTCTGGCACTGGCCGGATCGAGCTGCGGCAGTATTTACACAGTCAGGTAGACAAAGCCTCCGCCGCGGGAAGTCGTCTCATACCACTCGTGCAAATTCATCGTAAAACGGTTGAGGTTGTCGCAGATTTCAATTTCGACAGCCTTTTCGTTTTGCTCGTCCATGGCTGTGATTGTCACCCAGTGCCAGGGATCCAATTTCCGGACTGTACCATTGGCCAGGTTGAGAAATGCAACTGGGCCGTCCTGTGAGAGCCCGGTGCGGATGAAGTTTACTGTTTCGGCAAGGGATGGCCGCAAGTGGTGTCTTCTGGGGATGCGAAGCGAACAAGTCGATACGGACAGGGCATTCTGGCGGAAAAAGTTGCGCAGGCCCTGTTCGAAAATCCCGGGTGTATGGACCCCCATCGCCGTGGGCGTGACATAGTGCCAGACTTCTTCCATCAGCCTGAGCCCGTCGGCTGACGTTTCAATTTCCTGTGGCAGGGTCAAATGTCCAGCTCGCAAATGATAGACCAGTATATTGCTGGCCGTTGTCGGTCCGCAACCGGCCCGGCGCTGCCACAGGGTTGGGTACCAGTCCTGGTTGCAGCCACAAACCGCACCTTGGTTGTCGGTGCTCAATAATAAATGTTCAGGATTTTGAACCGTCGTTATCATCAGCTTCTCTGCTGCTCGATCTGCTCGAGCAATTCATTCAGATAGACCCAGCGCTCCATGGCTTGATCCAGGGCATCAGTCGCTGCTGCCAGTTCGTCGCCCAAGGCCTGGAGCTGGATATAATCGGTCGCAGCTGCTTCCATCCGGTGCCTCAAATCGTCGCAGGTGGCTTCCAATTCGGCGATCCGGGCATCGATGGTTTCCAGTTCGATTTTCTCGCTGAGCTTCAGTTTCATCTTCAGAGGCTTGGGCGAGCGGGAATCAGGTGCCGGCTCGGTGAGGGGTCTCTGGCTGGTAATCGAAGGCTTGCTGCCGGTCGTCTCGCTGGCGAGCTGGCTTTGTCCCTGTTTGAGCTCCAGATAGCCGGAGAAATCGCCTTCATACTGCCGGATCTGACAATCCGGTTCAAAAGCCAGGATGCGATCGACCACGCGATCGAGGAAATAGCGGTCATGCGAGACCACGATCACTGCACCTGGAAAATCCTCGAGGTAATTTTCCAGGATCGACAAGGTGGTGATGTCGAGGTCGTTGGTCGGTTCGTCCAGAAGCAGGACGTTGGGCGCGCTCATCAGGATCTTGAGCAGAAAGAGGCGGCGACGCTCGCCGCCGGACAATTTACGGACGGGAGTCCATTGCAAGACCGGAGGAAACAGGAAGCGCTCGCACATCTGGGTTGCAGACAGCTCGCCATCGTCAGTCAGGACGATTTCTGCCGCTTCGCGGATATACTCGATCACCCGGATGTCAGGATCGATCGGTTCGCTGTCCTGAGTGAAAAAGCCAATCTTGACCGTGATGCCTGCCTCGCGACTGCCCTGGTCAGGATCGAGGCGACCGGCGAACAGATTGAGCAGGGTCGTTTTGCCGCAGCCGTTGGGGCCGATCAGGCCAAGGCGCTCCCCGCGCGAAATGATATAGGAAAAGTTGCGGAACAGGGGCCAACTGCCCCAGCTTTTGCTGACATGGTTGAGCTCGATGGTTTTACGGCCGAGCCGGGAGCTGGCCGTGGCCATCTGAACCGAGGCATCGTCCCGTCTGCTTTCGGCC
>SABL01000380.1 GCA_009928985.1 Clostridia bacterium
CTTGCCCGCTTGCTTGAGCTCTAAAAGCGCCTCCATGGTTTCGCTGATCGGCGTCTGAAATGGCTCGATGGCTTGCCAATGGGTGATAAACAGGTCGATGTAATCTGTACCGAGGTCTTTCAGACTCTGTTCCGCGCCGGAGATCACGGCCTTTTTTGACAGGTTACGGTAAAAGCGCTTGCCGTCGCGCTCGATCAGGAACGACCCTTCGTCTGTATCCCAGACAATGCCGCATTTTGTTGCGATGATCGCCTCCGAACGTCGGCCGCGGATCGCCTGGCCGATGAGCTGCTCACTGTGTCCGAGCCCATAAGCTGGCGCCGTGTCAATCCAGTTGATCCCGGCATCGAGCGCAGCCTGGATCGCCTCGATCGCGTGCGCATCGTCGCGTCCGCCCCAGCTGGCATCGCCACCAGCCGCCCACGTTCCTAATGACACAACCGAACCCTGAAGGCCTGACTGGCCGATTTCCCGATAACGCATGTGACACCTCCGTGATATTCAACAATTATCTTTCCATCCCTTTCATTTTAACAAAGATTGCTTGACTTCATGCTACACTCTGAGAAGGAGATTTGCCCAAAAAGGGACCCCGTCCCTTTTTGGGCAATTATAGAATACCAATGGACAAATCACACTTTGAGACCGTTCGGCAAAATTACCTTTCTGGCATAGGCTCTTCTGGAACTGCTGGTTTGGCTGCATCGAGCATCGGGACACTCGGTGAAAAGGCTTTGCATGCAATCGTCAAATCTTACATTGAACCAGATCCGGCCAACCAGGAGATCAAGATCGGTTCTTTCCATGTCGACTGTTTTGACGGCTCGCGCATCCATGAAATCCAGACCCGCCATTTTCATAAACTCAATGCCAAACTGGCAAAATTTCTACCTCAGTACCCCGTCACCGTCGTCTACCCGATGCCTGCGCGCAAGTGGCTGCTCTGGATCGATCCGCAAACCGGGCTGGTCAGCAACCCGCGGCTGTCGCCCAAACGCGGCAATCCGCACGATATTTTCCGCGAACTCTACCGGATCAAAGCCCATTTGGCGCACCCCAATTTTTCGCTCTTGATCTTGTTGATTGATCTCGAGGAATACCGCCTGCTCAATGGCTGGAGCGATGATCGTAAAAAGGGTTCCCACCGCAGTGACCGCCTGCCGCTGGCGCTGGAAAGCGAACT
>SABL01000381.1 GCA_009928985.1 Clostridia bacterium
GCGCGAAACCGCCCGGAATTTGATTTCGAGATCTTCAAATTGCCCGTCTACCACCTGTTGGGTGAATGTGTTGTCGATCGCTTTTTGCCAATTGCTCCAGGCAGCCGCGCCAGCTGGGCGGGTGGCGTATTCATACCGGTCGACGCCGGCAACTGTGTTGCCACTGCCCGAAAGCGCGAACCGGACATCCTGGTTGACCCAGATTCCAGCCTGATAAGGATCCCCTGGCTGACCATTAGCAAGGATTTGGGCCAGAACGACCGGTGCGCTGGGTTTTGTCGCATCCACAACGACCAGTTCGGTCGAGATCACGGTCTGGTTGCCCGCCTTGTCGGTCACACGAACATAGATGATCCCGCGATGTGGATCATTGACTGGCAAGGTGAAAGGTCCCGTGTAAACTTTAGCTGCGGATCCGGACCAGACCGCATCTGTCACAGCAATTGCTTGTGGCGTCTCATGATTGGAGACATAGGCCCGGATCTCGGACACACCACTGATCTGGGCAGCTGTATCTGCCTGAACAGATACGGTCAGCGTTTCGTCGAAGAACAGTCCAAGCGTCATTCCCTGCAGGAGCTCGCGCAGGCTTTGCTGGGCCTGTTCAGGTTCCTGACCAAACACCTGGATCGACTCTGCAATCGGCGCTGTCGTGTCGAGATTGACAATGGCAGAAGGTTCAATCAGGAAATTCCGGTCAAGCTCGTCAATGACCCGGAACATGACGGTTGTGGTTGCCTGATCCCGAGCAGATGTTTCAACGGCAAAGGAGTCTGCATCAATCCAGGTCTGACCCGCGTCGATGCTGTATTGCAGCCACTCCTGACTGCCTTTGTACCCGGACGTCCCTTCAGTGATCTGGAAAGTGGCACGGATTGTCTGGCTGCTGTTATACCAGTCATCAGCAGTATATTGGTCAACTTGCTCAATGCTGCCATTGTCAGGAGCCAGTTTGTCGATCCGGTCGATGATCACCGTTTGGGTCTCGATATTGCCCGAGTTGTCACGAACTTCAACAAGAACTGTCCCGTTGGCGGTATAAGTCTGGCTGGCGGTATCGGTCCAGTCACCTGTCACACCATTGAATGTGTAACGATACGCTTGCGTTGGCAAATCCGAACCAATGCCACTGTTGATATTGCCAAATTGCGTGTAGTCATGGGCGATAACCACCAA
>SABL01000121.1 GCA_009928985.1 Clostridia bacterium
AAGGCTGGGCGCCAGAAAAAAGGCCGCTGGCCAATCCCGGTGCAATTTTTCTCGCAGCTTCATTGATGTCCCACACTCCGTTCGCGACCGATAACCGGTTTTGGTCTTTTGACGGGACCTGACAGGAAAAGTTCCCGGTAAACGGGGCTATCTTGAGTAGTCTGACAATATTTTAGCACAGCCCTGTGGAAAACTTGTCAAATGACATCTTTTTGTTCACAATAGGCATAGATTCTTTGGTATTCAAACTATTTGCTTTCCCGGAGGCTTTCCCATGATTGTCGAACCCAAAACCCGCGGATTCATCTGCACCACCGCCCATCCCGCTGGCTGCGCTGTTGCCGTCAACCGGCAAATTGATTATGTCAAATCCCAACCCCGTATCGATGGCCCGAAAAAAGTCCTGGTCATCGGTGCCTCCACCGGATACGGCCTGGCCTCGCGCATCAGCGCGGCTTTCGCCAGCAGTGCTGCCACCATCGGTGTCATTTTTGACAAACCAGCCGGCAACAACCGCACCGCTTCGGCTGGCTGGTACAATTCAGCCGCTTTCGAGCAGCGCGCGCTGGCCGAAGGTCTTTATGCCAAGACCGTCAACGGGGACGCATTTTCAACTGAGGTCAAAGACCAAGTCATCCAGATGATCCGCGAGGACCTTGGATCGGTCGACCTGATCGTTTACAGCCTGGCCTCGCCACGCCGCACCCTGGCTGATGGCACCGTGTACAACTCCGTTCTCAAGACCACCAGCGGTGATTACGAGAACAAGACAATTGATTTGCGCACCAATGCCATCGTCCCGGTTGCGATCACGCCGGCAACCCCCGAGGAAGTCGAAGCCACGGTCAAGGTCATGGGTGGTGAAGACTGGCAGGACTGGCTTTCGGCCCTCGATACCGCCGGCCTGCTTGCACCCCAGACGGTCACCATCGCTTATTCCTACATTGGTCCGCAACTGACCCATCCGATCTACCTCAATGGTTCGATCGGCCAGGCCAAGCGTCATCTGTACGAGACTGCCAAGGCCATGACGCGCGAAATGTCCAACGTCAAAGCATACGTCTCGGTCAACAAAGCCCTGGTCACCCAGGCCAGCGCTGCCATTCCGGTCGTGCCACTCTATATTTCCATCCTGTACAAGGTCATGAAGGAAATGAACGTGCACGAAGGCTGCATCGAGCAGATGTATCGTTTGTTCAAGGATAAGCTGTATGGCGCGGGCGAGGCCGGGGCTGCCGGGACGCCATTCAGTCCGGTCCTTGATGAAGCTGGCTATCTGCGGGTTGATGACTGGGAAATGCGCCCCGACGTCCAGCAGGCAGTCGACCGCATCTGGCCGATCGTGGCCACCGAAAATGCCGCGGACTACTGCGACATCGTCGGTTACTGGGACGACTTCTTCCAGATGTTCGGTTTCCGCCAGCCCGGTATCGACTATGCCACCGACGTCGAAATCGACGTGCCGATCCCGAGCATCCCGGTCGAGGACGAGACTGCGAAGTAAGTAGCGGCGAAACCGCACGCGGCCGGAAGGCCGGGGGCGGGATCGCGGCGGGCGAGTGATAGCGAAACCGCACGCGGCCGGAAGGCCGGGGGCGGGATCGCGGCGGGGTGCGGCGGCGAGTGGTCGCAACTGACCCTGCTTCCGGAACGGGTGTCGGACACGATTGTTGCCAATTGATTGGTGTGTTTACCTGAAAACGCTTGCGAGAGTAGCTTCTTCAGATTATTTTGATACCTGGTTTCCTTTCTGGGGTCTGACATTGCTTCTGAAGCAGGGTCTGACCCCTTTTGAGTATGTTGACAAGGTTATTTTGTAAAAGCCAGTAAAGCCAGCACTTTTACGGTTTTATATAGAATATATCAACGATTTGTATCTGACCCTACTTCCGGAATTGGTGTCGGACTTGGGCTGAGGTCTGACCCTGCTTCCGGAACGGGTGTCGGACTTGGGCCTGAATCAGTTTCTTTTCTTCTGAGAGGTTCAGCGTGATCAATTTTCAGTACAGTCAGCTCATCCGGCCTTCGGCAACTCGACCGAGCTGATCCGGGCCAGGGTGTCGAATCCGCTGGCGACGATCTGGCGGTTGGAGATGGTGAAGAGCGTGTTGCCGATGAAGGCACCACGGCGGATGGCATCGTCACCGTAATACACCAGGTACGGATCTTCATCCGGCGCAGGCCCTGTCGGGTCGGCGTGGGTCACGCCGCCGCGCAGGACGATGCGGTCGTTGGCGATGGTCAGGACGACGAGGCCCTGGAATTTGGGCTGACCGTATTCGAGGCGGCTGTCGGTAGTCGTTTCTGTCAGCAGGGCAGGGAATGCGACCAGGTTTTTCGCCTCGGAAAACAGCAGGCTGCGGGGATTGTAGCTCAGCTCGGTCGAGCTGCCGCGGCTGCCGAGGATCAGTGTCGAGAGTTCTGCTGGCCGGGTTGGATCAGCGATGTCGAACAGGGACACTTTCAGTCCTTTTTCAAAAGCGGTCTCGCCATCGAGGCCGACATCATAGCCGATGCCGATGAGTCGGTCGTCACCATAGGGGTGCAGGTAAGCGCTGTAGCCGGGAATCTTCAGTTCACCGGCCACTTTCGGCCACCGAGGGTCATGCAGGTCGATCACAAACAGAGGATCTGTCGTGCGGAAGGTGACCACGTATCCGAGCGGACCAATGAAGCGGACTGAGCGAATGGTTTCGCCTTCAGCCAGACCCGTAACTTGACCGACTTGCTTGAGATCCTGGTCCAGAACGAATACGTGATTCTCGGAAGGATCGGCGCGACCCGACCAGGTTTGGCCGGTCGTGGTGGCCACCCGCAGGTAGCCCTGGTATTCGTCGAAGCTGTATTGGCCGATCACGGTGCCGGGAACCGAGCCTTGACCAGATGCGGCGATGCGACCGCCTGCCAAGCTGAAACGATAGATTTCCGTGTGAGTCTCATAGGGCCCGGGCCAGATCTCATCTTTTGCCAGGCCATCTTCTTGGGTTCGTTCCGGCCAGACGGTGCGCATGCCGAAAAGGTAGAGATTTTCAGTTGAGCAATAGACAGTCCCGTTCACACCGACAGCGGCAAGGATTTCTGGTTGTTTTTCAACCGCCACGGTATCAATGGAGGCCAGGATGGTCTGGCTGCCCGGGTCGCCTTCCGGCAGGATCGTCAACTGATCTGGGTTGACCGTTTGCCAGTCTTGCCCGGTCCCAGATCTTGGGCCAGATCTTGCGTCAAATCCAGCACCTGTGTCCGAGGATGCAGTGGCGGGGAAAGCCAGCTCAGGTGAAAGCTCACCTTGGACTGTCTCGTCCAGCATCGGCCAGATCCAATACTTGTATTCATTCGTGACGACGGTCACGACGGAACCAATCTTGCGCGAGGTGACGTAGTTGCCGTCCTGGCTGAACTGGCGCACCAGTTGCGGGGCAGAGCGGTTTGTGATGTCATACACCTGTGTTGTCGTGTAGGTGCGACCCGCCTGGATTGGGCTGTACCCGGCCAGCAAGACCGTCAGGCGGTCATGCTCTGGATCGAGGAAGATCTCGAGGATCGATTCATTCAGGTAAATGGCATCGGTCTCGCGGTTGGCGGCAAAAGTCAGGCTCGAGACGACCTGCATCCGGGCCGGATCCCGGGCGTCGATGATGCTGAGGCGGTTGTTGGCCACGACATAGAGAAAGCGACCATCCGTTTTTACGAGATCAGCCTCGTCCACACCTTGGACTTGGATGTTGGTCTGGGAGTGGTCCGGATTGGCGGCAGGCGATGCTGCCTGGCTGCCTGGGGCGAGCCCGGCATCTTTTTCCATGGCGGCCTCAGGGAAAGCATACATCCGGTATTGCTCCTGAGCCGGATTGGATGCCATTTTGCGCAGTTGTGCGATCAGATCGTCATAGGTCACAGGCTTTGGGTCAGCAGGGGTTGGCTGGATCGTCGTCTCACTCGGATCCGTCGGCCCGGATGTGGGGCCTGAATCAACACGCCCTGGCCATGTATCACAACCGGCAAGCACGGGCAGGACAACAAGCAGCAGAGAAAGAAAAAGAACCACTATCCGTTTCATTGTCGTTCGCCTCCCTCATTGAGATCATGGCTGAAGGGTGTCCGGATCAGGCCGGACCTTCCTTAGCCAGTCAGGGATTAGACGAAAACAAAACTGATAGGGTTCCCTTGATACAAAAATTGATGTCAGAGCCTGCAGCCCTGGCCTCAGCGGTCTTCGCGGAAATAGGGTACGCCGAGTGCGGCCGGGCCCTGGTAGGCCTTTTTCCGGGCGTAGGTGATGACCAGGACGATGATCGTCATCAGGTAGGGGTACATGTCGATCGCGTACTGGGAGAAGATCGGGATGCTGGAGAGGCCTTCAATGTGCTGGATCCGGAAGCCGACGATCTCGAGGGCGCCAAACAACAGTGAGCCGGCAATCGCCTTCAAGGGATCCCAGCGGATGAAAATGACCAGGGCGACGACGATCCAGCCGCGGCCAGCGACAATGTTTTCCAGGTATGTCCCGACATTGACGACGGAAATGTAGACGCCGCCGAGGCCGCAGAGGATACCGCCAAGCACCACATGGACGTACTTGGCAGCGATGACCCGGATGCCAGAGGCATCGGCCGCAGCGGGGTTTTCACCGACCATGCGCAGGTGGAGTCCTTCACGGGTGCGAAACAGATAGATCCAGCCCAGCACAGCCAGGACAAAAGTCAGGTAAACAAACCAGTTGTGCTGCAGGAAGGCCGTGTCGATAAAAGCCAGGACCGGACCGAGCACGGGCAGGCTGGTGACCGGTTCGAGCGGCAGGTGCAGCGGAGTGGCCTGGGCAAATTCACGGATGGCTGGTGGTGTGTTCTGGTTGGCCAGGCTTTTGCCCAGGGTATTGGCAAAACCGGTGCCGAAAATCGTCAATGCCAGACCTGTGACGTCTTGTTTGGTGCGGAAGGTGATGGTCAGGATGGCATAGAGCAGGGCGCCAAAGCCGGAACCCAGCATGCCGACCAGGATGGCGAGGGCGATGTTGTCCGTGTGGTAGGCGGCGATGAAGCCAGTGGCAGCGCCCATCATCATCAGGCCTTCGACACCGAGATTCAGGTTGCCAGCCCGTTCCGTCAGGGATTCGCCCAAGGTTCCCAGAAGCAGCGGTACGGCCATGCGCACGGCAGAGGCTATAAAAAGGGCGATCATCATTGAGCTTTCCATCAGGTCTGGTCCTCCCCTTCTGCGGCTTCGGCTTGTGTGCTTTTCTGGCCCAGGCGACGGTATTGGCGGAGCAGGGCCCGCGGACCTTTTTCAATGACGACGTGGTAGGAGATGAAAAACTCGGATGCCAGGGCCGAGAACAGGATCAGGCCTTTGATGACGTCGGACACGGAAACCGGGATCTTCAAGGCCAGTTCCATGCCCATGGCGCCTTGCTCCATGGCGGCAAAAAGCAAGGCGATCAAGATCATGACGGGCGCGTTGAGCTGGGCCAGCCAGGCCACGATGACGGCGGAGAAACCATTGCCGCCGCCGATGCTTTCCGACAGGACATGCGACACACCACTGAGCTTGGCAAAGCCAGCCAGACCGACAATCGCACCAGACAGGGCGACACCCCCGACCAGGACGCGGCGGACATTGATCCCGGCATAATGGGCAGTCCGCTCACTTTCGCCAACCACGCGGGTTTCATAACCGCGTTTGGTGTATTTGAGGTAAACAGCGACAAAAACGGTGACCACCAGGGCGACGATCCAGCCGATGTGAATGCCAAAAAGCTTGGGCAGGTGGGCTGCCTCGGGGATAGCCTTGATCTGGGGGAAACCTTTGGCAGCCGGGTTTTTCCAGAGCACCAGGCGCAGGAATACGGCGACCTTGATCGCGACGTAATTGAGCATCAGGGTGAACAGGGTTTCATTGGTGCCGGAATAAGCCCGGAACAGACCTGGGATCAGGGCATAGAGACCACCGCCCAGCATCGCAGCCAGGGCCATGGCAACCCAATAAACGACAGCGGGCGTGGATTCCGGCAGCTGATGGGACACATAGGTGGCAAAAATTGCACCCATGACCATCTGGCCTTCACCGCCAATGTTCCAGAACCGCATCGAAAAGCTGATCGACAGGCCCAAGGCAACGATCAACAGCGGGATGGCGACGGTGACGGTATTGATCAGGCCGCGGGTGGATCCAAAAGACCCCTTGGCGATCGCCAGGTAGGCGGCTACCGGGTCAAAGCCCATGGCTGCCATGATCAGGCCGGACAAAAGCA
>SABL01000021.1 GCA_009928985.1 Clostridia bacterium
GGACCAGCGGTAGACGACGATGAAGGACGAAATCTCGAGGCCGGTTTCCTTTAAAGCTTTGCGGTACTCGGCTTCCGCTTCGCGCGAGAATAGGGGGTGCTTGTAGAAGGGATTGATCCGCGGGTGGGGTGACTGTTCGATGTACTTGTAACCCCAGTCGGCCACCTGGTGGACCATGTCGTTGATGCTCATCTGCTTGGCCAGGACGTCGACATCAAAGGCAATTTTCATGGGATGGTTCCTCCAGAATCAATTTGGCAATGAAGCTTGATTGCGCATCACAAGATCGAGAATTACATGTAGAATTCTGGACAATCCTCGATGTCGATCTTGACCACTGTACCAGCCTCGCGCGCTTTGGAGGCGGCTTTGGCAGTGACCTGGCCGACGTAGCCGTCCCAGGCTGTCGGACCATCGACGCGGCCGGCTTTGGTCGCGTTGATCCATTCCTGGAATTCAACGTTGTAAGCATCGACGAAGCGCTGGGACCAGTCCGAGCAGATCGGGGTCACCCGGGCGGCGTTGGTGCGAACCATGGCGTTGGCTGGTTCCGGCAGATTGATCGTGCCTTCTTCGCAGACAACTTCGCATTTGATGTCGTAGCCGTATTTGCAATTGACAAAGGATTCGACATCGATCCGGACACCCGACTTGGTGGTCAGGATCATGACCTGCGGATCTTGCAGGTGACCGGCAGCATTGCGAGTTCTCTTGCCAAAGGCGACTTCTGCGGTGGCATAGTCTTCACCCAAGAGCCAGCGCAGGACATCAATTTCGTGGATCATCGAGTTTTCAACCGACATGGGGGTGGTGAAATCATCAGGAACGGAGGCATTGCGATGGGCACAGTGCAGAAGCAGGGGTTCGCCATAGGTTTTTTCTACAACCAGCTTTTTTAATTGACGGTAGCCGGGATCGTAGCGGCGCATAAATCCGACTTGGACCAGTTTTTTGCCGCCAGCCATTTCGGCATCGACGATCTTCTTGCAGGCCTCAGCTTCAGGGGCGAGCGGCTTTTCGACAAATACATATTTACCGGCCTTGATCGCTGCCATGACATACTGCTCATGGAACGGGTCGGCCGTGGTGACGACAACCGCATCAATTGATGAATCGGCGATCATGGCTTCGCCATCGGCAAAAAATGCCAGGCCATATTTTTCAGCAACGGATTTGCCGAATTCTGTATGGACATCCGAACAGGCAATCACGCGTGCGCCTTGCAGGGTGTTGTTGATTCGTTCAATGTGTGTGCGACCGATGGCGCCTGTTCCGACCAGGCCAATTTTGAGTTCCATGTTGGAAAGCCCCCTTTAGTGTTGGATAAAAAGTTGGAAAGTTTTCGGGATCGAGTTAGTAAGAATGGTTTCAGAGTGGCAGTCTTGCAACAAAAGCCTGTATAAATCACTTTTGTTTATCCAGCCTGTTATTGGCACTCTGACCTTGGTTTTCAAATGAATTAATTTGCCAGGGGAGTCTGGTCGCCCCCGGGAACTGACTTTTTCTGACAATTCCCGGGGGTAGAACCACTGTATGATAGGGATTGATCTATAAACCAGTAGAAGTGAAGGACAAGCCCTGAGTCGTGATCACTTGCTGGACGATCGATTAAAGATGATCTTACTTGACCAATGCCATGTAGGTATCAACATTGGTGCTGTCGATGGATTCGAAAGGAACTTCGAACTGTTCGCCCGGATCTTCGCCCTTCTTCAGCATCTGGATGACTTGGAAACCACCGTCTGCCTGGCCGACCGCGTTCTGGAAGATGGATTGGGACATTTCGCCGGCTTTGATGGCGGTCAGAGCGTCTTTGACACCGTCGATACCGGAGATCATGACACCTTCGAGACGGCCGGACGTTTTCAGAGCTTCCATGGCGCCGAGGGCCATCTGGTCATTGGCAGCGACAACAGCCTGGAAATCGGTGGCGTTCGGATACTTCTGGATCCAGTCCTGCATGACGTTCATGCCCTTGGCTTTGTCATAGTTGCCTGTGACGCTGTCGAGGATGGTGATATCGGTGCGGGATTTCAGACCATCGGCAAAGCCAAGCTTGCGTTCAGTGGAGTGGTACAGGCCAGGTTCACCTTCAAGGTAGAGAACTTTGGCATTTTCTGGCAGATTCTTGGCCATGAATTCGCCCTGCATTTTTCCAGCGTCATAGTTCTTGGAACCAACATAGGTATATTTGCCACCGTTGGACTGGATGCCCAGAGCGATGACCGGGATACCGGCCTTATTGGCGGCTTCCACGCCAGGGACGATGCCGTCATAGTCAACCGGAACAATGATGATCGCGTTGACTTTCTGGGCGATGAAGGTATTGATCTGGTCGAGCTGCTTCTGGATATCGCCATTGGCATCAGCGAACTTGATTTCGATGCTCGGATCCGCTTTGACGGCTTCGATGAAAGCGTTCTTGCGGCTCATGGTGAAGACGTCGGTGTCAGCCAGATTGGTATAGCCGACAACAAACTTCTCAGCGGCGGCAGCTGTGGTTTCGCCAGCGGCTGCAGTGGTGGCAGCTGGAGCTGCGGTGGTGGTCGAAGCAGTGCCACAACCGGCAACGAGAGCGACCATCATGGTCAGAATCAGGATCAAACCGAGTACTTTTTTCATATTCACCCTCCTCAGTATTTTGGATAAATGGACAACTTGGACTGTTTTTTGGATGACTCAGGGCCATAAGGACTTCACAATCGTGTGAGCAAATTTGGTTGTTCCAGTCTGATGGAATGGACAGTATTCGAGAACGTGATTCCAGGCACTCCCCCTTTAAAAAATCAATTGAACCGTGAGAATAGTTTTGCGAAATGAATGGATCAGGCTTTCTTTTTCGAAACCCGGGCTGTTTTAGTCATGACGTCAAGGATGACGGCGATCAGGATGATGAGGCCTTTGACGACTTGCTGCCAGTAGGAGCTGACGCTCAGGAGGTTCAAGATGTTGTTGATGACACCGACGATCAGGCAGCCGATGATCGTGCCGATGATCGTGCCCGTACCGCCCATCAGGCTGGTTCCGCCGACGACGACACCGGTGATGGCGTCAAATTCGTAGCCGACACCAGCAGCTGGCTGACCGGAGTTGATGCGAGACATCAGGACGATGCCGGCGATGCCGGTCAGGATGCCGTTGTAGATGAACGCTTTGCGGACGATGTTGCTGGCATTGATACCGGATGCGACTGCAGCTTTGACATTGCCACCGACGGCATAGACATAGCGGCCAAATTTGGTGCGGTTCAAAAGGACCCAGGAAATGGCGATGACGACGACCAAGATGATGACTGAGATCGGGATCGGGCCGATGTCGCCTTGTCCGATAATTTTGAAATTGCCCAGATTAGAGACAGGCATGCCACCGGTATAGATCAGGATCGCACCGCGGGCCACTGTCGTGGTCGCCAAAGTCATGATGAAGGCTGGGATATTGAAAGCCGTGATGACAAAACCATTGATGGCGCCTACCACAATACCGACCAGAATGCCGGCCAACACTGCCAAGAGCAGGTTTTGCGTGATTTGCATGACACTGGCCGCAATCGTACCGGTAAGGGCGACGACCGAACCGAGCGAAACGTCGATGTGGCCGAGGATGATGATGAACGTGACCCCACAGCCGAGCAGGCCAACGACGACAACTTGGCGCAGCACGTTGGTCAGGTTGCTCTGTGACAAGAACACATCACTGGACAAGGTTGCCAGGATCAGGATGCCGATGAAGATCAGGGCCGTACCGTATTTTCTGTAGATTCCGGCAAACCCCATGGATTTGAGATCCGAGAGAAAACTCTTTTTCGAATCTGCAGTCTGGACTGGATTGGTGCTCATAATTTTCCCCCCGTTGCTAAGGTCATGATCGCTTCCTGTGAAGCATCTTTTCTTGAAATTTCACCTGTGGCCTCGCCTTCGTGCATGACCAGGACTCGGTCGCTCATACCCAGGATCTCCGGCAATTCCGAGGAAATCATGATGATCGCCAGACCTTGCTGGGCCAGTTCTGACATCAGGCGGTGGATCTCCGATTTCGAACCGACGTCGATGCCGCGCGTAGGCTCATCGAGGATCAGGACATTCAGGTCGCCAAGCAGCCATTTGGCGATGACGACTTTTTGCTGGTTGCCGCCACTCAAGGTGCCGACTTTGACCTGCAAGTTATGGACTTTGACCCTGAGCTTTTCCTTCATCTTTTCCGCGAGTTCTTTTTCGCTTTTCAGATTCAAAAACAGGCCAGGTGCGAATTTATCGAGGTTGGCCAGGGAAATATTCTCCATACAGGAGCGGACCAGGACCAGTCCTTCGTTCTTGCGATCTTCGGAAACCATCGCGATGCCGTTTTTGATCGCAGCCGTCGTGTTGCGGATTTTGACCGGTTTGCCATGCATCAGGATTTCGCCACTGTCTGCTGGATCGAGGCCGAATATGACACGGGCGACTTCTGTGCGGCCAGCACCAACCAGTCCGGCCAGGCCGAATATCTCACCTTTGCGAACTTGAAAACTGATGTTTTCAAAAACACCGGTGCGCGTCAGGTTGCGGACCTCCAGCACCACGTCGCCGATTTCGGCATCCATCTTGGGGAAGATGTTGGTGATTTCACGGCCAACCATCTGGCTGATCAACTTGTTTTCCGTGTAAGCAGTGGCAGGTCCTGAATCAACATACTGACCGTCGCGGATGACGGTGATGTCGTCAGCGATCTGGAAAATTTCGTTCATCTTGTGGGTGATGTAGATGATGGCCACGCCATTGGCTTTGAGATCTGTGATCTGGTCGAACAGCATGTCGACTTCTTTGTCCGTAATCGCCGAGGTCGGTTCGTCCATGATGATCAGGGACGCTTTGCGGGAGATGGCCTTGGTGATTTCGATCAATTGCTGGGCGGCGATGCTCAGATCGCGCATTTTCATGCGGGGATTGTACTTCAGACCCAGTTTGTCGAGCAATTTCTGCGTCTCTTCATAGATGGACTTGAAGTCGACAAACATGTTCAGGACACCGCCGCCTGTCGAAGGTTCGCGGCCGAGGAAGATGTTTTCGGCGATCGTCATGTCCATGACCGGGCTTAGTTCCTGGTGGATCATGGCGATGCCCATGTTCAACGCGGCCTTGGTGTTCTGGTTTTCCAGCCTGGCACCATTGAAATAGATTTCGCCTGAATCGACGACGTGCTCACCGCTCAGGACTTTCATCAAGGTTGATTTGCCAGCGCCATTTTCGCCACACAGCACATGGACCGTGCTGGGTCGGACCTTCAGGCTGACTCGATCCAATGCCAGGACGCCCGGGAATGACTTGGTTATTTCCCTCATTTCCAGGACGTACGGGCTGGTCGTTTGATCCATACTCTTTCGCCTCCCAAATTTCCTTTTCTGTTACAATCTGTTCGAATTGTGTAATATTAGATGATTAGTTGCGAGCACGTGCTCTTAAAGGGTAAAAATAGAACCAGTCTGACGTGAGATGTGTTTTTACCTTACTCGATGTTGATGTTTTCGCGCATACGGATGTCGATGGCCGTCCCGATAAAGGTTGAAGCTGGCATTTTGTTGGCAAATACCAGATCAAACAGGACTTTCAGACCTTTGTAACCCTGGGCTGGCAAGTTTTGCCCGATGGTGAAGTTGATAATTCCGGTGTGAACAAGCTTTGTGATCTCCGGATAGAGGTCGAAACTGATGATCTTGATGCGATTTTCGCAATTGAGCATCCGGACCGCGCGGCCTACTTCACTGACATTGCCGCAGGTAACATAGATTCCGTTGAGATCTTTGTGGGTATTGATCAAGTTGATCGTCTTTTGAAATGCGACCAAGGCTTCCTCATAGGTTTCCAATGTATCGACAATCTTGATTTCCGGATAACGCTCCCGGATCACTTGTTCAAAGCCGTTCTGGCGTTCGACGGAGCAGAGCATCCGTTCCGAGCTCGTGATCTGGGCAACTCTGCCTTTGCCGCCAATGATTTCGCCGAGCAATTCACCGGCGACGCGTCCCGCTTTGACAGAATCCTGGCCAACAAAACAGATTCGTTTGCTGTCTGGAAGATCTGTATTGATCGTAATGACAGGTACTTTGTTGTCGGTGAGAGTGTTAATGGACTTGATAATGTCTGGATGGTCAATTGGCATGATCAGCAAACCGTCAATTTTGCGTTTGGTGAGCATGGTCAGATAACTCAATTGCTCAACCGAATCATCCTCGCGGCTGATGAAGTACTCCAGTTTCAGGCCAAAGCTTTTCAATTCATCGTAAGCGGACTCGATACCGTTTCGAATTTCCTTCTGCGCATCGACTCTCAGCAACAAGACTGCAATGACCTTGGGATTTTTCTGCTGGGCGAGAGCTTTGCCAATAGCATTGGGCTGATAGCCCAGTTCATCGATGATTTTCTGTACGCGATCGCGGACTTCCGGGCTGACACCTTCACGACCGTGTAGGACTTTGTCGACGGTGGAACGATGGACACCTGACATTTCTGCAATTTGCTTGAGAGTTGCCCGCATCGATCGTCCTCACTTTCTACGAGCACGTGCTCGCTATGGGCTCATATTAGATCCATCCGATCAGAATGTCAATTGGCGATTGTGAATATTGCCATTATGGCAGCCTGCAAGCGTTTGCAGATAGATAATATGCACAAAAATATGTACGAACAAATAGAGAAAAAATGATGGCAAAGCGTTCAAAATATGAAATTGAATACAATAAGAGCACGTGCTCTATTCGCTTTAGACGGTTGCTTTCGTAAAAATCACTCATGTGCAAATGGATATTATGAACCTCTGTAGTCGATTGCTTGACGTACCGCAAAAAATCGCCTAGATTTATAAAAAGGCAGCGTGCCCGCGCCCGATTGAAGGGCGAATAAGAAATTAAGCTGGTATTCCCAATGCGTGTAACGATCAAGCAAATAGCCGAAATTGCCGGAGTCGCCCGGTCGACCGTGGACAAAGTCTTGAATGACCGTCCTGGTGTCAGCGACGAAGTGCGCGATCGAATCCAAAAAATTGCCGATGATCTGGGCTACGAGGCCAATATCATCGGCAAGGCATTGGCTTTCCAGCATAAGCAGCTGACGATTGCCGTGATCATGCCAGATATTGAATTCACACAGGCTGCCAAGATTGGCATGGAAAAGGCCTATCAGGAATACAAAGCGTTTGGCATCAAAATCGAATACTACCTGACGAAAGACTACGATATCGCCCAGCAGACTGCTACCTTGGACTATTTAGCTCAGCACAATGTGGCAGGGATCATCCTGCGTCCTGCTGATGACATGCAATTACAAGAGAAGGTGCGCCAGGTCGTCCAGCAGGGCATACCAGTCGTGACGTTCAACTCGGATCTCAAGGACAGCGGCCGTATGTGTTTCGTTGGCCAGGATTTGCTCAAAGCCGGCCGGGTGGCCGGAAATCTGATGGGCAAACTCTTGAACCGCAAGGGCAAAACCGCCATCATCACCGGCTCCACAACCTTGGCCGCACTGGAACTACGTCAGGAAGGATTTACCCAGCTGCTATCTGAGCGCTATCCAGCCATAGAAGTCACGGATGTGATTGAAACCCATGAGAATAAGATCGTCACTTTCCAGAAAACAATGGATTTGCTACGCCTGCACCCTGATCTAAATGGTATCTACGTGACGGGCGGGCCAATCGCCGAAGTCGGTAAAGCAATCAAACTGATGAAAATGGCTGGCAAAGTCAAAGTCGTCTGTTTTGACTTATATCCAGAGGTCATTGAGCTGCTTCAGGAAGATGTGATCGATTTCACCATCGGCCAAGATCCCATTTCCCAAGGTTATCTACCGGTGAAGATCCTGTTCGAATACCTGTTCAATAACAAAAAACCCGATTCTGATTTTGTACCAACGACGGTTGAAATTCGCGAAAAAGAAAGTCTCTAAAAAAATTTTTAAAAAACGGGCTCGGGCCCGTTGATTTTTCAAAAATATCCTGTATAGTGAAAGTAAGAGATGGATCCGTGATCCGTACCTAATGATTTGTGCGAACTGGCAATAACTCCTGCTCAGATCCTCCAGTCAGGTGAACTGCGAGAATCAAACTTTCACGGTATCCATTATTTTTTCGGCACAACGGGCTCGGGCCCGCAATAACCAGAGAGGTGAAGAAAATGCTTATTGGAGAAAAAAAGATTGCTCGTCCGCTGCGCTGGGGCATGGTTGGTGGTGGCCGTACGGCTAATGTCGGCTACAAACATCGTTTGGGTGGCCTCAGAGACAACACCGCTTTCCAGCTTGTAGCAGGTGCTTTTGACATCGATGCCGAACGCGGCCGTGATTTTGGCGTCAACATCGGTGTCGCTGCTGACCGTTGCTATCCCGACTACAAGACCTTGTTTGCCGAGGAAGCCAAGCGCACGGACGGTGTCGAAGTGGTTACGATAGCGACCCCGAACAAGACTCACTACGAAATTGCCAAGGCGGCTCTGGAAGCTGGCCTGCATGTCATCTGTGAAAAGCCGCTATTTTTTGAAGTCGAGCAGGGACTTGAGATCAAAGCTCTGGCCGAATCCAAAAACCTGATCGTGGGTGTTACCTATGGTTTCTCAGGACATCCTCTGCTGCTCCAGATGCGCCAGATGGTGCAAAACGGTGACATCGGCGAAGTCCGCATGCTCGAGCTTCGCTACACCCATGGTTTTGCCGCCACTGAGACTGGCGACAAAGTCAGCGAAGGCCAGAAATGGCGTGTCGATCCCAAGATCGCTGGACCTTCTTTCGTCCTCGGCGATCTATCCACCCATACGTTCTACATGTCTGAGCTGATTTGTCCGGATCTCAAGCTCAAGCAACTGTTGTGCGACCGCCAGAGTTTCATCCCCAGCCGCGCCCCACTGGAAGACAATGCCTATGTCCTGATGCACTACGAAAATGGCGTCGTCGGCCGCCTCTGGACCTCGGCCGTCAACGCTGGCTGCATGGATGGCCATCGCATCCGCATCATCGGCAGCAAGGCCAGCATCGAATGGAGCGACAATCAGCCCAATGAACTGCTCTATGAAGTCCAGGGTGCACCGATCCAGAAGATGATCCGCGCCATGCCCTACCTCTATGATGAATGCAATGAATATGAGCGTCTCGGTGCCCTCCATGCCGAAGGCCTGCCAGAATCCTGGTCTAACATTTATCTGAAATTCGCGATCGCGATCGACGCCAAAATGCGCGGTGATGAAGAAACCCTCAAGAACCTGGTCTATCCGGATATCGATGCCGGAATCAATGGCATCCGCTGGGTCACTGCCTGCGTCAAATCCGCCGATGCGGGTGCTGCCTGGGTCGATTTCGAATAAGAAACGTTTGCGAATAGTTTATCCAAATACAACCGCCGCAAAAAAGGAGATAATCGATGAAACTTGCAATCTGCACCGATGTATTCGCTAACCTTCCCTTTCCGGAAATGCTCGACAAAGTCAAATCCTATGGGATCGAAGCTGTCGAAATGACCGCTGGTGGCTGGGGCGGTTGCCCCCATGTCAACCGTAAAGAACTGCTGTCTGACCCGGCCAAAATCACCGCCTTCAAGGCCGAGCTGGACAAGCGCGGCATGAGGATCTCCGCCCTCAATTGCTCCGGCAATCCGCTGTCGCCCGGTGAAATGGGTGCTGCACATACCAAAAACACCTACGAAACGGTCGAACTGGCCGGCAAACTCGGGGTCAAAAAAATCGTCATGATGTCCGGCTGCCCGGCCGGCGCTCCTGGCGACCAGACCCCGAACTGGATCACCTCGACCATCTCCTGGCCTGACTACATGGCTCCGGCCCTGAAGTACCAGTGGGAAGAAGTCGCCATCCCGTGGTGGAAGGCATTCGTCGCACACTGCCAGGCCCATGGTGTCGAGCAGGTCGCGATCGAAGAATTCCCCTGCATGCTCGTCTACAACCCGGAAACCCTCTGGAAGCTGAGAAACGCTGTGGGTCCGGTCGTCGGCATCAACCTCGATCCTTCGCACCTGATGGCCATGGGCGCCGATCCGATCGCCGCAGCCCGTGCTCTCAAAGGTGCCATCTATCACATCCATGGCAAAGACGCCCGCATCGAGCGCGGCTTGGTCGATGTCAACGGCCTTTTGGAGACCAAGCCGGTCACTGATTGCGAAAACCGCACCTGGAACTATGTCGCGGTCGGTTGTGGCAAGGACCTGCAGTGGTGGAAAGAATTCTTCTCCGTCGCACATATGGTCGGTTATGACGGTGATGTCTCGCTGGAGATGGAAGACCTGACCATGACCGTCGAAGCCGGGGTCGAGACCTCGATTGACGCCCTCAAAATGACCATTAGCCAGTAATCCGCCAACGATCCTTGTATTAGGGTGGCCTCCAATCTCCAGAAAAGTCAACAACTTGGACTGTTAGACTTTCTCCTCCAAAAAAGAGCAAGACAATGGTGGTTGTCTTGCTCTTTTTGAACGGTGTGAAGCAATCATTGAAGGACTATGACAAAATGCACAAATAAAGCAAAGTCATTAAGTGTCATTTGTCAAAGTGTACAACAAGTGATTGACAAGGACACATGCAGCCAGTATATTTAACTTAAGGGCTCGGGCCCGCAGATATAAATTCATTCTAGATCCTTTCATTGATTTCGATCAGCACGTCTGAATCAGAGCAACTTATAATCAAATCTAACCATCAAATCCTTTCTAAATGACGCTAAAGTGATCTCGAAAAGTCTAATATTCAATTAAACTCAAATTCTGGCAATTTTTATTTACCCGTTACGGGCGCGGGCCCGAAGAGAGTGGTTAAAGCTCTTGCTGAACATAAAGAATGAACTAGGTTTAGCAGCGAGTTTTGATAAATAGTTTGAGGAGGAAAATAGAATGTCGATCAAGAAACTCTTTGCTCTCGTCCTGGTCATGGCCATGAGCCTCACCCTGCTCGCAGGTTGCGCTCAGACCGCCACCACTGCTGCTCCTGCTGCGACCACTGCCGCCGCCGGCGAAACCACCACTGCAGCCCCTGCTGCCGGTGAGAAGAAAGTCGTCGGCGTCATGATCGCTGACATGTCTGCCCAGTTCCAGGCCTACATCATGGACGGCATGAAGCGTCAGGCTGAACAGTATCCGGATTATGATTTTGTCTTTGTTGATGGCAAATTCGATTCTGCTACTCAGATGAACCAGGCGGAGAACTTCATCTCGCAGGGCGTCGATGCTCTGATCTACATCCCGGGTGATGCTGAAGCTTCTGTCAACCTCGTCAACAAAGTTGTCGAAGCCAACATCCCGATCATTGGCTGCAACACCAAGGTCAAGGAAATGGACAAACTGACCACCTACGCTGGTTCTGACACCGTCGAATCCGGCCGGATCCTGATGGAAGGCATTGCCCAGGTCATGGGCGGCAAGGGTGACCTGATCGAACTGCAAGGCTTCTATGGCCACGAACCGCAGATCGAACGCCACAACGGTGTTCTCGAAACACTTGCCAACTACCCCGACATGAAGATCATCAAAGAAGACTCCGGTGAATGGAGCCGTGACAAGGGCATGCAGAAGATGGAAAACATCCTGCAGTCTGATCTCGCTGGCAAGTTCCAAGGCGTCGTCTGCCACAATGATGAAATGGCTATTGGTGCCATGAAAGCCCTCGATGCCGCTGGCATGCTCGATGGCATGGTTGTTGCCGGCATTGATGCCACACCGGAAGCTCTCAAATATCTCAAAGAAGGCAAACTGGCTCTGACCGTCTTCCAGGATGCGCTGGGTCAGGGCTCCATGGCCATCGATCTGGCTGTCAAAGTCATCAAGGGTGAGCAGGTTGAAAAAGAAGTCATGGTTCCCTATGTCCTGGTCATGCCGGAAGAAGCTGACAAATACCTGGCCATCTACGACTCTCTGAAATAACAAGTTCCCGATCAGACCTTTTACAAAGTAAGAAGGGGGCCAGTCACCTGGCTGGTCCCCATTCTTCTGAAAGAAATGAGTGAGACCATGCAAGATCAATACATCCTCGAAATGGTTGATATTTCAAAAAGTTTTCCGGGTGTCAAAGCGCTGGACCGGGCTGGAATCAAAGTTCGCAAGGGAACCGTACATGCGCTGATGGGTGAAAATGGCGCCGGAAAATCAACTTTGATGAAAATTCTGGGTGGTCTGCAACCTGCCGACTCAGGGAACATCATCCTCAACGGCAAGGAAGTCTCTTTTGCCAGCCCTCGTGAATCACTGGACCATAAGATCTCCATGATCCATCAGGAATTGACATCCATACCGCATATGACGGTTGCGGAAAACATCTATCTGGGTCGTGAACCGATCACGGCAAATTTCTGGGTCAAAGAGAAGGAACTCAATGACAGGACGGAAAAACTCCTGAGTGAGCTCGAGATCAAGATTAGCCCCAAAAAGAAAATGGTCGACCTGTCAATCGCCCAGATGCAGCTCATCGAAATTGCCAAAGCCATTTCGTATGATTCGGAAATCATCATCATGGACGAACCAACCTCGGCCATTACGGAACGTGAAGTCGAACACTTGTATAAGATGATCCGCTCCCTGACAGCTAAGGGCGTGGCTATCATCTATATTTCGCATAAGCTGAATGAAATCTTTGACATCGCCAATGATGTGACCGTCATGCGGGATGGCCAGTATGTGGGCACCAAACGCATCGAAGAGCTGACCCGCAAAGATATTGTCACCATGATGGTCGGCCGTGAACTGAACCAGTTGTTCCCCAAGGTAGAAGCTGACATTGGCGAAACCGTCCTGGAAGTCAAGAACCTGACCCGTACAGGAAAATTCAAGAATGTTTCATTCGAATTGAAAAAAGGTGAAATTCTTGGGTTTGCCGGCCTGATGGGCGCCGGGCGTACCGAAGTCATGGAAACTATTTTTGGCCTGTATCCGGCTCAGGAAGGGGAAGTCTTCGTCAAAGGGCAGAAAGTTTCGATCAAAAACCCGGCAGATGCCAAGAAAAACGGTTTAGCCCTGATCACGGAAGATCGTAAATTGACAGGCTTGTTCTTACCTCACTCAGTCAAGGACAACATCATCGCTGCCAGTTTGGACAAGTTTCTGGTCGGTGGAATTTTCATGAATGAATCGAACATCAATGGCATCTGTGAAGACCAAAAGAAACTGCTGCGCATCAAAACCCCGACCATCGATCAGAAAGTCAAGAATCTCTCCGGTGGCAACCAGCAGAAAGTCTTACTATCCAAATGGTTGCTGACCGATGCAGATATCATCATTCTCGATGAACCGACCCGTGGTATCGATGTCGGTGCCAAATCAGAAATCCATGCCTTGATGGGTGAGCTCGTCAAATCGGGTAAATCTGTCATTATGATCTCCTCCGAATTGCCTGAAGTCATGGGCATGAGTGACCGGATCATCGTCATGCATGAGGGAAAAGTCACCGGTATTGTCAATCGCAAGGAAGCCTCGCAGGACTTGATCATGAGTTTTGCCACCGGCATCCAGGCCACCTGAACCTAATAATTTGATACAAGAGAGAATGAGGTGTTCCCAATGGCTCAAGCGTCTGTCAAATCTTCATCAGATCTAAATAAAACGATCCTGAATTTGCTCAATAAATACAGCATCTACTTCATCCTGGCACTACTCGTGATCATCATGACCTTCCTGTCACCCGCTTTCCTCAAGCCGATGAACATCATCAACATCATCCGTCAGATTACTCTGATCGCGATCGTTGGTTTTGGCGTTACCATGATCATCATCACAACTGGTATTGACCTTTCCTCTGGCTCGGTCATCGCAGTTGCCGGTATCGTCGCCAGCCATTTTGCCCATCCGGACGAATACCCGCTGATCGTACCAATCCTCATGGGTTTGCTCGTTGGCCTGGTCGCCGGAGCCATCAATGGCTATTTCGTTGCCTTTATTAAATTGCCAGCCTTCATTGCGACCTTGGGTATGATGCTTTCCTTCCGTGGCGTCGCTTACATTTTAAGTGGTGGCCATCCCATCACCAACTTCACATCAGAGTTTGATTTCATTGGCTCTGGTCGTTGGCTCGGATTGCCGGTCATGATCTACGTCCTCCTGGGTGCAGGTGCCCTGTCTTATGTCATTTTGCGCCATACCAAGACAGGCAAGTGCATCTATGCCATCGGCGGTAACCAGCAGGCAGCAGTCGTTTCAGGCATCAATGTCAAGAAGAACTTGATGTTTGTTTACTCCTACGCAGGCATGATGTCAGCTGTATCCGGCATTCTTCTGGCCTCCCGCCTGAGCTCCGGTCAGCCAACTGCAGGTCTTACCTATGAAATGGATGCCATCTCAGGTGCTGTTATCGGTGGTACCAGCCTGGCAGGTGGTATCGGTTCGATCCAGGGAACCATCATCGGCGCCTTGATCATCGGTGTTCTCAACAACGGCATGGACCTGATGCACATCAATGCTTACTACCAGCAGGTCACCAAAGGTGTCATCATTGTCCTGGCGGTCATTCTCGATCGGGCTCGCAACAAATAATCCAGGCAGGCGCGCTGCTGAAGTTTTCGGTCCTATTGCTGCGGGGCGTGGAAGATGGTGTTTGACATCGACCAGGCCTCGTAGCATGTGAGCGGAATGCGGAGAGGAAAATTCCATGCATGAACTGAAAATTGGCCTGGTCGGAACGGGTGCCATCGGCCGCACCCACATTGAACGAATCAACAACACCCTGCAAGGCGCACGCGTGATAGCCTGCTCGGATGTCCAGACGGAATTCGGCAAATCAGTTGCAAAAAAATATGGTCTGGCCTTCTTTGCTGACGGAGAAGCCATGATCAAAGATGCCAGCATTGACGCTGTCGTTGTCACAACCGCCGATCCCTTCCATGAGCCTTATGTCATGGCCGCGATCAGAGCCGGGAAATATGTCTTCGTCGAAAAGCCATTGGCTCCGGAAGCTGATGCCTGCAAGCGGATCGTCGATGCGGAGATCGCTGGTGGGAAAAAGCTCGTCCAGGTTGGATTCATGCGCCGTTATGATCCCGGTTATCGACAGCTGAAAAAACTGATTGATGACCGGACCTACGGTGAGCCACTGCTCTTGCACTGCGCCCATCGCAATGCTGCCGTTGGCGACGATTTCACAACCCCGATGTCGGTCGAAAATTCGATGATTCATGAAATTGACGTCTTGCGCTGGCTGCTCGATGAAGACTATGCGACTGCCGAAGTGGTGTTTGGTAAGAAGACTCGCCACGCAGGTCCACAGCTGCAAGACCCACAGATCATGATCCTGACAACAAGATCAGGTGTCCGAATCGACGTCGAATCCTTTGTCAATTGCCGCTATGGCTACGACATCAAGTGCGAAGTTGTCTGCGAAGATGGGACCTTCAATTTGCCGGAACCGCCCAATGCCATGGTCCGCGCCTATGCCAGTCGAATCACACCAATTTGCTCGGACTGGTCTCAGCGCTTTGTCGATGCCTATAACGTGGAGTTCCAGGAATGGATCAACGCAACCAAAGCCGGACACGTGGACGGCCCCACGGCCTGGGATGGCTACGTCGGACAAGTCACCGCCAAAGCGGCCTCCAGGTCTCGTGAGACTGGAACGGTAGTTAAAATAGACCTGGAAAAATGCCCTGAGTTTTACCTGAAATATGAATAAGCTTTGTAATGGACTTAAACATGTAAACAAGTTGCAAGGAGGAACCATCCCATGAAAATTGCCTTTGACGTCGACGTCCTCGCCAAGCAGATGAGCATCAATGACATGGTCCACAAAGTGGCCGACTGGGGCTACAAGTACATCGAGCAGTCACCCCACCCGCAGATCAACCCCTTCTACAAACACCCCCTGTTCTCGCGCGAAACCGAAGCCGAGTATAGAAAAGCTTTAAAGGAAACCGGCCTCGAGATTTCGTCCTTCATCGTCGTCTACCGCTGGTCCGGACCGACCGAGGAGCAGCGCTTGCACGCTGTGGCGAACTGGAAGAAGATCGTCGAGATCGCGGTCAACATGGGCGTCCAGGTCATCAACACCGAGCTGTCCGGCGACCCGAACCAGCCCGAGATCTGCAATGGCATGTGGTTTCGCTCGATGGACGAGCTACTGCCGTTGTTTGAAAAGGAAGGCATCCGGGTCGAGATCCAGTCTCACCCCTACGATTTCTGCGAACTCAACGACGAGACCTGCGACATGGTCAAGTCCTACCGCAGCGACAACCTGACCTACTGCTACTCGGCCTCGCACGGCTTTTTCTACGACAAGGGCAAGGGCGATGTCCGCCACATGCTCAAATACGCCGGTGACGATCTGTCGCACATTCTGCTGGCCGACACGATGAACCAGACGGTCGACTGCCGCTACATCGTCAATCCGCCCGGTGTGAGCATGGCGATCCACCAGCACACCGCAATGGGCGAAGGCGAAGTCGATTTCCCCGGCATCTTCGAGACCCTGCGCGAGATGAATTTCAAAGACCGCACCTTCAAGGTCGGTGGTGACTCGATCACCTGCGTCTCCTACTTCGGCTATCCGGAACGGATGGACCGCCAAGCCCCAGAAGCCCTCGAGAGGATCAAGCGCGAACTCGGTGTCAAATAAATAAATCATTCATCAATACGGTGTAAACCAGCGGCAGATGCCTGGCGTGAGCGGCTCTGCCGTTTTTTTGTTACAATGCTAATTGTCTAAAGGAAATCCTCGGGATCTAATCGATAAAATGTAAACGTGTGCGGGGGCACAGTCGCATTTTAAAATCAGGGTTGCATGATTGTACATAATACACAAAAGAGCATGGGTTGATTTATGTTTATTGTAAGAATCGACAATCAATAGCTTGACGGACTGTTTAATGGGTGATATATTTTGACTGTGCCCCCGCACAGTGCGATCGAAAGGTAAATGACAATGGTAAAAGTAACCATCAACGACATCGCGATCAAAGCTGGCGTATCCAGAGGCACTGTGGATCGGGTCGTCAACAATCGGCCTAATGTCAAACCTGAAATCCGCGAACGGGTTTTGCAAGTAATCGATGAGCTTGGATTCATACCCAACAAAGCCGCCCGCTTATTGGCCTACAAAACCAAGAACAAGAAAATCGCCGTTCTGTACCCGACCTCTTACGGCCAGCATTTCGGGACCGAAGTCATGCGTGGCATCGAACAGGCCCGCAAGGAAAACGAAGATTTTGGCCTTGACATCATCGCGGAGTCTTGCGAATCAGGATTACCTGATGAGTACCTTGAAAAGATCGACCGCCTGATTGACACTGGAGTTTCTGCTTTTGCGATTTGTGCCCGCAATACGATCGCGATCCAGGAAAAAATCGACGAATTGGTCCAGGACAATATTCCAGTCATCACGTTCAATTCAGACATCCCGCAGAGCAGACGGATTTGCTTTGTCGGCCAGAATCTGGTCAAGAGCGGCCGCATTGCCGCCCAGATCATGATCAATTGCCTGAATGAAGAAGACCAGATTCTGATTGTCACCGGGAATCTGGAATACGATGCTCACAAACGCCGCGTTTCCGGCTTTTGTGACCGGATGGCAGAGCTTGGGTTTGGTCCGGAGCGCTATGCGATTGTAGAAGGTTTCCAGGACTATGGCATGGTTTTTGACCGTGTATCCCAGGCGATCGCCAGCAATAGCCAGCTGCGGGGCATCTACATGGCAACAGAAAGTGTCCCGGCCTGCGCCGAAGCCATACGCCGGGCTCAGCGCCCATATAAAATCAAACTGATCTGTCATGACGTCTCAACCGCTACAGCCAATCTGCTCAAAGAAGGAATCGTCGATTTCGCGATCGAACAGAACATCTACCTCCAGGGCTACAAGCCGATCATGATGCTGCGTGACAGTCTCTTCATGAACCAGAAACACGACAATGATCTCGAATATACCCAGATCAATATCGTCAACTCGGAAAACCTGACCCCCTGATTGAATCTGAAATGTACATCAAAAGAAGTTCGGTTTTTCTTTAGATCAAATTGTGCGGCCGCACAGTGCTGCAAATGACTACAGGAGGAAGAAAATGTTAAAAGTAGGTATCATCGGAACCGGCGCCATGGGCACCCAACACTTCCGGCGCATGGTCACACTCATGAGCAATGTGGAAGTTGTCGCTGTTTCGGATGTCAATGAGGCAAATGCAACCAGCCTGATCAAATCGTTTCCTGGTATTCGCTTTATCGCAGATGCCCATGCTTTGATTCGGGATCCTGAAGTCCAGGCCATTCTGATCGCCAGTTCCAGCCCGACTCATGAAGACTATTGCTTAACCGCGATTGAAGAACAAAAACCGGTTTTTTGCGAAAAGCCCTTATCGGTGACAAGCGAAGGTGCCAAAAAGGTTGTTGAAGCTGAGATGAAAGGTGGCAAGCGCCTGATTCAGCTCGGTTTCAACCGCCGTTTTGATTCAGGTTTCATGCAGCTTCATGACATCCTGGCCTCCGGCAAGTTGGGTGACGCACTGTTGGCACATTGCAGCCATCGTGCTCCCCGGGTACCGGACTGGTATAGCACGACCATGGCCATCACGGAAACCCTGGTCCATGAAATTGACATCATGAGCTGGATTTTCAACGATTACTTCATTTCTGCCCAGGTTGTCATGCCTCGCAAACATCCGGATGCCAGTGCAATCCTGCAAGATCCCCAGGTGATCCTGCTCACCACCTCTCGCGGCGCACTGGTCATGGTCGATGTCTTTGTCAACTGCCAGTACGGTTATGACATCCAGTGTGACATCGTGGCCGAAAAAGGCACAGCCAGGCTCCCGGACCTCGCCAAGATCGTCGTGCGCCATGACGCATCCTGTGGTTTTGAAATCGGGTCAGACGGTTTGAAACATTTTGAAGAATCATACAACCGCGAAATCCAGTGCTGGATCGACGCAGCCATCACTGGCGAAATCAAAAGTGGCCCGAGCTCCTGGGATGGTTACAAAGTGGCCGTCGTCACAGACTCTGCTGTCAAAGCCCAGACCAGTGGCGCGATCGAACCCATCGCAGCCCTAGAAACACCAGCATTTTATCGTTCTTAACCCAAACTTGACTTAACGTACACATTCGAGGAGGAATTGAAATGGAAGGCGCTGCGAAAGGTTCTCGATCCCGGAAAATCGATTTGAGCAAAATGACCACATTTTTTGTCTTGATTGGCATGTGTGTCATCTTGTCCTTTGCATCCAAGTATTTCCTGACGTACAACAACTTGATCAATGTCATCGCTCAGGTCACCGTCAATGCGGTGGTTGCGGTCGGTATGACCTTTGTCATTCTGACAGGCGGCATCGATTTGTCAGTCGGCTCCATGCTGGCCCTGTCAGGCATTGTCATGGGCATGCTGATGAAAGCAGGCATGCCCGTAGCTGTGGCTCTGCTGGCTGCTCTGCTGGTTGGCCTGATCCTGGGTACGATCAACGGACTGCTTGTCACGGTTGGCAAACTGCCACCATTTATCGCTTCGCTGGGCATGATGAATATCGCTCGTGCAGCATCCCTGATTATCAGCAAGGGTGGCAACATGTCATCGTTCCCGAAGTCCTTCATCTGGATCGGTGTCGGAAAAGTGTTTGGCATTCCGGTTCAAGTCGTTTTCATGCTGATCCTTTATGTCATTGCCTTTTACGTCCTCCGTTACCGCAAAGTTGGCCGATACATCTACGCCATCGGTGGCAATAAAGAAGCGACCCGGCTATCCGGTATCAATGTCAAATTATATGAAGCCACCGCCTATGTCGTCAGCGGCATGACAGCTGCTCTGGCAGCCATCATCTTGACCGCGAAATTGAACGCAGCCCAGCCTATGGCCGGTGTCAACTACGAACTCGATGCGGTTGCAGCTACGGTCATCGGCGGTACCTCATTGACAGGTGGTGTCGGCAGCATCTGGGGGACCATTCTTGGAGCCATCATCATTGGTGTCATCCGCAACGGCCTTAATCTCCTCAATGCCAACTCGTATCTGCAGCAAGGCATCATTGGTTTTGTCATTATCCTGGCCGTCCTGCTCGACGTTTTCAAAAAGAAATAAATCAAGCCTCACAATGGATTTTGCGCCATGTGGCGTGAAAGATAAAAGAAAGGGAGAAAATGAACATGAAGAAGATCCTCGTCCTGATGCTCACATTAGCCCTGATCGTCATGGCTGCTGGCTGTGCCGGCACCACCAACGCGACAACCGCCGCAACAACCACGGCAGCAGCTGCCGTAACGACCGCAGCCGCAGAAACCAGCAAAGAAAACAAAGACATCACCATCGGCTATATCTGCAAACACCAGTTGGACGATTTCATGCAGACGCTGCGCAAGGGCGCTGAAGAGCATGCCGCCAAGATCGGCGTCAACCTGATCTTCATGTCCACGGAACGTCACACTGAAGTTGAGAAGCAAGTTCAGCTGATGGATGACATGATCACCAAGCAGGTCGATGCCATCATCCTCGTTGCTACGGACCCGACCGCTCTGATCCCCGCGATCAAGCGTGCCAATGAAGCCAACATCCCGGTTGTCCTCGTCAACGATACCATCGATGACGCTGCTGCCAAAGAACAAGGCGCTGAATATGTAACCTATATCGGTACTGACAATTTCCAGGGTGGTAAAGTCGGTGGTGAATTCATCGCTGCCAAATATCCAGATGGTGCCAAAGTGGCCGTCTTGTCCGGTACTCCGGGTCTGCCTGCTGGCGATGCTCGTATCACCGGTTTCCAGGAAGGCGTCAAAGCCAACAGCAAGATCGAAATCGTCTCCATCCAGCCGACCGACTGGTCGCGTGATCAGGGCTTCAGCGTCATGCAGAACGTCCTGACTGCCAACCCGGATATCACAGCCGTCTATTGTGCCGCCGACCTGATCGCTCTCGGAGCCATGGAAGCCGTCGAACAAGCTGGACTTGGCGATAAGATCAAAGTGCTCGGTTTTGACGGTTCTGTTGAAGCCATCGAAATGGCCAAAGCCGGCCGCATGCTCGGTTCAGTTGCCCAGTTCCCCTATGAAATGTCTGTCCAGGGCATTGATACCGCTCTGAAAGTTCTCGCTGGCGAAACCAATATCCCGAAAGTCATCAACACCGACTGCAAGGTTCTGCCTGAGTCCTGATTTCTAAGATCCAAAGATCCAATTTTCGACTAAGAGTGCCGGAGCCTGGCATCTCAACTTGCCAGGCTCCGCTCCACTGAAGAAGAGGTTATCAACATGTTTGCTGGAAAGAAAATTAACCTGGGGATCGCCCCGCTTGGCTGGACCAATGATGATATGTCCTGGCTGGGAGCCGAAAACACATTTGAACAATGCATCAGCGAAATCCGTCTGGCTGGATTTTCAGGCACAGAAGTTGGCAGCAAATTTCCGACTGATCCCGCCACCCTGAAACAAGCTCTGGATTTGCGTGAACTCTCGATTGCCAGCCAATGGTTTTCTTCATTCCTTTGCGAACAACCCTATGAAGACAATGAACGCGCGTTCATAGCTCAGATAGATTTTCTGACCGCTGTTGGCGCCTCGAGGATCAACGTCTGCGAACTGACCAGAAATCTCTTCGATACGAAACTATCCATGTATGGCGCAGATAAACCGGTCGCCACTGACGAAGAATGGTCCAGACTGTGCGAGGGCTTGAATAAATTGGGTCGCATCGCTCATGAACGTGGATTTAAACTCTGTTTCCATCATCATATGGCCACTGTGGTGCAGTCTGCTGCCGAAACGAGGCGACTGATGGAAAATACCGATCCCCAGTATGTATTTTTGTGTTTTGATACAGGTCACTTCACCATGTCAGGTGAAGACGCTGTAGCGGCCTGCCGGGAATTTGCATCCCGCATCGGTCATGTTCACCTGAAAGATATCCGCAAACCTCAACTCATGCGTGCGACTCAGGAAGGTTTTTATTTCCGCCAGGCGGTTTTGGAACATTGCTTTACTGTTCCAGGTGACGGCTTTGTGGATTTCCCATCCGTCTTTGCAATTTTGGAAGAAACCGGATACGAAGGCTGGTTTGTTGTCGAAGCAGAACAAGACCCAGCGAAGTCCAATCCGTTTGAATATGCCCTCAAGGCTCGCCATTACATACATGAGCAGACAGGGCTCTGATCAATAGTTCGAAAAGGAGAGAAGAACATGGAACGTGAACCACTCGTTCAAATGGAAGAGATCACAGTCGAGTTTCCGGGTGTTCTTGCCCTGAATAAAGTTCCTTTTACAGCCTACGGAGGGGAGGTTCATGTCCTTCTTGGAGAAAACGGGGCTGGCAAATCAACCATCATGAAAGTGCTGGCTGGCGTCAATACCAACTATTCTGGCCGCATCGTCTACAAAGGCCAGGAGATCCGGGCAACCAGTGTTGAAGAACAGCGCGCCAGAGGCGTCAGCATCATTTTCCAGGAGATGAACCTGCTCAAAAACCTGACGGTTGCCGAGAACATCTACATGGGGCGTCATCCCATGAAAGTCAGCGGCCAGGTCGACTGGAACAAAATGAATGCAGATGCTCGGAGCATGCTGGACATGATCCATTCCGACATTTCAGAGAAAGCCCTGATCGCTGACCTCAGCGTGGGGCAGATGCAAATGGTCGAGATAGCCAAAGCACTGTCTTTCAAATCAGACATCATCATCATGGACGAGCCGACCTCAGCCTTGACCGAAAAGGAAGTGGATGCTCTGTTTGAAATCATCGCCAAATTGAAGGCCCAGGGCGTGGCAATTGTTTACATTTCGCACCGCTTGGCTGAGATTATGCGCATTGGCGACAAAATCACGATTTTACGTGATGGACAATACATCGATACGTTGTCGGCCAAGGACATTACCGTCGATAAAATGATCCAGCTGATGGTCGGGCGTGATATTTCAGAGCAATACCCCAAAGAAGATGTTGTCCAGGGTCCCAAATTGCTCGAGGTCAAGCACTTGAATCAAGGCAAGCAGATCAAGGATGTCTCGTTCCACGCCTGTGCGGGTGAAATCGTCGGTTTTTATGGCCTGATGGGCGCAGGACGAACTGAGGTCATGCGAGCAGTTTTTGGCGCTGACCCTTATGACAGCGGCGAAATCAAAATCCATGACAAACCGGTGAAAATCAAATCGTGTGAACAGGCCAAGCGCCTGGGGATTGCCTTGTTGACGGAAGATCGGAAAAACCAGGGCCTGATTCTGGAATTCTCAGTCAAAGATAACATTGGCCTGGCCAAACTTGACAACATCATGAACAATTTCGGGATTAACGCAGGTAGAGAAAAGAAAGTCTGCGATGATCTCGTCAAAAGTGTCAAAGTCAAAACACCTTCCAATAACCAAAAAGTCAAGTTGCTCAGTGGCGGCAATCAGCAGAAAGTCGTCATTGCCAAATGGCTCAATACAAATTCAGACATCATCATCTTTGATGAACCAACCCGTGGGATCGACGTTGGTGCGAAGGTTGAAATTTACCGGATCATGAATGAACTGAAAAAGGCTGGCAAGTCCGTCATCATGATTTCATCCGAATTGCCAGAGACAATCGGGGTTAGCGACCGCATTTATGTCATGCACGAAGGCCGGATCACAGCTGCCTTTGACAATGAGGACGTTCGCGGATTAACGGAAGATTATGTCATTGCCTTCGCTACTGGTACCAAAACCCACATTCCGGAACAAGCCGGTTAATGGGATAAAAGTAAAACGTTGGGAAAGAGGATTATTATGAAAAAGACTGTCATCGGAGTTATTGGCGCTGGAGCAGTGGGACGTGTGCACATCGACAACATCATGACCGCGATTCCCCAGGCACACCTGAAGTATGTCTCAGATGCCTATCCTGAGAAATACAACGCCTGGGCTTCAGATCTCGGCTATCCGTTAGCGACCACTGACCACACAACCATGCTGAAAGATCCTGAAGTCGAAGCAGTCGTCATTTGCGCCCCGGCTGCCCTCCATGGCGACCTGATTATCGAAGCGGCTGAGCATGGCAAGCACATCTTCTGTGAAAAGCCTTTTGACTATGACCTGGACAAAATTGTCAAAGCGATGGCTGCAGTCGAAAAAGCTGGCGTCAAGCTCCAGATCGGTTTCAACCGTCGCTTTGACAAGAACTTTGCCAAGGCACGCACACTGGTCGACAGTGGTGAAATCGGCGATGTCCATGTGATCAAAATCACCTCCCGCGATCCAATCCCGCCGGCGATCGAATACTTCACCGCACCAGGTGGTGAGCACTGCTCAATCTACACCGATACCACCATTCATGACTTTGACATGGCCCGTTTCCTCAACAACAGTGAAGTCGTGGAAGTCTTCGCCTACGGTTCCAAGCTGATCAACAAAGACAACCCGATTATCACCCGAGCCGATACCATTGCCGTCACGTTGAAATTTGCTGATAACTCCCTGTGCGTCATCGACAACAGCTGGCAAGCTGTCTACGGTTACGACCAGCGCGCCGAAGTCTTTGGCACCCAGGGCACAGCCACTGTTGAGAATGATGTTTTCACTCAGACCACCCTGCATTCAGCCAAGGGCATCATCGGAGAAAAGCCACTGGTCACAATCAAAGACCGTTACGGTGCGGCCTATGCCGAAGAAGTTCGCCAGTTCATATTCTCTGTCCAGCAGGATACCCCTGTCAAAGCGACCGGGCTCGATGGACTCCTTGCCATGGTCATCGCAAAAGCTGCAGTCAAATCTGCTGACGAAGGCCGGATTGTCAAAATTTCCGAAATCATGCCGGAGGGGGTTTAAGTATGAACTTGAAAAGAGCAGCCTGTATCGAGCCGATGTATTCGGAGATCCCTTTCCTGGACCGCTTTCAGGCAGCCAAAGACGATGGGTTTGAATTCGTCGAATTCTGGGGCTGGACCGACAAAGATTTGGATGCGGTTAAAGCGGCAGCAGAAAAAGCTGGTATCGGCATCAGTGGTTTCAACGGGGATGCCGAATATTCCCTGATCGACCCGACCCACAAGCAACCCTATCTGGAATTTCTTAGAAAATCAGTCGCTGCCGCCCAGAAAGTCGGGGCGCTGAGTGTGACTATCCACTCAAATGCCCTGGGCGATCTTGGCAAAGTCGTCAACCACTATACAGAGCTGTCTGATACGGTGAAAATCTGCTCGATGTTTGATATGTTGCAAGAATGTGCCAAGATCGCTGAAGACAGTGGCATTGCCATGAATCTGGAAGGTTTGAACATCACCACCGACCATGTTGGCAATTATCTGCAGAAGACTCAGATGGCTGCAGAAATGACTCGACTGATTGGTTCGCCGATGCTCAAGATCCTCTATGATGTCTATCACATGCAGCTCAATGAAGGCAGCTTGTGTGACACGATCAGCCGATACATCGACCAGATTGGTCATGTCCACGTCGCGGATGCCCCTGGACGCCATGAACCTGGTACGGGTGAAATCAACTACAAGCATGTCTTTTCGCATCTGGAAGCCGTTGGCTATCAAGGCCGGGTCGGTTTTGAGCTATTCCCCAAGACAACAACCGCAGACGCTGTCAAAGCAATCATGAGCTATTGATCATCTTGCTGTTTGATTTCTCATCCTCCGAGAAATAAACATAGTTTCCTCACTCAAAACTCAAAAGTCCGGATTGGTGGATCCGGATTTTTGAGTTTAAGGGGAAGGTTTAGACAGGTGTAATAAATGTGATTATCGACTCGGAACGGAAAGGGTACACGATGAAAGCATATATGACAGAAGCTGAGTGGGCTCCCAAGTCAGACTATATCCTGAATGAACGCGAAAAAACTGATAAACGGGCCATGCGTGGCGACTTGGTTTGGAAAAATATTCATTCTACTTTAAAAGAGATCCCGATTCCAACCATCAAAAGGGATGAAGTTCTTATCAGAATTGGCGCTTGTGGCGTCTGTGGCAGCGACCTGCATGCCATTGGCATGGATCAGGACAATTATTCGCTCCTTGCCAGCCACACCCGCTTTCCACTCATTCTCGGCCACGAATTTTCAGGAGAAGTGGTTGAGATTGGAAAAGATGTAAAGTCAATCAAAATTGGTGATCTAATTGCGGTCGAACAATGCCAATATTGTGGAAAGTGCTCTGCCTGCCGGATGGGTTTGTTCAATCAATGTGAACAGCTTGAAGAGATCGGCCTATCTGCTGATGGCGGATTTGCCGAATATGCTGTCGTTCAAGAACGGTTTTGCTGCCTGATCAACACAATTGCTGAACATTTAAATGACCGGATGGCTGCCCTCGAAGCTGGGGCATTAGTCGAACCGACAGCTGTTGCTTACAGTGGGATACAAATCAATGGTGGCGGCATCAAACCAGGATCCTATGTTGCAATTTTTGGTACGGGAACGATTGGCATGGCATCGATTGCTTTGGCGAAGGCATTCGGAGCTGCAAAAGTCATTGCAATTGGTCGTAATGAAAGCCGGAATCGTCTCGCATTGGAATTGGGTGCGGATTGTGTTTTCAGCCCCCTTGATTTGGCAAAGCAGGGTACAAATCCGGCTGAAGCCATATTGGAAATTACGCACGGTATTGGCGCGCGTACTGTGATCGAAGCTGCTGGCAATTCTGCGATGACCTACCCTGAAATTCTCAAGTGCATGGCGATAGGGGCCACAATTATCAATCTTGGTGTAGAAGCAAAACCAGCTATCATCGATATGCTGCCGTTACTACGTAAAAACGCCAGAATTCAAGGGTCACTGGGGCATGCTGGCAATGATATTTATCCTTCCGTCATACGATTGATGGCATCAGGCCAGATTGACATGAGAAAAATTGTAACAGCACGATATCCGCTCAAGGATGTTGCAAGAGCTTTAGATAAAACGAATGCGAAGCAGAATATCAAGACATTGGTAAGCCAGCACTACTCGCTGATTTAAATATTTTGCATGGAGGAACCCCCTATGAAAATTGCCTTTGACGTCGACGTCCTGGCCAAACAGATGAGCATCAACGACATGGTCCACCAGGTGGCCGACTGGGGTTACAAGTACATCGAACAGTCGCCCCACCCGCGGATCAATCCCTTCTACAAGCACCCCCTGTTCTCGCGCGAAACCGAGGCGGAATATCGTAGGGCCCTGAAAGAAACCGGTGTCGAGATCTCGTCTTTCATCGTCGTCTACCGCTGGTCCGGCCCGACTGAAGAGCAGCGCTTGCACGCCGTGGCGAACTGGAAGAAGATCGTCGAGATCGCGGTCAACATGGGCGTCCAGGTGATCAATACCGAGCTGTCTGGCGACCCGAACCAGCCCGAGATCTGCAACGGCATGTGGTTCCGATCGATGGACGAGCTGCTGCCGCTGTTCGAGAAGGAAGGCATCCGGGTCGAGGTCCAGTCCCACCCCTACGACTTCTGCGAACTCAACGACGAGACCTGCGACATGGTCAAGTCCTACCGCAGCGATGCCCTGAAGTACTGCTATTCCGCCTCACACGGTTTCTTCTACGACAAGGGCAAGGGCGACGTGCGCCACATGCTGAAATACGCCGGTGACGATCTGTCGCACATTCTTCTGGCCGACACGATGAACCAGACAGTCGACTGTCGCTACATCGTCAACCCGCCGGGTGTGAGCATGGCGATCCACCAGCACACCGCAATGGGCGAAGGCGAAGTCGATTTCCCCGGCATCTTCGAGACCTTGCGCGAGATGAATTTCAAGGACCGCACCTTCAAGGTCGGCGGTGAGTCGATCACCTGCGTATCTTACTTCGGCTATCCGGAACGGATGGACCGCCAAGCCCCAGAAGCCCTCGAGAGGATCAAGCGCGAACTGGGTGTCAAATAAATCATCAGTAAATCATGGAGGTTGACTATGAAACCGGAACTTTTGCAAAAAATCAATTCGATCATTGAAAGTGGTACAGATACACCCAATATTTTCAAAAACATCCTGAAAAGAGAGCTCGCCTTGACTGACAAGGAAGAAGTCCTGGATGTTTTAGAGATCAAGCGCGTTTATGCCGACTCTGTACGGCAGCAAGAAGTTATTTCCCATGCCACTCTATTGCTGGCAACCGCAAATGAATTCATTGTTATCGAGGAAGGCCCCAGTGACTTTGAATTAGAGTACGGGGGCTACCGGATCCAGCACATCTTGTATTCCAAGATCAACATTCTATCTTTCGATTCCTGCTTGTTGCGAGGTGTGTTGAAAATAGTTGCAGGATCCAATAGCGATTCTATTTTGCAGATTGATTTCGACACCTCTAAAGACTATTTCGAAATTGAAAAATTCACGGCTGTTGTCCGGCAGAAAATGATTGAAAAAGATCGCATTTGAGGAGATCGGCAATGGAAAAGAACAAAGGTCAACTCGTCCTGGATGTCATCGCACGAAAAAACACCAGTTATTTGCCAAGTGTGATCAATTTTGCCAATTTGGCCAAGAAAATGGAATGTGCCAGGCATGTTGGCATTGATAACGAGGATGACTTTGATCGATATCTCGGTAACCACATTAAATTTACCGTTCAGCTTGACGATGTTGCCTCCCATGACTGGACCGATCCATACAAGCTGGAGGTAGCCCTGGCCAGTGGACGGACCAGGCTCAACACCGAGACTGGGAGACTGATCGATCCTTGGGGTCTCCAGTTCAATCCAAATGCAACTTCCTATTTCAATTACGGACATCCGCTGGCTGGGATCGAAGAGAACCCGGGAATTCTTGAGACTTACCAATCCCCTTCGCTCATTGACATGGATTTACTGTTCGGGGTTGCGGTGGAAGACCTCAAGAAATACGGCGATGAATACTTGATGTATGTCAGTGGCTACAATGGTATTTGGGAAAAAGCCTATGATCTGGTCGGGATTGAAGAGTTCATGTACCTGCTGGCAACAGAGACTGCGACTGCCGAGAAGCTGATGGATCTCATCACGGATTACAAGGTCGAAATCGCCAGGGAAACAATTCGCCGCGGCTTCAAGATTGGCCACCATGGAGATGACCTGGGGACCCAGATCAGCACTCTGATCTCAGAAGAGATGTTTGTGACGCTCCTGAAACCCCGGATCAAGCGAATATTCGATGTCTACAAATCATCAGGCATCCCGGTGCAAATGCACTCCTGCGGGTACATCACCCCGTTCATCCCCCACTTGATCGAAATCGGACTGGATGTTCTTGAACCTGTGCAGCCGTGCATGGACATTTCCTTCCTCAAACGCGAATATGGCAAGGACTTGACCTTTTATGGCGGCATTGACACGCAGGATTTGCTTGCTTTCAGAAGCCCACAAGAGATTCGCACAGAAACCTTGCGGACCATCGATATCCTTGGCTCTGGTGGCGGTTATATTTGCGCACCAGCCCAGGAAATCATGGACAACGTTCCGCCAGAAAATGTTGCAGCAGTCGTCGCTGCTCTTCGTGAAGCTCGCGACAATAGATTCTGAACGCTTGCCCGATATAATTAATTAATTCAAAATATCATATTGAATATTACATAAATGCTATTTGATGGTAAAATGGTGTTGCCTCTCGGCTCGAATTTGAGCATCTTTGTGCAGGAGTGGACATCATGAACCGTGACATGTTC
>SABL01000382.1 GCA_009928985.1 Clostridia bacterium
GTTCCTGATTGTTCTGACCACGATCATCCGGGCTGTCGACGAATACTCTGATCTGCTGCGCGCATCTGCTGCCAGCCCAGGCAACGACCACCGCCTCGGGGCCAACGAAGCACCGCCGGCCATCATCTCGATCTTCCTCGGTGACCAGCTGACCGACATCCTCGAGCAGATCGAAAAAAGTGGCGGAGCGACTTCCAGCAAGTCCGGCGGACTGCTCGAGCTCGGCACCTCTTCCCTGCCGTCCTTGTTCAAAGACACCACCGACCGCAACCGGACGTCACCATTTGCCTTTACCGGCAATAAATTTGAATTCCGCATGGTCGGTTCCTCCCAGTCTGTGGCCCAGTGCAATTTCACCCTCAACACGGCGGTCGCTGAGATCTTCAGCCAGGTCGCTGACCGCTTGGAAAAGGCTGAAAATGTCGAAGCGGAAGCCAATGCGATCATCCTGGAAGTCATCAAGAATCACAAGCGCATCATCTTCAATGGCAACGGCTATTCCGAGGAATGGGTCGAAGAAGCAGCCCGCCGCGGCCTGCCCAATATCCGCACCACGGTCGATGCCATCGCCGCGATCAACGCTGAGAAGAACAAAGCCCTGATGGCCAAGCACGGCGTCCTCTCCTGGGTCGAGATGGAATCCCGGACCGAGATCCAGTATGAAATCTACGTCAAGACCATCAACATCGAAGGTCTGACCGCGGTGGAAATCGCCAAGCGCCAGCTCCTGCCAGCCACCATCAATTTCAAGGCCGACCTGGCCTCGTCCATTGCCAGCATCGAAGCCGTTGGCGGTGATGTCTCCGTGGAAAAAGAATTGTTTGGCAAAGTCAATACCACCATGAAATCGCTGTATGCCAACATCGCCAAATTGGACAAGGCCCTGGAAACAGCTGCCAACCTGCACGGCGACTCCAAAGCTCAGGCAGAAGCCTATCGCGACCTCGTCTTTGCAGCCATGAATGAGCTGCGCGCCGATGCCGATGTGCTGGAAACCCTGGTCGATGGTGACTACTGGCCGCTGCCGACCTACTCTGATTTGCTCTTCAAAGTCTAAAGGCCGGTCTACTGCCAAGAAGCGACATTTTGCGACCGATCCTTTGCTTTTAGATCCACAGTGGATAGGACTCCCGCGAGGGGGTCCTTTTTCAGTTCCACTTGTGGTGTAATAG
>SABL01000383.1 GCA_009928985.1 Clostridia bacterium
TACGCCCTGGATGTTCCTGCCGACTTCGACGAAGCTATGCTGACCAGACTCCTGTCCGTACTGGAATCCCGATGCTGAGGATGCCCGCGGCCAAGGTCTACCTCGCTCCCGGCACCACGGACATGAGGGCAGGCATCGACAGGCTGAGCATGACGGTCCAAGGCATCCTTGATCTGGACCCTTTCTCCGGGCACCTCTTCGTCTTCTGCAACCGCAGGCGCGACGCCATCAAGGTGCTGTACTGGGATCGCAACGGCTTCTGCCTCTGGCACAAGCGTCTGGAGAAGCATCGATTCTGCTGGCCCGAGCGGGTGTCCGAGGTCGTAAACATCACCCCTCAACAGCTCGGCTGGCTCCTCGATGGACTCACGCTGACGCCGCAAGGAGCCCATCAAAGACTGCACTACAAATCGGTTCTCTAGCAACAAAATCCTTGCTATTTCAATGTATTATTGCTAAGTGCATTTACATGGGAGACATCGAAAATCTTCCCGATGACGTCGGGCAACTCAAGCATCTGGTCTGTGACTGCTACCAGCAGATCAACCATCTCCAAGATCGCGTGGCCCTGTTACAGGCCGCCCTGTACGCTCCTAAGTCCGAGAAATCCAAAGACCTCTACCAGGGCATTCTGCCGCTTCCCATCGTCAGGATCGCAGAGGCGAAACCGGTAGAAGTACCCGTCGTCGAGATCCCGGCCCACACCAGAGCCAAGCGGGGACGTAAGCCCCTGCCGGACAATCTGCCGCGCATCGAGATCACTCACGATCTGCCCGAGGATCAGAAGGTCTGCGCCTGCGGGGCCTGTCTGAAGCGCATCGGCGAAGAAGTCTCCGAAAAGCTCGACTACGTCCCGGCCATCATGCGGGTGGAGCGCCATATCCGGCCCAAATATGCCTGCCCGGCCTGTGACGGCGAGGAGGGCATGCCGGTGGTGCGCATCGCACCCATGCCGCCGCAGATCATCCCCAAGGGCATCGCCACGCCGAGCCTGCTGGCCCAGGTCATCACCGCCAAGTTCGTCGACGCCATGCCGTTCTACCGCCAGACCAAGCAGTTTGCCCGCCTGGGCGTGGATATACCGCGCCACTCCATGTCCGGGTGGGCCATGGCCGTGGCCAAGGCGCTGGAACCGCTCCATGAATTGTTCCAGGCGGAGATCCG
>SABL01000022.1 GCA_009928985.1 Clostridia bacterium
GATCGTCGGGCCGAGATCGAACTGGAAGCCGTCAAATTCGACCACACCCATGCGGCCACCGGCCCGTTCGTTCTTCTCATAAATCTCGACGGAAAATCCTTGCTGCTGCAATCGGATCGCACTGGCCAGGCCACTGACACCGGCACCGACGACCAGGACCTTTTTCTTACTCATGGTCTGTGTTGTCATGGAACTCGTCCTCTCCCTGATCTTTCTCTGTTCTCTTTTTTCGCATCGTTACCGGCGCAGTGCCAAACAGGATGCCTTCCTCCGTAGCCTCCCGCTCCATGATCATGAGTTCCCGGGCAATGGTCGTGACATTGCGCAGGACCGTTGGATCCTGGATATCCGGGACAGGTCGGCCGGTGATTTTCCGGTGATGGCTGTAGTTTTTCCACAGGCTGCCCGTGATCCGCTTCAATGTGGAGGGGCGGCGCAGCACATCACTCACATCACGGCGGAATTTTTCCGCGATTTCCGGATCCAGGCGGCCTTTCAGGGCAGCCAGGTAGCGCCCCTGCTCCCGGGCCCAGGGATCATCGAGCTCCTGGCAGATGAATTTGAGCCGGTACCAGGCCTCATACAGATCACCTCTGGTCTGGAGCGGGACTTCCTGCAGCCAGAGATAGGCCAACATGCGGCGGCGCCAATCCCACCATTTCAGCGGGCTTTGCATGTCGAGGGCCGGGATCAGGAAAAAACCCTCGGTATCGAGCAGGGCGCCGAACACCCCCGGCGGCTTGCCCCGGCTTTGTTTGCGCAGCGTTGTCCGGTAGACACCACAGGAGGGGCTGCCATCCATGTAGATGAACACCTTCGCCCCGGCCCGGCGCAGGGTGGCAAGGCTTTCCTGGGCAGCTGCGAGCATGACCGCGGTGACATCGTGGCCATTGCGGCTGACGATCTTACCTTCGCCCTGCCAGATGGCACGACCGTCCTGGCCAACCAGATGGATCGGGTCGCGCGGCACACCCAGCCCGGCAGCCGTTTCCGGACAGACCGGACACCAGCGGAAATCACCTTTCTCGCGTCCGATTGCCTTGATGAAATCCATGCTGCGACCGTTGTAGCGCAGGGGCGCATTGAAGCCGCAGGCACTGATGCCAATAACTGGCTTCTCCTTGAGCGTGACAGGTCCCTTATCCATCTCTCCTGTACCGTCCTTTCCGGATATAATCGTCCACTGAAAATTTCCTGCGGCAGCCATCATAGGTCATGGTCCGGATCGTGCCAAAAACCGGCCGCTCGCCCCAGGGCCGGTCATGGACCCCGCCGATCGACCAGGCAACGCCGACATAGCCATTGGGATCGCGGCCGTCTATCGCCAGACCATCGTTGAGGGCGATCGCAATCTGCTGGGCCTGTTCTGGAGTCGCACACCATTCGAGCAGTTTCTTGGCCCAGTACATGCGCAGATAGCCCGGCATCTGGCCGGTGTCGCGCAGCTCGAGCTGGGCCGTGTTCCAGAGCGGGTCGTGGGTCTGGCCATTTTCCAGCTGTTCATCGCTGTAGCGGTAGGCCCGCGGGTCAGCGCGATGGCGCTCGAGCGTCTGGCGGGCCCAGGCAGGAAAGCCATTCCAGTTGTCATAGTCAGGATTGTAAAAGCAGAAATTGTCCGACAATTCGCGCCGCACGATGAGTTCCTCGAGAAACGAGGCTGCCGGTGTGGCCAAGTCTGGTTCGCCCTGGGCAGCAGCCTGGACGGCCAGGGCCACCCGCTGGGCCGAAATCTGGCCGAAATGCAGGTAGGGCGACAGGCGCGAAGAAACCGGCAGATTCGGATCATTGCGCCGGTCGAACTCTTTCAGGGATTCTGTGGTGAATTGAGACAGGCGCTGCCTGGCTGCAGCAGGGCCAGGTGGTGGCAAGGTCTGGCGGCGACCGTCGGATGCAGACTGCAGGGCGAGATCCGCCAAGGCTTGCTGGATGACTGCACGAGCGCCTGGTCCGGAAACGTCCTGCAGCAATTCTCCTGCCAGATCGACCGGGTGGCGGACCAAGGCCGGGAGATCGGTCAGCCAGGCTGGCAATTGGCGCTGGATTTTCGGCCGGATCGTGCGGGCGGCAAATTCGAGTTTGTCCGAGGCCAGCCAGCAGGGGATGATGTTATGGGCATCGGCTTCCCAGACTGCCAGACCAGCCTGGTCAGCAGCAACAGCCAGATCCTGGCGCCACTGGCGCGGCAAGCGCAGCGGAGAAAAATCCGTCACAACCAGACCGGCCTGGATCTGCCCGGCGACAGCCAGGACCGCTCGGTCCGGGTTGCCCTGGCGAACGATGAACGGAATGTTAAAATCCTGCAACTCGCGCGCCGTTTCCAGAAGGCCCTCGAGCATGAAACTGAAGTGCTCCGGCCGGGCGCCAAGAAAGGCCTCCTGCAGGCAAAAAACGACCAGCAGCGGCTGACCGGACTGGACGGCTGCCTGCTGGGCGGTGAGCAAGGCCCAGTTATCAGACGCACGCTGGTCTCGGTTCATCCAATACAGGACCGGGCCCGGACGCACCGGCCGATGATTGAGGGGGCGACTTCTGTCGAACATGGTGCCACTCCTGACCTGTTGGCAAATTGGAATCATTCTTAAGGGGTCAGGAGAATTGTATCATAGGTGGGCAAATGCGATCTAATGTTTTCTGGCGGACTGCGCTCACCCATCCATCGCATCTTCCAGCGCAGCGAGCAAGGTACCGTTGTCTTGGGTGATCTGCCAGAACATCGCGCCGCCCAGGTCCCGGTCCCTGATATAGTTGGCCTTCCAGCCGATCGATTCCGGATCGTCGTAGCTGATGAAGGTCGAGCCATCAAACAGCCATGGCACTTTGGCCTGTGGATGGAAGTAGCGTTTGTAGCTTGGGTTGGTCAGATATTTCTCGGCAATGTCCTTGTAGGAAATCGCCCAGCCGCCGCTGTAGGTCTGGTACCAGCCATTCTGGTCAGAGCTGGTGACATTGGTGTATTTCATACCATAGAACGGGATGCCCAGGACAATCTTTTCCGCAGGCATACCCGCATTGAGCCAGAGATTGACCGTTTTGTCGACTGACCAGTTCAGCTGCTCGACCGCTGACCGGTCCGGGGGATAAAGGGGCGCGTTGAAGTCCGTCCTTACATCCCAAGTGCCATGTATGTCGTAGGTCATCAAATTGGCAAAATCGACAATCTCGCCCAGTTCATCCAGCTCCGTATTCTTGATGTATGTGGAATAACAGCCCCCGGCAAAGGTCAGCAAGTAGGGTTTGCCATCGGCGGCCGAGCGCTCATCCAGTTTCTGGCGCAACGTCTGCATCAGCAGGGTGAAATTCTCCTTGTCTTCCGGACGGCGCACATTATCCGAGGCACCTCCCTGGACGGGGTATTCCCAATCCAGATCGACCCCATCGAAGCCGTGTTCAACGATGAAGGCCACACAGCTGTCGGCAAACGTCTTGCGTGATTCCGCAGTCAGGGCCGCATCGGAAAAGCGCTCCGACCAGTCCCAGCCGCCGACTGCAATCAGCGTTTTCAGGTCTGGTTTTTGCTTTTTCAGCTGACGAAGTGCGGCAAAGTTCTGCGGATCGTATTTGGGATATCCCATGATGATCTTGTTGCTGGAATCAATCTTGGCAAAGGCGTAGTTGATGTGGGTCAGCTTGGACACATCAATCTGGTTGGGATCAAAGCCTTCGGCAATTTTCCAACCGGCAAAATATCCGACAATCCTTGACGTAGAGCTTGCAGCCCGAACCGGTGCAGCCGGGGCAGGTGTAGGAGTCGGCACTGGGGTGGGGGTAGGGATTGGCGTGGGGGTTGGAGCAGGTGTGGGGGTCGGAGTCGGAGTCGGCGAAGGTGTCGGTGACGGGGTTGGACTGGGGGCAGGTGACGGCGTTGGGGATGGTGTCGGGCTCGGGACCCCTGTGTTGGATGGCATGCTTGTCGGGCTGGTCATAGGAGTTGTTGCGCTGGAGCTAACTGGAGATGAATCCACTGAAGATTCTCCGATTGCACCCGACAAATTTCCGGTTGGTTTTAATAACCTGGCAGAGTCCTCGATGTAGGGAAATCCAATCACGACGCTGGTGATGATGGCAACAAGAGCCAGTGCTGTCCAAAGTCGCCACCCTTTGCGGATTTTGCTGGCGCGACGTCTGTCCAGGGGTCTAACAGGCTGTGATGGCATCGATCCGTTGGTTTCTTGAGCAGTCTTTTTCATCGTGATCTGTCATTCCTTTGGCGCTCTGGCCTGCTGACTGGGCGAAACGAAACGTTCTTATCATAACAAAGCCATGTTTCAGGAGGATGACCAACACCGCTACAGTTTAATTGCAAGATAAGCAAATGCCCCGTTTTTGCCTTCACTGGCATTCTATACTATGATATTGAGCAGACTCATTTCACAGGAGATTGACATGGCACAAGAAATCCTCGACAAAATCAAAGAATTTGCGACCACAACCGGCCTGAATCTGGTTCTGGCGCTTCTTTTAGTCATCATCGGCTACCGGCTGATCCAGTTCCTGGCCAAGCGGATGGGCCGCTCACCCGCCTTTTCCAAGATGGATCCGGGAGCTCAGAGCTTCATTCGCAGCTTTCTCAAGATCGTCCTGATCATCATCCTGATCCTGACCGCTGCCAGCATGATCGGTGTCCCGATGACCTCGATCCTGGCCTTGCTCGGTTCCGCGGGCCTGGCGATCGGCCTCGCCTTGCAGGGCGCACTGGGCAACCTCGCCGGCGGTCTGATCATCCTGATCTTCAAACCCTTCCGGGTGGGCGATTATGTCGATACCAAAGATGGATCTGGAACTGTGCGCGAGATCAATGTGTTCTATACCATCCTCGTGACTCCCGACAACCAGATCATCACACTTCCTAATGGCAACCTGACCAATGCGGCCATCACCAATTACTCCAGCGAAAACACTCGCCGGCTCAACCTGGAAATCTCTGTCGGCTATACATCCGATATCGAGCTCGTCAAGCAAGTTTTACTCGAACAGGTCCAGAAACATCCCGCTATCCTGTCTGAACCTGAATTGCCATTCTGCCGTCTGGTCAAACATGGTGACAACGCGCTCGTGTTTGCCCTCAGGGCCTGGTGCCTGAATGATCAATACTGGGCAACCCGTTTTGACATCCTGGAGAATGTCAAAATCGCCATGGACCAGCATGGTATTGAAATCCCTTATCCCCAGCGCACCATTCATCTGCTCCAGAGCAAAGATATTTAAGACAATCCAATCCAGTTAAGAAGGATCGGTCCAAAAATCTGAATCCCAATGATCACGGAACCTATGGCCGTGATCAGCACTGCACCTGCCGCCAGGTCTTTGATCTGTTTGGCCAGGGGATGATATTCCGGTGTGACCAGATCGACCATCCGCTCGAGTGCGCTGTTGAGGCATTCGGCTGACAAGACCAGCGTGATGCAGATCGCCAGGACTGCACCTTCGATCCGGCTGACCCTGAAAATAAAACCCGCTATGGCAACCGCCATGGCAGCAAGTAGTTCAACGGTGAAGACCCGCTCATGGAGAAAAGCGGTCCAGATCCCTTCGGCCGCATAACGGAAACTGTCTGCCAGGTGCTTGTTTCTCAGGTGCGATTTGAGGGACGGACGATGGTGTTTTTTCTGCGGAATATTCATGCCCTCGCCCTGCTTTCTCAGGCTGCCAGACCCAAAATCTTGAGCGAAGATGCATTGAATGTGTCTCCGTCTTCAATCGTGCCCTCTGAGAAGCCTCTCCTGAACCAACGGCTGCGCTGCTCGGATGTGCCATGAGTGAAACTGTCCGGAACCACATAGCCGTATGCTTGTTTCTGGATCCGGTCATCGCCCACGGCGCTGGCAGCTGCCAAAGCTTCCTCCAGGTCGCCCGGCTCGAGCAATTCGGCCCGCTGGGCATAGTGCGCCCAGACTCCGGCAAAATAGTCAGCCTGGAGTTCCAGCCGGACCATGTATTGGTTGAATTCCGTTTCGCTCACCCGGGATTTCAGGGCAAAAACTTCCTCTGTGATCCCCAGCTGGTACTGGACATGGTGGCCAATCTCATGGGCCACCACATAGGCGATCGCAAAGTCACCTGGCGCCTTGAATTTGGTTTTCAACTCTTGGAAAAAACTCAGGTCAATATAGACCTTCTGGTCGCCCGGACAATAAAATGGACCGGTAGAGGCACCAGACACACCACAGGCTGACTCAACCGTGCCCGAATACAAAACCAGCTTGGGGTTTTGGTAGGTCAGGCCAGCATCCTCAAATAATGCTGCCCAGACATCTTCAGTCTCTGCCAGGACCACGGAGACAAATTGCGCCAGCTCTTCTTCCTCGGCCGAACCCTCATAGGTTCCAACCGGGACCTGTTCCTGATTCAGCACCCCTGTCAAGAGATCGGTGGGATTGCCACCCATCAGCGCGATGATGATGACAATGACAATCGTACCGATGCCCAGACCACCACCGATCACGGTGCGCGAACCACCCCGGGCACGCCGGTCCTCCACATTGGAGCTGGTTCTTCTTCCCTGCCATTTCATGAGTGTCCCTCCGATCCTTGCCGGATTGCTGGCTGTTGCCTGGATTGCCTGGCATTGGTTAGCCATCCGTCTGATGCGCAGTTACCTAATCCTATTTTAGAACTTTTACTGCAACAAAAGAACAACTTGCCAGTCGGATTCTTGAATCCTAAAATCAATCTGACACCTTCCTGCCGGGCTTTTGTACGTTAAGGAGTGATCCATGACCGGTTTCTGGTTTTTCGTTCTGTTTTTCGTTTTGTTCGCCCCTCTGACCCTATTGATTTCAAGCCACTTATTTCAAAAAGACCGGCTTGATCGATTCAATTCGGTTTTTGTCCACTGGGCGAAACGTCGAGACCTGGTCGTTGGCTGGATTGTTTTCTCAAGTTTATTAGCAGTCGCCTGCAGTCAACCAGCCAGTCAAATTTCCCCAAATACCACAGCTGGACCGGTAACTGAGGAGACACATATGGCTACAGAACCTGCACAGACAACTGAATGGATCTCCTCAGTCGTTTCGGAAACAGGGGTTCCCCCCGTCCAATCATCCCAACCCGTTTTGCCCGATGACATCGACGATTCTGAGGGCCCTATCTTGGTCATCTACAAAGAAAAACGCACGCTGGAACTTTGGCAGCAGGACGAACGCATCGCTGCATTCAAAATCGGCCTCGGCTTCAATCCCATTGGTGACAAGGCACAGGAAGGCGATGGGCGCACACCGGAAGGCCTCTATTCAGTCTGTCTGAGAAATCCGGACAGCAAATTCCACCGGTCGCTGGGACTTTCTTATCCGGGGAAAAAGGATGCCGACAACGGTCTGGCTACTGGCCTGATTTCACAGCAGGAATACGACCAGATCATTGAGGCAGCAGCCACAGGAGAAAAACCGCCCTGGAATACAGCACTGGGTGGCTATATCATGATTCATGGGGCAGGCAGTCAATCAGACTGGACAGCTGGCTGCATTGCATTGGATAATGATGACATGGATCTGCTATGGACGGCTTGCCCAGTCGGTACACCCGTTCTGATTTATCCTTGATTTTTGCAAGCCTGACCAGAGGAGGCTCACAGATGAGTCGGATCAGACAAAACGCAAAGCGCAATGGCCCCCTGGCCCGCATTCTCATTTCCTTGCTTGGCTTGGCCATGATCCTGCTCGGCGTCAGTCGTTTTGCTTTATTCTTTGTCGGTGAAACATCCTATGCCGATGTGAACACGCGCCGGGTCGGCGGTGCAGACAATCAGTATTCGGCCGATAAACGCTATGAGTGGTCGATTGACTACTCTTTCATCGATGCCCAGGGAGAGGTTCATGACGGACATACCACACGCCGGGGCGGAGATATGGGCGTCAAAGTCGAAAGCACGGTCTATTACTGGCCGGCGGCCCCTTTCATCAATGGACTGGAGCGAGAAGTCGAGCCCAACCTGGGCCAATTGGTCCTGGTCGGAATCGGTATCCTCCTGATTGTGCTCATGAATCGCAAATCTGGCCGGGCCATGTCCCGCCGTCAGCCGGCCTATCCGTCCGCGTCACAGTCCCAGGGTGCCACCCTGGATGATTATGACGATTCAGTCGAAGAGCTCTATCACCAGCCGGCACCCGGCACCCGTTTTTGCGCCGAATGCGGCACACCCCTCTCTGCCACTACCCGCTTCTGCCCCCATTGTGGCAGCGCGGTGAAATGAGGTTATTGATGACACCTGCCCTGAAAGGTCACCTGCTTGCGTTCATCACGATTACAATCTGGAGTTCCACCTTCATCATCAGCAAATGGCTTCTGGACCAGATGGTTCCCCTGCAGATCTTGCTGGGCCGCTTCATCATTGCCATCATCTTTTTAAGCATCATCCATCCCCGGTTCAAAAAGCCGGTATCGTTGCGCGAAGAACTCTTGTTCCTGGCGATAGGCACTGCCTTGGCCAGCTACTTTGTTTTTGAAAACAGCGCGCTGCGATGGACCTATTCCTCCAATGTCAGCCTGATTGTCGCCACCATCCCGTTCATGACCGGCATCCTATCCCGGCTGGTTTACAAAACGCCTTTTTTCACACTCCAAGGGGTCATCGGTCTGGTTACGGCCTACCTGGGCGTTCTGATCATCATCATCAATGGCAGCCAGCTGGAAGGGGTTGAACCCATCGGAGACCTGCTGGCCATCGGAGCAGCCGTGATGTTTGCCGTCTATTCCGTCTTCATGTTGAAAACAGGCTCGGCATACACCCTGATCCAACTCACCCGTAAAGTATTTGTTTACGGTTTTTTTGCGCTGTCCCTGATGCTGGCGGTCAGCGGTGTGGCCATCATCCCGGAAAGCCTCACGGGCCAAGGCTTTGCCAGCCTTATCTACCTCGGCATTGTGGCATCTTCCCTCGCCTTCATTTTCTGGAACCGGGCCATCCAGGCGATCGGTCCAGTCAAAACCAACCAGTACATCTATCTGATTCCGGTCATGACAACACTTTTTGCCGCGCTCTTTTTGCATGAACCCATCACTTGGCTGACCATTGCTGGAGCAGCCATGATCCTGGCCGGACTGTATCTGTCGGAAAAATCCAGAAGCAACCTCTGAATCGAGCTTAACAAGCCCCACGACAACCATTAAAATCAAATTAGAACATCTATAGACGCCACACCCTTCGTGTCAGTTTTTTGAAAGGCGGAGCAAGCATGGAAAATCGTGCGCAAATCCCCAGCCCTTCCCTGTTGCGAACTGTTTTTGGCATGATGATCAACCCGGCCGCTGCCCTCAAGGGTGCCCTTTCCGGCCAGTGGTTCCTGTCGGTCGCCGTTTCAGCACTGGCTTTTGGGCTTTTTTTCACGCAAACGGGACTGGATCTCTACAAAACAGGACAGAAAGAACTTCTTTTTGTCCTGCTGTCTGCTGGAGCGGGTCTCTTGTATGGCCTTATAGTCATCCCCCTGATAGCCGTTTTCCTCTGGCTGGTCTTGAAAATCGCCAAAAGCAATCACACGATCCTGCAAACCCTATCCGTCTTTTGCCTCAGTTACAGCGGTGCCCTGGTCTATGGCATTCTTGGCTTGGTCTTTTCACTGGCACTGGGCTGGAAAACAGCCATCGCATTTGGTGTCACCGGGGTTTTGTGGGCGATCGGGCCGATGATGGTGGCGATCCGGGAGCTCACAGGGAAAAAGACTCTTTTGAGTTTCATCCTGTCGACTCTGGTTGGCATAGCCGTGCTACTGTCCTGGTCCTTTTTCGGCAGACTTTAGGGGGTGATGGATCATGGAGAAAGATTTTGAAAAAAGCAAGGGGCTCCTGTGGCTGGTCCGGGTGCTCTGTTTCATCACGTTGGGTGTAGCCGCTCTGGCCAATCCGATGGATCTTTACAACCCTTTTGCAATTGGATTGGGAATCCTCTTCGGCTTGCTGACTGGATGGCTGTTCCGGCTGTTTCTCAAAGGATTTCTCAGCCTCTTCAACGGACAGCTGAAAAAGGAACAAGGCAGACAGGCCATTCGGTTTGCAGTGGACGGGGGGCTTCTCTTCCTGGCACCCTTCACCGTGATGCTTGCCCTTGCAGTCTTCTACCTCAACTGGTCGATGACGTTGCCTTTTATTTCAGCCGGACTTATGGCAGCGGGAACGGCCTCCAGCATTGAAATCGGCAAGCTGCAAGGCAAACAAAGCGTCAAAAATTCAATCGCCGCTTCCCTGGTCTCTTTTGCCTTTTCCTATTTCTTTATCCTGGCGATTCCATATCTCAAGAGAGCCCCTTCCCTGATTGAAGGAGGCGTCCAGCTGGTCCGTTCGCTGATGGGAGGTGGAGGCTTGTGAAACGATTTATTACATGGGTGCTGACAGTCTTTTTCATGATGCTGATCTTTCTGCCCATGCATGTTCTGGCAGCCGGGGACAGTCCCCCTCCGCCAGAGCCCTACCAGAAAGTCGTTGCAAAAAAGGGCAACTGGTATTCCAACCAGGTCGCCTACGATAATCGCTCCAATTTGGTAGTTGGTTATACCGGAAGCTATGACACCAGGGTCGAAGAACCGGCCTTGGCCTTGAGCATCAACGAAAGGACCCTGCTGACCGGGATTCACATCCCCTTCGAAGGCGCTGCCTCAGACAAGGTTGAGCTGATGATCAAGGACAGTCAGGGCAATGTCTACCAGGGGTTCACGGCAAGGTCTGAAGCCACCGGCTCGATCCGTGAGGCAAGTGCGCTGGACACCGGTGAATTAGAAACTGCAAACACCCTGTACACCTTCGTTCCTGACGCCAACATGGCCTTGCCCAGGGGTGATTACGTTCTGGAGCTGAACGGTGAAGATTTGCCTGTCGATGCCTATCTAGTCAAAGGCTACAACCAGGCGGCCTATGAACGTTACCAGGAAAGCCTCGTCGAGTGGTCACAAGCCGATGAAATCAATCCCAATCCTCTTGCGATCCTCATCGGGAGCGAGTCGCTCAAAGAAACATATGATCAATATGGCCAGGGCAAAGCCAGCGAAGAGCCATCCTGGCCGGACACGCCGGCAGAACGACTGGCACCCACCTTCCAGCTGGATGAGGAGTCTGTGATTGATGAGGTCATCCTCAGCATGTGGAATGGCGGCGAAGGGATATGGCCAGGCCTGGTCAGCATTCTGGATGAGTCTGGCAACGAAGTTGCTTCTTTCCAGGCTCAGGGCGCCAGTCAGGGCGATGTGGCCAATGGCATGTGGGTGATTTTGCCGGGCCTTACCCTGCCAGCAGGGATCTATCAGATCGTTCCCGATGCGCCCGAGGCGCTTGATTATGATGAGACCGGCGAACCTGTTTTTTCTGTGAGCGTGTCCCAACCGGCGGCTCCGCCGGCCAGTTTCACCGGCACCTACCACATCAATCTGGACGTGTTCAAGACCTCGACCCTGATGGGACCGGTCATCGATGCCCAGAGCAGCTTTTCACTCAGAGACCATGAACTGGTCGTTCTCGACAAGGGCCGTGTGATCGAGCTGGTCAGCCAGTACGAAGGGATGCCCTTTTCGCAAAACTGCGTAGTCACCGAGCGGACGGATGACACCGTCACAGCTCGCCTCCAGTTTTCGGCCGATCTGTCGAATCTGCCTTATGCAGCAAAGATCGGGGCTGATGCGCTGGTGACCCTGATGATGCCACAGAGGGGTCTGGCCCAGATTTCTGTTGGTGGCACCGGGACCTACCAGCGTTCAGCCAGCTCAGAAAAAGGGGCAGACTTCAACACCTATGATGTCAGGCTGGAAGGCGCCATGACCAGCAAGGATCTGCCGCCGTTTGTGATGGCTGTGATTGACAAAACCTATGGCGCCGGCAATATTCCTGGCCCAGATACGCCATTCGAAGCTGCAGCAGGCATGCTGTTCCCGCCTCTGGCCGGTGTGCTGGTCAATGCCCTGCAAAATGCCCTCAAGCCCAAAGCCAAGGTCATGCGGGACAAGGAATGGTACAAAAAGAAATATCCCGGACGCACCGATGAGCAGCTGGCAATGATCATGATGGCAGATGCCCTGGGCGCCTCGGGTGGCGACGCTGAAGACGCAGAATCCATCGGTGACAACGAACGCCCGGGTGGCGCAGATTATGTCGCGCCACCGGAACCAGCCTATTCCGGCCAGGGCGGCGAGGCACCAGAAGAGCCCTCAGGCGAAGACCTGTCATTTGGCAAGCCAGACGTGCCAGCAGAAAAACCGGCAGCAGCAGCCACACAGCCAATGCCGACAGAACCACCAGCCGCGCCAGCAGCACCCGTTCGTGAACCGGCTGAACCGGAGCAACGCTTTGAGCCCGAAACCAGAACCGTACCGTATACGGTAGGTGGCTCCACCATCGATATCGAAAGAGATCCGGTGACTGGTGGCTGGATCAAATCAGAGGACGGACAGCCCTTTGACCTGGAAGCTCACCAGCGCAATTTGGAGCAGCAATTCGAGAGGCACAACGACTACCGCGCACGCAACGAAGAGCTGGAGCGGACCGGCCAGACGGCCATGCAGCAGAAGCTGGCTGAAATTAAACAGGAATACGAGCAGCGGGAAGCCCTGGTCGACTGGATGCGGCGCATGCAAAACGTGGCCATGAATCGGGGGATGGGTGAAAAAGGCGAAATCGATGACATGTACAGCCGCCTGGGCGCCGAAATCAACCGGGTCGATTCGGGTGAATCAGCTGACTTCGACAAAATCGCCCGTATCCGCACCTACATCGGGGGCCGCATCGAAGGGGATCTTGGCGGTCCAAAGGACACACCCGATGTAGAGAGCATCAACTGGACCAATCGCGAGCTCTGGTCGGAAGCCTTTGAAGAAACCGGACGCAACCTCTCCCAGGTAACCAACAAGGATGGCAGCCTGTCCTGGAAAGGTCTGGCCGGGCGCACGGCCATCGGCCTCCTGACCGGAGGCACCTCGGAATACGTCTTTACCCCGATGGGTAGTGTCTACACCATGAAAGATGCCATCGACCGGGGAGAGAGCGGCCTGAGCGCCGCCGCCCAGGGCATCCAGCAGGCCGTGGTGCAATACGGTGTTGGCAAAGTCTTTGGCGCTGTTGTCGGCACAGCCGGCGGTGCAGCCAAAGGAGCCGTCAAGGGCGCTCTCTCAGGTGGTTTGAAAGGCAGTGTTGGTGGCGGTCTCAAGGGCGGCTGGCAAGGGCTCAAGTCGGCTGGCAGTGAAATGGCGAAAGAAGGCTCGGACTTGTTCAGTCGCCAGGCCTGGTCATCTGCCACCCAGAAAATGGGCCAATCCATGAGTGGTGGCGCAAAGCGCATCGGCAATATCCTGACCGGCCGTGAAGGCTATGCCGGTGCCGCTGGCATAGCAAGTACGCCAGCAGTCTCAGCAACATCAGCTATCACGAATCTCTCCCCGGCCGAGCGGCTCAAACTGAACCAATTCAACGAGGCCGTCCGTTCCGGTGATCCTGCCAAGGTTTCCAGCTTGTATAAAAACGGTGGCATGAAAGACCTGGCCAATCTGCAGCAGAAAGGGGCTATTTCACCTCAGGCAGCGCAGCAATGCAATCAGGCGTTGCGCAGCCAGGTCACTGATTCAATCCGCAAAGGCACGCATGATGCCATCAACGATATCCAGAAAACGACCCGGGTCCGGGTAGAAGAAGTCATTGTCGGTGACAGTGGTTCGAGTGCAAAAGCAGCCGTCACCCGCTTGAAGACCGATTTCGACCGCACGCTGGTACCAAAATTCAACCAGGCTGATTTGAAAGCCTATGCCAGCCGCAACAATATGAGTGTTTCAGAAGCATATGATGATCTGTGCAAGCAATTCACGAACGCCCATGAAGCCAATGTCAGTAAAGCATTGGGCCAAAAAGGACTGGATGCCAATGCAGTTGGGTTCAAGTCTTATGACCGGATCGGCAGTGCCTCTGGACAGGCAGACTCTTATGCCGAAGGCTTCACCAATGCCCGTCAGGCCGCGTCCGGATCGGGTGAAGTGTTCAAAGTCAGGGCCGACGGATCCATCCGGTCCTACCAGACATCCGGCCAGGCAGTGGTCGACCAGAACCAGTTGAACAAGGCGCTCTACAAGACGGGTGATCTCCTCGACAATCCGACGGCGGTACCGCCCCGGGAAGTGCCCTCGATCATCCATCAGCAAATGCAGTCCATCAGCAAGAATCCTTCCGATCCTCTGACCATCGCCAAGGCGGTTGGCCGAACGGAAAAGGGCGCCAATCTTCTGGTCGATTCTTTGCAGGATCCCAAACTCACCCGGGCTGCTTCCGAGATCTATGAAAACCCGGGCCGCACGTCTGAGATCTTGAAAAAATTCGGGTTTACGGATGCAGCAGGAAATGCAGATCCATCCAAATTTTGCCAGGCCGGCCGTGAAGCGGTGACCCGATTCGATCAATCGCTGAAATCGATCCAGCCAGGAACCTGATCCAACAGGACATTCGAGCCAGGGATAAACTACAACAATCTGGGTGAACACCCGTTATAAGGAGGACTGCACCATGCAATTCCATCAGGATGAATGGATCATCACCTTTGCTGAAATGGACGCAATTATCGAAAAAGCGGGGCTGCAGCGCGGGTCTCTGGATGTACTGCCTCCATTAGTCACAGCAAGTGGTCTGACCGCACCACTGACTGATGGGCAAGAACAACAACCCCTGTCTGAAGGCGAAAACCATCGTCAGTTACTCGAGGCCTGCCTTTCTGTTTTGGCCAACCCTAAGCGGGTCGTACGGTTGCACTATACTGTGGCTGACAGTACCATCAGCCGGTCCATTCTTGCAACCTCTGACGTGTTGCCCGGCATCTGGGTTTCCCTCGCAGGATCTACGGATCCCTTTCGTTTGAGTTTGCGATCAGACCCGGAGTTGCGCTTTTTGGTCCATGACATCCTTGCCGCGGAAACAGCTGTTCACCCAACTCAAATAGGCTGTGATTTTTCCACCGCAGCAGCTCTGGTGTTGCTGGCTGCACTGGACCAGGCGAGGCGTTCCTGGCTGGTTTCGTTGCTTCGCCATCTGGAACCGGTCAGCTTGTTTTCCTTGCAGGATATCAAAGACCGGCTGGCCGAAAGTGCCATCGAAGATTTTCGCTGGGTTTTGCCGCTGGTGGAAAAACTGCTGCCAATCCCAGTCAGGGAACTGTTTGTCAGCGAAGATCCGCGGTCCGCTTTACTGGAGCTGGTCGAAGCAGGTCTGATCGAGCCGGTCAACGAAGAAGCAACGGTTTATGACTGGACAGAGGCAGGCCGTGTCCTGGCTGATGGAGACCGTCAGGCGGCCAGCAGGCTCGTCCTGTCGCAAAGCTTCCATCTGCCAGAGGGCGAGATTGCCCATGACGTGGTGTCGTTGATCCGGACGCCTCTGGACCTTTTCCTCTTCCTGATGAGTGGAGCAGAGGCTTCCATGTCGACCCTTCTGCCGGGGGACTTGGCTGCGCTGCTCGAGCAAATTTTTGCGTCACCCTTATCCGTTACGGTGCCAGCAGCCTTATCGACTGAGCCAGACGCTTCAATGGCTGCAGGGGGCCGTCAAGAGCCGGAAATAATCTCCGGACAAACGGTTCATTCCGCCACAGAAGTGACCCGTGTGGTCCAGAAATTCTGCACCACTTGCGGCGCCCAGCTCACCGAAGGAGCCAAATTCTGTCGCCAATGCGGCACCAAACTGTCAACCTGATACGCGAATGATCTGGACCAGCTAGCTGATCCAGATCATTCGCGTTATATCCGGGTTAAGGTTTAGCCAACTTTCAGGCTCGCTCCTCGAGCACACCAGACCGGTAGGCTTGGATCAGGTCCTGTAACTCTTCTATTTGGCGGGCCAATTCCTTGCCCTCGTCGGTGTCTGCCACGGTGACTCGCTGGGGCATGTTCTCTATGATCCTGACCACCGGAGACAGGTCAACCGGCCGTTTCTCCTCATCCACATGGAACGGCGAATGTTCGGCCAGGGCCAGGTAACGGGAGTTGAAGATCAGGGAATATCCACCAATCCCCGTGGTCGTCTGGTAGGCTTTGGAGATACCGCCGTCGATGACATAGAGCAGGCCGCCGCCCTTGACCGGACTCTCCCCTGCTTTGAGCTTGACCGGCACGTGACCATTGATGATGTGGGCATTGGCCGGGTCGAGGTCGAATTCGCGCAGGATCTTTTCACAGACATCCCGGTTGTCCTGCAGCTTGTAATAGGCATTCATATGTTCTTTGTGTGTCGCTTTTTCGGACAGGAAATAGCGCTCAAACGTGGCCATGCGGTTCTTGCCGAACAGCGGTGAATGCGGACCACACCAGAGATACCACATGAAATCACGGGCATCATAGCGCTCCTGGGAATGAGGTGGGGCGAAATAACCACGGCGAACGACCGCATCGATGTGGTCCAGATAGGCTTTGCCGGCATAGCTGTCAGCGCCGAATGTGACGGTTTCAAAATCACCTTCCGGGGTCATCAGGATGCAGCCATGGTAGAGCAGGTTGTTGTTGATCCGCTTGTAGGTGCCGCCTTGCAGATAAAGGAAGCGGATGTGGCGCTGCAGCTTCTCACTATGCCGGAACGAGGCCGCCAACGTCATCATCAGATCTTCTTCCTCCGGCATCAGGCGCAGCGGGTCGTTCGGATCAACTGTCGGAAAGCGCGTGTCTTTCAAGGCATGGGCGGTGCCATCCAACGTCAGGGTGCCCTGGGCAAATTCAATTTTCTCCAGCAAGCGGCGGTCTTCCATCTGGTATTCCGGATGGCGGGCTATGAGCTGGCCTTCCAGTTTGAACTGGATGACCGCCATGGCTTTGTGCATTTTTGCTGCCAGATGGACATCGACCGGGTCGTATTTGTTTTCGTCCAGGATATGGGGTGCAAAGATCTTGCACGGATCATCGCGGTAAACCTGGGCAGCAAACACTGACAGGGGGCGAAGGTTGATCCCGTAGCCATCCTCGAGCACATCAAAGCTGTTGTAGCTGATGCCGAGCCGGATCACATTGGCCATGCAGGCCAGGCTGCCCGCTGCAGCGCCCATCCAGAGGATGTCGTGGTTACCCCACTGGACATCCACATCGTGGAAATCGATCAGGGCATTCATAATCGCATCTGCCCGCGGTCCACGGTCGAAAATATCACCGATGATATGCAGTTTGTCGATTGCGAGTTGCTGGATCAGGACACACAAACTGGAAATGAAGTCCTTCATCATGCCGGTCTCGACGATCGAGCGGACACCGGCCTCGTAGAACGCAGCTTTGCTCGCTGAATCGACATGCAGGAGCTCATCCATGATAGCCGCAAATTGTGAGGGCAGTTTTTTCCGCACCTGTTGGCGCGTGTACTTCGCCGAGACGGTTTTACTAACCTCCAGCAGGCGGTAGACCGTGATCCGGCACCAGTCCAGGGCATCCTGCCCCTCAAGTTCGAGTCGCTCCAACTCTTTTTCCGGATAATAGATCAAATTAGATAACGCCACCCGGTCAGCTTTGGAGACTGACTTGGTGAACAAATCGTCGATCTTATTGCGGATAAACCCCGAGGCGCTGCGCAGCAAATGGATGAAGGCTTCATGTTCACCATGCAGGTCACTGAAGAAGAATTCCGTGCCCTTGGGCAAACTCATGATCGCCTGGAGCCGGATCGCCTCCGCTGCAGCTGTCTGGATCGTCGGGTAGTCGCGAGAGAGCAGTTTAAGGTAGGGGTAGTCCAGCATACAGAACCTCCGGCACTGAAAAATCTGGGTCATTCAATAAGCAGATTATAGCAGAGTCTTTCAGTTGACCTGCTGGCGCTTCTTGCTCAGAGAATGGATTTAATGAGCGTTCGAGTGTACTCATGTCTGGGATGGTTCAAAATCTGTCCTGTATCACCGCTTTCCACCATCTTACCGTCCTTCATGACATAGGTCCGGTCACAGAAACCACTGACCAGAGCCAAGTCATGGGAAATAAACAGGACCGACATGTCATGTTCCCGGCGCAAGTGACAGAGCAGTTCCATGATCTGGGCCTGGACTGAGACATCGAGCGCACTGGTGGCCTCATCACAGATGAGCAGCTTGGGTTTGGCCGCGATAGCGCGGGCGATGGCAGCTCGCTGACACTCCCCGCCACTGACATCGCTTGGCTTCGCCGCAAAAAAGGTCTCGCTGAGACCCACTTCGCCGAGCAACTTTATGGCTTGTGCTCTGCGCTCTGACTTAGGCACACCAGCGGCTTTGAGCGTTTCCAGAATGCTCGCCCCCAGAGTCAGCCTGGGATCAAAGGAGGAACGTGGATCCTGGAAAATCATTTTCAGGTCAGTATACGCTCGGCGCAGGGACGGGCCGGTTTTGTGCGTGATGTCTTCACCGCACAGGATGATCTGGCCGCTGTCCAAATTCTCGAGCCGCGCAATCAGCCGGGCCAAAGTCGATTTGCCGCAGCCGGATTCGCCAACAAGACCGACCGTTTCTTTGGAGCCAACGGTCAGGTTGACACTGCGCACCGCCTCGATGCTCTTGCTGGCCGCACGATAACACTTGCTGGCTAATTTGACTGCCAGAACACCGGATGTCGTGCCGCACCTTCTTGACGAACGATCTGGCTGCCAAGAAAATTTTATATCGTTACGCATGGCAGGTCCGTACGAGCTTGGGAACAGCTGCCAGGAGGGATTGTGTATAGGTGTGGGAAGGCGAGCCGAGAACTTGATCCCGGGAACCATATTCCACAATTTTCCCCCCGGCCATCACCGCCACCGTATCCGCAATTTTAGCCACAACCCCCATATTATGGGTGACAACCAGGATGCCCGTACCAAACTGCTCGCGCAATTTCAGTAGCTCGGCGACAATTTGCACCTGGACGGTCACATCCAGCGCACTGGTTGGTTCATCAGCCAGCAACACCTCCGGTTCCAGGGCCATCGCCAGTGCAATCGCCACGCGCTGGTTCATCCCGCCAGAAAGCTGCACAGGGTAGCTTCTGAGGATATGCTCAGGGTCAGCTAGGTCCAGGCAGTTCAGCAGGCTTCTGGCCTTTTCATCCGCCTGGCGGCGACTGATGGGACCCTGCGCCCGCAGGGTCTCATAGAATTGCGTGCCAATTTTGCGGACCGGATTCAGGGATGCCCCTGGCTCCTGGAAAACCATACCGATACCTTTGCCACGCACGTTGCGCATGGCTTCGCCTTTGAGCGCGCACAAATCCTGGCCAGCGAAAAGGATCTCGCCCCGGGTGATCTCGACTTTGCCCGGCATGCGCAGGATCGCTTGCAAGAGTGTTGATTTTCCACTGCCGGATTCTCCGATCACACACAGGATTTCCCGTTTCTGCAAACGCAGAGACACGTCCTGCAAGACAGCCTTGCCACAGGGATATTTCACAAAAAGATGCTGGATTTCCAGGAGACAGGCTTGATCCATCGCTTCCCCTCCGCTCGATCGTTCCCAGGTCACTGTTCCAGGGCCGTTCTGGCCGTGATCTGATAATAATCGACCGGGCTTTGCTCCAGGCCAGTGACACCCTTTTTCATCACCATGAACATGTTGAGATGAAACAAGTAACTGTAGGAGCAATCCCCGGTCACGATTTGCTGGATCTCGATGGCCAAGTCTGACCGCTTGTCCCTGTCAAACTCCAGGGACAACGCATGAAGCAGAGCGTCCACTTGTGGATTGCTGTAACGGCCATAGTTGGCCCCTTTGCCGGTACCAGTTGTGAAACTCAAGTATGACAGCGGATCTCCGGTCGGCGTGGTGACATAAGCATAGGCGCAGATATCGAAGTCACCGGCTTTCAGCACCGCTTCAATGCTTTCGAATTGTTCGTAAGTGGCTTCGATTCCGATGTCCTTGAGCGCAGACTGGAGCGCCTGTGCCGACTGGGGCAGTCCGGTCCGGCCATAGGTGACAATTTTCAGAGAGACTTTCTGGCCGTCCTTGTCGAGGAATCCATCACCATCGGAATCGGCGAAGCCATTTTCAGCCAGCAAGGCCCGGGCACCTTCCGGATCATAATCCGGTACACCGGTCATGTTGCTGTCATCGCCATAACTCAAAACGGATGGAAAAGCCGATTTGGTTGCGGTGCCGGCACCGTTGAGCAATACAGATCCATAGCGCTCTTTGTCGGCAGCCATGCAAATCGCACGTCGTACGCTCGGGTCCGCCATGAAGTCGTGTTCGAGATTGAAGTAGAGCATGTAAACCCGGGACGTAGCCGCCTGGCTGACAACAAACCGCTCGTCTTGGGCAAACAAATCGAGGGTATCGTATGACAACCCATAGGCCGCATCGATTTCGCCATTCTGCATTGCCAGCGCCAGGGTGTCGACGTCGGAAATCGCCTTGATGGTGACGTTCTTGCTGGCAGGCGTGCCACCCCAGTAATCGGCAAAGGGTTCCAGAGTGGCTGAAACATCTTCCACATATGCTTTGACGACATACGGTCCGGTGCCAATCGGGTACTGGTTGAAATCCACGCTGCCGTCATCCGCAGCAGCATCAATGATACAGGCATAGGGGTCACACAGGGAGTTCAGCAGGGTTGGATTGGGTTCGGTTGTCGTGATGGCTACTGAAAACCCATCGGCTGCGATGGAGGAAATCTTCAGATCCGCTGCTGCCCGCTCATTCCTTACAACCAGTCGCTCAAGGCTGGCTTGGACCGCTTGAGCATCCATATCTCTGCCGTTGTGGAATTTGACATCATCACGCAGCTGAAGTGTCCATGTCATTTTGTCTTCAGACAGCCCAATCTCCTTGACAAGAACCGGTTCAACCTCCAGGGTTTCATTGAGATTGAACAGTGTCTCCCCGATGCCATAGCGGAGGGTTCCCCAGCCGTTATAGCTGTCAGCCGGATCCAGTTTCGAGAAATTATACACGCCAAAGACAAACTCTTTGCGCCCCTCTGCAAGAGCTGTTGACAGAGAGGTATTCGTAACGAGCTTTGACGCATCAGCCTCTGGAGTCTCGGTTGCTCCGCAGGCCACCAGGAGGCTCACGGCAAGAAGCAGGGTCAGAAAGATGATCAGTAATTTTTTCATGGGTTCCTTTTCCTTTTTGTTTTCTGAAAGATATTTATGGAATCATGTGGGTCAAGGACATCCCGCACACTGTCACCCAGGAGATTAAACAGAATGGATGCCAGCAGGATGGCCATTCCTGGATAGATCACCATCCATGGATATTGCTGCATCAGGCCCCGACCATCTGAGAGCATGCTCCCCCACTCGGACATGGGCGGCTGCGGTCCCAGACCCAGGAACGAAAGGCCGGACAGAGAGAGGATCGTTCCACCGATGCTCAGGAAAGCGGTCACGACGACCGGACGCAGCGCATTGGGCAGGATGTGCAAGAAAAGGATGCTCACCGTGGTTTGGCCGTTGAGTTTTGCCGCATGGATAAAATTCTCTTCTTTCAAGGTCAAGACCTGGCTGCGCATGAGTCGCGCGTAAGGTGGCCAGCCTGTGGCCACGAGTGCGATCACGGCATTGTTCAGGCCTTTGCCCAGCATGCCGGCCACAGCCAGGGCCAGCACCATGCCGGGAAAGGCCAGGAAGACATCGACGATACGCATCAAAACCGCATCCACTTTGCCGCCAAAATACCCGCAGGTGATCCCAACGACACTGCCAGCCATCAAGGTCAAGCCGACAATCACCAGGGCAGAAAAGATGGACACAGGCGCCCCTGCCAGGACTCTGGAGAGCACACAGCGCCCCAGCCAGTCCGTTCCCCAGGGGTACCTTTCACTGGGTGCCTGCTTCGCATCAGCCAGACTGGCATGGTTCGGGTCATTGGGCATAAGCACAGGTGCGAGGATGCTCAGGAGCAGAAAGACAATCGTCAATGTCAGCACAAAGGTGTATCGAATCCGGGCTTTGCTGGCAGAACCCTTCATATCAGTTCACCTCCATGCTCTGCCGCACACGCGGATCGAGCAGGTGGTAGGACAGATCCACAACGAGATTGATCAGGACATAAATCACCGCCATCCAGACGACAAAGGCCTGGATCATCGGGTAATCGCGTTTCAGGATGGCATCCATGACCAGAAACCCCATCCCGCGCCAGACAAAAATCATTTCCACGGCCGCTGTACCACCCAGAAGCGAACCCACCGACAAGGACAACAGGGTGATGATGGTCAGCAAGGCATTGCGCAGGACATCCCGGACCAGAATGGCACCCGGCTGGATGCCGCGGGACAGGGCACCATCCACATAACTCTGTCCCAGTTGCTCCAGGATCGCCGCCCGCACCTGTCGGATGTATTTTCCTGTCATGGGAATGGCCAGGGCCAGGGTCGGCAGGATGAGACCCCTGGCAGAACCACCGGCCAGCACCGGAAGCCAGCGCAGTTTCAACGCAACCACGTACAGAAGGAGCAAGGACACAAAAAAACTGGGCATGGAATTTCCGAGAAAGCTCAGTACGCGAATGAAATAGTCGGTGAAACGATTTTGCCGCACAGCAGTCAGCAGGCCCAGCGGAACAGACAGGATAACCGTTACGATCACCGACGTCAGCGTCAGGAGCAGCGTCCGGGGCAGGGCGGCCTGCAAAGCCTCGGCCACAGGCTGGCCATCAATCAGGGACTGGCCCATCTCCCCGCGGCAGAAATCCCCCAGCCACGAGACGTATTGCACGAGAAACGGCCGGTCCAGGCCAGCTTTCTGCCTCAGTGCCAGCACAACCTCTTCAGATACTGGAACCCCTTGCGCTTGCAGAAGCATCTCCACCGGGTCGGACGGCGACAGGTACATCATCCCGTATGTCAGGAAAGTAACGCCAAGCAGCACCACAACCAGCGATACCAGTCGTCTGGCAAGGTAGCGCAGCAGCGGAGATTGCCACAGTTGCTTTTTCATCCGGCAATTCTGCGCCCGTTCATTTGACAGCCCGGATCATGAACATCGGCGTGGTTCCATAGAGAAGTTTTTCCTTGTCATCCCACAGATCAGAGATAATATCCTCCTCAACAGTCACCTCAGCAAAACCTGCCGCCTTAAGAAGCGGCATATCCCAACCGGGGCGCACACAGGTGCCTAGCAGATGGCCTGGGAGCTCCTCGACCGACTCGACTTCCCGCCTGCCTGCAGAAAAGTTCGTCCCAAAACGCTCGAAACACAGCGTTTCACGCTGGGCAAATTCACGCCGGATGGCAAGATCCGTGTGCATGAGGTGCCAATTGGCATCAAAGATCAAAAGCACACCTCCCGGGCGCAAGACTCGATACCACTCTGCATAGGCTTTTACGTGATCCGGCAAAGCATGGGTGACATTGCGGCTGACAACGAGATCAAACGAGCTGTCCCCAAAAGGCAAAACCTGGCAATCGCCTTTGACAAACAGGGGATGAACGCCATAATCCGCCGCATTGTCTGCCGCATGCCTGAGCATGCCATCAGAGCCATCGAGACCTACGACCCGGTGACCAGCTTGGGAAAGAATGATTGAAAAGAAAGCTGGACCACAACCGACATCAAGGACCTCCAGTGTGTCTTTTTGCGGGGATTGGGAAAGGATGCGCCTGGTCCAGGCCGGAACCCGGAAACTATCCAGTTCAGCGTGGATAATCCGGTCATAATTATCTGAGGACTTTGTCCATTCATCGTCTGCACCAGGCTTAGCAGATCGCGCAGACAACTGGCTTTCAGCACCAGGCTTTTCCACGCCAAGGGCAAAATCCGTGATCAGGCTTCTTGGCAGGCCACTCTCCCGTTCGATGAAGCTTTTTCTTTGCACCTGAACCTCAAGATGATCCATCCCAAAGCCCAGAAACCAATCGATGTCCCATTTTGGCCGGGGCACACGGGACAGTGGCAGGTCGCGGGCAATTTCGTTGATTGGGGTCGGGTCAACCCCGTAGCATGCAGGATGACTGGACAATGAATCCGTCCCCTTGGCTGCCTGATAGTCCTCATTGAAGTAATGCAGATAATGGTTGCCATCGACGACCAGGATCCGGCCGCCGGGTCGCAAGACACGAAGCCATTCCCGGTATGCCTGTCCAGGTTGTTCCAGATTCCAGACCAGATTGCGTGAGACGAGGTAATCAAAGCTGGCATCTGCAAAAGGCAAGCGCTGCGCATCACCCTGCAAAGTCGCAACTGTGACACCAACCTCTTCGAAATGCTGCTGAGCTTGTTCGAGCATGCCCTGCGAATAATCCATAGCCGTCACTCGATGGCCATCCAGTGCCAGGAGAATCGAAAAGAAACCCGGACCGCAGCCAACATCCAGACAATCGAGTGACTGCCCCGCCGGGGCATGGTTGCGCAACAGCCTTTGGAAAAAATCGCGTTCCGTTCCAGATAATTGTTCCTGGATGGTTTGGGCGTATCCTTGGGCCCGTCTGTCCCAATAGTGGGCGATTTGATCCAGATACATGCGATCTCCCCTGTCACTTGACATGAAAATAATTGTCACTGCCTGCTTTGGTCCACCTGGAATATAAAAATGGCTACTTGGCTTATCTTTCTGACAAGCCAAGTAGCCTGCACGACTACAGTTGTTCGCTTACTTCAGGCGGCAAAGCCAGGATTCATTCAATCTTAGACAGCTTCAGCCATCATGCTTTGCCTTCTGGCAGAGCTGTCCTGATTGTATTAAAACCACGGCATAGCGTCAATCAGAGACTCATTCAAGAATCAGGCGATTATGGTGTTCTATAGAAACATGGACAGTCTGTCCGTGGTCAAACCGGGCTGAACTGCGAAAAAGTGCGTCAGCAGTCAGAATGATTCCATTGGCATCGAGTGTATAGCGCAACACATTGCCGTGTAAAATGTGTCATGGATTTCCCGGATGCGAGATTGCAAAGATCGGCGCAGTTTGGCGTCGATGGCACTTAAGGGTTCATCCAGAAGCAGGACTTTCGGTTCTGCCACGATCGATCGAGCCAGGGCCACCCGTTGCTGCTGTCCTACGACAATTGACTGGGCAATTGTTTTTCTTTTCCTGCCAGTTCAACCATGGCAATAGCCTGGCTGACTTTGGCAGCAATGACCTCCTTTGACATTTTCTTCAACTTCAAACCAGAAGCAATATTCTCTTCGACCGTCAGATTGGGAAATAGGCTGTATTAGCGTGCTTTTCCCACAGCCGGAAGATCCCAGCAACGTGACAAATTGACCTTTCTCAATTTGCAAATCAATCCCTTTGAGGACTTGGTTGCTGCCGAATGATTTGTCTATCTGGCGAAATTCAATGTAACTCATGACTCTTTCTCCTTGGGTTGGACATGGATCGAACTGATGTGATGAACCGCCAGAGCAATCAGCAGAGTGGCCATAAACAGGACAATACTGATGGCACAAAAGGTCTGTCCGGACTGGTACATGACTCTCAGGATATAAATCTGGGCTGTTTCGAAATAGCTACCGCCAATGATATTGACGACAACAAAATCCCCGAAAATAATCGCTACCGAAAGCAAGGCTGAGATCAGGATTCCTGAAGACAAGTTCGGGACTATGATGGCAAAAAAGGCATGGAATTTGCTCGACCCCAGCATTTGTGCTGCTTCTATCAGAACAGTTGCGTTCAACGCCTGCAGATTATTCCGGATCCCCCTGTACATGTACGGCAGAATGATGATGGTGTATGTGCCCGTTAGCATCAAAATCCGGTTGGAAAAAGGCTGGGGAGCATTGGCATACAGCGACAAGATGCTGATTGCGATGATCACACCTTGCAAGGCGTAGGGAATCGTTGTGACTATTTGCAGAATCTTGTCCAGCTTGGGGTGGTGGACGGTCACGACGTAAAGTGCCAGAACCACTATGATCAGACACAACAAAGTCGGTACCAGGGAAATTACAATCGTTCGGGCAACAGCAGCCCAGAAAATCGGATCGGTCAAAAAAAACCAGATAGAATTTCACGGTTAAGCCCCGGGGCAACACATCTCGCCACTCCAGAAAAATAGAGTAGAAAAAGGTCAGGAGAATCGGTGTCAGCAAATACAGGCTGACCAGGAGGATCAAAGGTGTATCGGTGATTGACGGCATTGCTGTGTATCCCGTGGCGATAGACAGGAAGGCCGGTCAGTAAAGTCGCATAGATCGGCCTTGAACTGCTTGGCAGTTCCCCTCTGACATGATACTTGGCACCAAGACCATGCTCAACCAGATGTTCTAGAAAGCCAAGATTTTCTGCAGCGACATCGTAGCCACAGCCATCGAGTAAAATTAAAATTGTTTTAGCCATTTAACACCTGCTGAAGGGATGGACACCCAGGAGTCCCTGAAGTGTCCATCCTTTGATCGAAAAAGATCAGATTTATGGTTCAGGATTATTGGTAACGAACTGCTCGCGGTAGCCAAGTGCATTGTAATCCCACAGGAATGCCACTGCGATCTCACCTTTTTCAATACGAGCCAGAGACATCTCTCCTTTATCCAGACGGCCTTGTTCTGCCAGTTGCCTGAAGAAATCAATACCGGGCTGGATGTTGCTTTCAGAACCACCCAATGCTACAGCTGCAGCAAGAACAGCATTCTGCGCCTGGGATGCCTTGGTGACGTCACCTACACTGACTTTGTAGTCACCAGCCAGAATATCTGCAAATGATTTGGGCGCAACCGATACAAGGTCCGAGTTGGAAATGATCGCAATTGTTCCGTAATAGCCAATAATCCAGTGGCCCTCTTCGTCCTTGGCCCAATCAGGAATATCAGCCCAGTAACTTGTTTTGCAGGGAATTGTCAGCCCTTTTTCTATAGCAACCGGGCCGAAGGATTGGCCTACATCACCAATATCTTTCGTCGCGTTGCTTTTTTCAGATTCAAAAACGGCAAGTTCTTCGGCAGAGCTCATATCAGTGTCCATGTGTTCCAGACCGTAGACGTCTTTGAGCTCGGTCCAGGTTTCAACCCAGTTAGCCCAGCTATCCGGCATACCGACCGAATCAACGCGGCCTTCCTTTTTTGCTTCAGCAACAATCTGGTCGAGTGTCAGTTTGTTCAAATCCACCTTTTTGATTGCAATTGTCCGAGTGGATGTTGCTAGTATAGCGAGCAATTATTAAGAGCAGAGACAGAGCCATGTAAAGGATGTGTATGAAATGCGTTAGGATATGTAAGCTCTGGAGTAAACGCCGATGGCACCGGGCGAGAAATCATTTTTTGAGCAAAATCATTGTATCCACAAGTGTCACCACTATGAATTTATTGACAAATCGACCCGCATTGTTTGGTACAATGATAATAAGGACATCATCCTGCGCATCAACGTGCTTTCTCCCAAGTCCTGGGTCAATTTCTGGCAGTCATGTGGAGCGATCCTATGAGACAGATTCTAAAATGGGGTATCCTGGCGCCAGGCGAAATCGCTCTTACATTTGCCAAGGGACTCTCAGTGCTCGAAGACCACGAAATTCGTGCGGTTGGCAGCCGTTCACTCGAGCGGGCCCAGGCCTTGATCCATCGTCAGAAGTTGTCCGGTGCGATCGCCTGTGGTTCGTACGATGAGCTGGCGCAGCGTCAAGATTTCGACATCGTCTATGAATTTTGACCAGGCTCGAGCGATGCTGGACGTCGGCGTATATCCTCATTCGATGGCACAGTTCTACATCGGCAGCAATCCGCTCGATCTGGCTGGCCATGCATCCATTGATCTGGATACTGACGTGGATCGCCATTTTGCTGCCATCGCAACGTATGGGGCAGATCTGATCGCGACTTTTGTCCATCAGAGCACCGGCAACGGCTTAGAACATGAAGCCAGGGGCGTTAAAGCCGCACTGGAAGCGGGGCTCCTGGAATGCGCAGAGATCCCCTGGGAGGACACGCTGGCGGTCATGAAGCAAATGACTGGTCTGCTCGAATCCTGGGGAGCGAGCTACGAGGAGTTTGCTACCATCTATCTATAAACCGTTTATTTACTTGATCGCGGCCAGGCGTGGCCCGAACACCAGGAGGCAACCGATGAGCGAGATGAATAAGCGACTGATCACAAAACCAGATCCAGGCCAGGACATCAAAACGATTGAATTTCACGGCAAAAAACGCCAGATCATCACCACCAAATATTACGAACGGGAACTGGCCCGTCTGCAAGTGGAGCTGGTCAAGCTGCAGGAATGGGTCAAAAGCAAGGGACTCAAGGTGGTCGTCCTGTTTGAGGGCCGGGATGCAGCCGGCAAAGGTGGTGCGATCAAACGGATCACCGAAGCTCTGAACCCTCGCATCTGCCGGGTTGAAGCTCTGCCAGCCCCGACGCCCAAGGAGTCGACGCAATGGTATTACCAGCGCTATGTGGCCCGCCTGCCTTCAGCCGGTGAAATTGTCCTGTTTGATCGCAGCTGGTACAACCGCGGCGGTGTTGAGCGGGTCATGGGCTTTTGCACGGATGAGGAGTATCAGGAATTTCTGCGCTCCTGCCCCGAGTTCGAAAAAATGTTAATCCGTTCTGGAATCATCCTGATTAAGTACTGGTTCTCTGTCAGCGATGAAGAGCAGGAGAAACGGTTCAAGGAAAGAATCGAAGATCCGACCAAACGCTGGAAAATAAGCCCTATGGATCTCGAGTCGAGAAACCGCTGGGGTGACTATTCACGGGCCAAAGACACCCTGTTCGCCTATACCGACACCAAGCAATGCCCTTGGTTTGTAGTCGATGCCGACATCAAGAAGCATGCTCGTCTCAATTGCATCCACCATCTCCTGACTCAGATTCCTTATGAAGATTTGACCCCAGAACCAATCATCTTGCCGCCGCTGAAAGAAGACCGTGGCTATGTCCGTCCGCCAATCACGGACCAGACCTTCGTGCCAGATCTTTTCAATGAATAGTGGACTCGATGTCTTTGTACCGAGGTTGCCTTCATCGTCTCGGTATTTGCTTATATTGGCTTAATCATCTGCCGGATCGCCAATTTCGAGCGGACCATCCTGGAAAACAGGTACCTGATCCAGGAACTCGATGGCTATCGATACTACAGCAAACGCGCGATATATCGCCTCCTGCCTGGGATCTGGCGACAGATTTGACCCAGACGTCAGATTATCATGTTTAGCCTTCCTTGCATGTTGGAGAGGGATATATGGCAAAAGTACTAGTTTTCGGAGCAGGACCTCTTGGCAGCCTTTTCGCCGCCAAACTAAAAGAAAGCGGCCATGAAATCTCTATCTTGGCTCGAGGCCATCGTTTATCGGACATTCGGGAACATGGCATCGTGTTGTTCGATGAGATGACTAAACAGCAGACGATAACAAGCATTGCTGCAGTCGATATCAAGCGCCTCACCCGCACACGTGATTTGATTGTCCTTGCTGTCCGGACGATCAGAGCCGGAAAGCGAATCGATCCCGGATGGCAGCAGGATAATCCTATTGCACTAGGGCGGCT
>SABL01000384.1 GCA_009928985.1 Clostridia bacterium
CACAGCTGGCAAGAGGTGCCCCATGATCGACCTGGAACGGATCAATACCTACATGGACCGCGTGGCCCAATCGGAGACGACGACGTTTGCCCCGGAAGGGCAGCGACTCAAAGTCGGCCTCGACTTGGGCACCGCTTACATCGTCCTGGTCGTGCTGGATGAATTCAACAACCCGGTGGCCTGCGAAAAAATGGCTGCCAATGTCCTGCGCGATGGCATCGTCATCGATTTTCCAGGCACACTGCGGATCGTCAAGCAACTCAAAGCCAGACTGGAAGAGCGGATCGGCCGCGAACTCACCCATTGTGCCATCGCCATGCCAGCCGGCACAGAGAGCAGCGCCCGGACGCACCAGTATGTCGCCGAGGGTGCCGGCTTCGAAGTGACCGCCGTCCTCGACGAACCATCGGCCGCCAATTCGATCTACCAGATCGACAATGGCGTCGTGGTCGACATCGGAGGAGGGACAACAGGCCTGGCCGTCCTGGAAAACGGCCAAGTGACAGCCATCTATGATGAGCCAACCGGCGGCACCCATCTGACGCTGGTCCTGGCCGGCAATTACAAAATCCCCTTTGCCCAGGCCGAATCGATCAAGATGGACTTTGCCCGCCACCGTGAAATCCTGCCTATCGTGAAAGCCGTGATCGAGAAAATGGCGACCATCATCCGGCGCAACATCGATCCGTTCAAGACCGACACGATCTACCTGTGCGGAGGCACCTGCTGCCTGACCGGCATTGAAGCCATCATCGAACGAGAGACAGGCATCCCGACCATCAAGCCGGAAAATCCGTTTCTCGTCACACCTGCAGGCATCGCCATGAATTGCCTGCACTGAGCAACAAAGAAAGGAGGTTGTTATGGATTTTTCAAACTTAGTCGATGAAATCACCCGCCGAGTCCTATCCAGGATCCAAACGGCTGGCGATACATCCGTCGCTGTCAAACCCAAACTCCTGATCTTGACCGCGGCCCAAAATGCCCGTTTTGACCATTTCCTGGCCACGACTCATCTTGGCGACTGCTATGAGCTCAGCTGCTCATCGGATCCTTGTCCGGATGAGAATCTGGACATCTATGAAGCGCTGGTGTTGTTTGATCTGCGTATTGAAGAACTTGGCCGCATCAGTGCCGGGGTCTGCGGCTCCCCTTATTCC
>SABL01000385.1 GCA_009928985.1 Clostridia bacterium
GTAATGTTCCCTGGGTGTCCTGAGCCTTCTTGGTGATGATATTGATCACCCCATTGACCGCGTTGGCGCCCCAGATGGTGCCACCCGGCCCGCGAATCACCTCGATCCGGTCGATATCCTCCAACAGCGTGTTCTGCATGTCCCAGAAGGTGCCGCTGTAGGCCGGCGAATAGACCGAGCGGCCGTCGAGCAACACCAGCAGCTTGTTGGAGGTGAAACCGGCAAAGCCGCGCGAGGAAATCGACCATTTGCTGGCGCTGATCCGAGCCACCTGAATACCGGGCGCCAGGGCCAGAGCCTCGGCGACCGAGGAGACCCCCGAGCGTTGGATGTCTTCCTGGGTAATGACATGCACTGCTGCGGCGGTGTCGGCCAGGGTCTGCGGTTTTTTGGCCACCGAGGTGATGGTCACCTGCATCAGTTGGGAGAGATCCATCTCCAGGTAGAGGTTGTCGGTGGTGGAGGTCTCAGCCTGTGCCAGGATGGCGGCAGGTGACTGCAACTGGACAAGGGCAGCCACCAGGGTGGCGGTCTTGCCGAAGGACTTTGCAGTGCGGTGCAGGTGTAGATTCATAACCATAGGTTGTTCTGTAGCTCTGGTTGTGGCCAGCTAAAAGCGCCAGGTGATCTTGCCGAACACGCCCCGCTCGATCTCGGTGGGCGGGGTCAGGTGTTCGGAGTTGTAATAGAGCTGGCTGGAATTGAGCAAATTCTGGCCGGAGAGCATGCACTCCAGGCTGGGGTTTGGTTTCCAGATCAGGTTGACACTGAGATTGGCGGTGGCCTCGATGGGAAAATAAACGCCCATAGTTTCGCTGCTGCGATTGACAAAACTGTCGGTGTAGCGCAGCCAGGCGTTGACCTGCCAGTTGGTGGCAAGATCAAGGGAAGAACGCAGGCCAAATTGATGTATCGGTGATAGGTTCTCAAAAGAACTGGCCATGACCTGATCCAGCGGGGACACTATCATGTCCGGATCATAACTGGACAGGAGATAACTGTAGGTGCCGGCCAGTGAGAACCAGGAGAGAGGCTTCCAGGTGGTGGCCACCTCGGCGCCATAATTGTGGCCGCTCAACCCGTTGGTGAAGATGAGGGCCATGTCCGAGGCCGTTGGCTTGGGCCTGAGCGTATAGATATCGTCATACACTGTGTAGAAC
>SABL01000386.1 GCA_009928985.1 Clostridia bacterium
ACCTGGGCGGCCATCCGTTCGACATCTTGGCGGGAGAAACTCTCTGTCCCGACTTTACTGACGGCAAGGGCTCCGCAGGCCGTCGCCCAGGACAGGGCCTGTTCCATGCTGAGGTTTTGCGCCAGGCAATGGACAAAGCCGGCCAGCATGGAATCGCCGGCACCGACAGTGCCACGGACTTCGACCTTGAGTGGTTCAGCAAAAATTGCCTGGTCCTTGCTGACCAGGATGCTGCCATCGCCGCCCATGGAAACGAGGACATAGACAATGTCATACTGGGCGATCAACTGGCGGCAGGCAGCAACAATGGCTGCTTCAGTATCCAACTGGGTGCCGAGAGCACTCTCAAGTTCGTGGATGTTGGGCTTGATCAGGGTGGGGGAGGCCTTGAGACCCTCCAGGAGCAGGATGCCATCGGCGTCGAGGACACTCTGGCAGGGGGGCCGGACCCGGCTGATCAGCTGGCGGTAAAAATCAGCGGGCAGACCCTTGGGCAGGCTGCCGGAAAAAACGATGAATTGGCTTTGGGCAGACAATTCGTCGATCTTGGCTTCGATGGCCGTGATGGCTGCTGCATCGACGGCAAATCCGGCTTCGTTGATGTCGGTTGTGCTGCGGGACGCTGTTTCAATCAGTTTGGTGTTGGTTCTTGTCGCGGCATCAATTTCGATCAGGTCTGTATCCAGACCGTCGTGCTCCAGCAAAGAACGGACATGACCGATGTTGCTGTGACCGATGAATCCGGTGGCCTTGGCCTGTGAGCCTAACGATTGCAGGATCCGGGCCACGTTGATGCCCTTGCCGCCCATGTCTTCACGGACGCTTTGCACCCGGTTGACTTCGCCAAAGGCAAATTTTTCCACGACAACGGTGCGGTCGATGGCTGGATTAAGGGTGACCGTCGTAATCATCTCAGTTCCTTTCAAGAGCGGATCAGTTCAATGTCGTTGTTGCGGTACGTCTCCAACAGAGATTCGTCGATTTCGCTGTCTGTGATGATGACATCCACCATCGACAAGGGTGCGATCTGGCAGAGTGCAACCCGGTTGAACTTCGAATGATCGACCAGGACGTAGCGCTCGCTGGCACAGCTGAGCATGGTGCGCTTGACTTCGGCTTCGTCCAGGTCTGGCGTGGTCAGGCCACTGTCGATG
>SABL01000387.1 GCA_009928985.1 Clostridia bacterium
GGCATGCGGAGCAAACAGGGTCAGCGCCTGCTCGTAACGGATATGAACGGAATCATCATGGCTGACTCCAGAGGACTGCTTCTGGGACAGCAAGCAGAATTTGATCCGGCGGATGTCAGTTCTGCTCCGCTGCTGGCAGATCATCAGCAAATCGGTACGCTGTATGTGATCAGTCCATTAGGCTCCGGTCTGGCTTCACTGGAGAACGATTTTATGACCAGACTGACCAGCAGCACAGTGGTACTGGCTTTTTTCATGTCAGTTATGGCTCTGATTCTGGGACTTTTGCTGGGAAAACGGGTGAGCGGACCGCTGGGAGAATTGTCTATAGCCATTCATAATGTAGCCCGGGGCAAACTTGATCAGCGACTCGATTTACATGGAGACCAGGAGTTTGAACAACTGGGGCATGATTTTAACCTGATGGCGCAAAACCTGGAGCATGCCGAAAAAAACCGACGCCGTCTGACGGCCGATGTATCGCATGAATTGCGCACTCCGCTGACATTTTTACGCGGACAGTTGGAAGGCATGCAAAATGGCAGCGTACCTGCCAATGCCGAAAACATTTCCCATTTGCAGGACGAAGTAATTCGCCTGTCAAGGCTTGTGAAAGAACTGGATGATCTGGCGCTGGTGGTCCAGGTGCGCCAGCTTGGACTGGCCGATCAGCACGACCGACTGCTTGACGAGCTGGGGGATCATCTCCTGGCTCAGAGAAGTTTGTAGGATCTGCAGCAGCTGCTCGAAGATCCTCTTTATGCGGATGGAGCCCTTGAGTTCCTTTGTGAAGGTGCTGTCGTCGTCCAAACTCAGGAGCAGCTTGTTCAGACAGGGCAGCAGCTGCTGCAAGAAGCGCGAGTTCCCGGCCCGGTTGGTCTGGAGCAGCTGGAAAATGAGGAACTCGAACTTCTGCTCCCAGTCCTCCAGAACCTGGTCCTGGCGCAGAGTGAGAAACAGCCCCACGTAGAGCTCCATCGCCTGGGCGTCGAACACCGCCCACAGCTTCTGCTCCAGCGGCTTCAGCAGGAAGTTCGCGGTTCTGCAGCAGTTCTCGGCCAGCGACAGCAGCAGCTGCTTCACGGTTGGGAAGCCCTCGGTCATGCCCATCAGGATCGGGTCCTTCAGGCAGATGAACGCGAAGGTGGAGACC
>SABL01000388.1 GCA_009928985.1 Clostridia bacterium
ATCGGCCAAATACAAACTGATCGGCGCAAACGGATCGGTCCGCTGACCGGAACAATCCAGAATCACATGATCGACGGTATCCTGGCAGTTCCGAATGAATTGGGCAGCAGCCTGTTCTGCCTCCAGCCCGATTTCATAGGAAAGGTAATCATCGTCGGTTAACAGTCCGGCGAAAAACAATCCTTGGTAATCGGGATGCTGGTGCAAATAAGTCTTTGCTTCGCTGGTGCCAGTCCCTGCAATCGCTCGGCCGAGAGATTTTTCCCGGCGAAAGTTCATGCCAGACAAGCGGATTGGTAAAGTTGGCTGGGTCAGATCGGAATCAATGACTGCAACCAGTGAATCTCGCGATAGTAAGTGACCCAGATGATCGGCAAGTGTGCTTTTGCCGCTGCCATCGCGGCCCCAAATCGTTAATAGCATTTTCAGTCCTCCTCGGCGTTCATCACCCGTAGGTTGTCAGGCATGAACTGAGTGGCGTCTTTGCCACGTGCCACAAAGCTGAGATGGATCTCGCCGCGTTGCTCAAGATCGGCCAGGCGAATTGCCTGGGTTTCAGTGACGAAAAGGGAGATCGTGACAGGTAGCTGATTTTTTTCGTCGTCGGTGAGGGTTTTGCTGACATGGGCTTCGCGACCATCAGATGCGGTCAATGAGCATACTTCGATGTACTGAAGCTCAAGAAAAACCTGGGCTTTTGTCGTTGATGAACCTAGATTGGTTTCGGCGGAGTTGGATGTAGCTTGATTCTGTTCCTTGGGATTGAGCGTTTGGGTCTGATCGACGAGTGCCTGTTTTTCGCTGGCCATGATCGTCACGATATCGCCAGGTTTTAGCTGGCCAGATACACCTGCAGCTAATGACGGCAAAGTGATCGAAACGACCTTCAGCCCTTTGGATGTGGCAACCGCCATCGGATCCAATGCAGTCAATTCATCCGTCAATTTGTCCGAGGTCAGGTAATCACCGGCAAATATCGGCACTTTTGAGTAGCGATTGGTTACTTGCGCCAGGTCTGAAATGGCTTCGGCTGGAATGAGGGCGGGATTGACCTCGATCGATTCGACCATTTCGTCTGTAATCAAGGCGCCTTCAGGTACAGTCTGTTTTATGCGAATGGCCTGAACTTGTTTGAGGCTGTCTTTACCTTT
>SABL01000122.1 GCA_009928985.1 Clostridia bacterium
TTCCAGCCTACAGCAGACTTTCCTGTCGGCCAGCTCAATCCTCGTTCCTACCGTAACATCGGCCTGGCTGCAGCCATCCTGACGGTAGCCTCAGCCGGGGTCTGCTTTGGTCTGACTGCCAAATACATCCCGCGACTCAAGCGCAGCATGCCTGCTGCAGCAGATAGCAGACCGAGACATGCCTTGCTCAAGTCGATCCAGGACACGGTCAAAAACCGGCCCTTTCGAGCCACTGCTTTCAGTTATCTGTTCAACAACCTGGCGTCAGCACTTTTGAGCAGCATTGGCTTGCATGTCTTCACCTACACCTTTCATCTTTCAAGCCAGCAGATCGCCCTGGTCGTTGGCCTTCAATTTCTCATCAGCATCATATCTCAGCCCATGTGGGCTGCAGTTTCGCGCCGGATGGACAAAAAACCGGCCCTGCATCTTGGCCTGGCATTTGCCAGTGCCGGCAGCCTTGTCTTCATCCTGCTCGTCCTGTTTCGCCAGGACCTCCAGGCCAATCCTTACGCGTTCATTCCCTTTTCCCTGCTGACAGGCGTGGGTACCGGTGCCCTTTTTACATTACCGCTGTCCATGGTGGCCGATACGATTGATTTCGATGAATTACGGTCAGGACAACGAGCAGAAGGTCTCTATTACGGCAGTCTGACCTTGTATTACAAGGCCTCCCAGGCCATCGCCATTTTCCTGATCGGGATCCTGCTCGACTTGATCCGGTTCGATGCCAGCCTGCCCGTGCAAAGTGACGTCACGACGCTCAGTTTGGGGCTGCTTCTGGCGGTCGGTTCCTTGCTCAGCTTTGGCTTGTCCTATCTGAGTTTGCGTGGCTATGACCTCGATGAAGAAAAAGTCCAGGCGATCCAGGCCAGGATCGGGGAGATCAAGGCAGGTGCATGAAATGGCCAACCAACAGGAAGCCAAATCAGAGCGAAGCCCAGCTTATTCGCAAAATAATCTATCCCAGGCACCGTCGCCTTATTTGCGCCAGCACCAGGACAATCCGGTCTGGTGGCAAGACTGGAGCGAAGACATCCTGGCCGAGGCGGTCCGTCTTGACTTGCCCTTGTTCGTATCATCCGGTTATGCCACCTGCCACTGGTGCCATGTCATGGCTAGCCAGGCATTCTCCAATCCGGCGGTGGCCGCAGTCCTCAATCAATCATTTATCTCTATCAAAATCGACCGCGAACTGCGATCCGATATCGACCAGTTCCTGATGCAGTATCTGGTTGAGATGAGCGGGCAGGGTGGCTGGCCTTTGAACGCATTTCTGACACCTGACCTCAAGCCGATTTTTGCCCTGACCTATGCCACTCCGGATCAGTTTGCCCGCATCGCCGGCCAAGTCTCTGTGTTCTATGCTGGGCGGAAGCAGGAAATTCCCAGGTATCGGCCGGAGTTGGACCGGCCGCTGGCTCATCTCGGCAGCAGCCCTGCCGCAGATCATGCAGGATCTGCCACGATGCAGCCAGATTTTGCTGCCGGCTTGCCGAACCTGGCTCAGGAACAAGAACTCTGTGAGCAATTGCTGCACTGGCATGATCCTGTGCATGGTGGCTTTGGCAGTGGGCAGAAATTCCCGCCCCACAGCTCCCTGCTATTCTGGCTGTATCAATGGCAGGACGCAGCAAGTGAGTCTGTCCAGGCAGCCTGCCGGCAAACTCTGGATGCCATGATGCAAAGGGGCCTTCATGACCATCTCCAGGGCGGCATATTTCGCTACTGTGTCGACCGGCAATGGACCATTCCCCATTTTGAAAAAATGCTCTATGACCAGGCGATGGCTCTCTGGGTTTATGCCCTGGCGGCCCGGCAGACGGGAGAAACAGACTACCGGGACATGGCGTTTTCCATTGTGGATAGCCTGGATGAGACCTTTGCCCGGGATGGTCTCTACCTCACAGCATTGGACGCGGATACGAACCACCGGGAAGGCGCCACGTATGTCTGGTCCGAGGCCGAGCTCAGATCATTCCTTTCCAGTGAAGAGATCGACTTGCTGCGGTCCGCCTACGACCTGTCATCACACAGCCAGTTTGAAGGGAATTACCACCTCATTCGCCGGCCAGACGCACTGGATCTGGACCAGGCAAAACGTATGACACTGGAAAAAAAGCTTCTGGCCATTCGCAAGCGCCGCCCCCAGCCTCAGGCTGATGAGAAAATCTTGTCTGGGCAAAACGCCCTGCTAGCTGTCGCCCTGATCCAGGCCGGACGCTTTTTGAATGAGCCATCGCTCGAAGTGAAGGGCAAGCTTTTGGTCGAAAACATTCTGGAACGATTCTGGACGGGCGAATCTTTGTCTCATGCTGTTTACGATCAGGATATGATGACCCAGTCCTTCCTGTTTGATGCCGCTGCCCTGCTGCTGGCTGTTTGCCTGCTTGCCGAAACGGATCCGGAACGCTGGCTATACTTTGTCACCACCTTCGTTCCAGTTGTCAGGCAATTCTCTACATTGGATGGTTGGTCTGAATCCCTGGCTTCTGATTTCCAGCCGGTGCCTGCTGCCTGGTTTGACTCGCCGACACCTTCGCCAATCAGCCTGGCCGAATTCGCCCTGACTTATGCCGCGTATCTGGTGGGGGATGACGCATCGACCCTGCCCTGGCGCCAGCCTTATGGCGCCGATTTTGCCAATCTGGCTGCCATGCTGGCCAATGGTGGCTATCACGTGTTTATCAGCCCCCAAGCCTTACCTTGGCCAAACCTGCCCGCCAATTCCATCCAGTTGCGTGGATCGCCTGCAACTGACTGTTATCGCGGGACTTGCCGGCCTTACTGAACCTTTGCCGCATGGACCACGAAACGCGCGTTGTCGACCTCATAAGAGCAGGTCAGGAGGGTCAGGATTTGCTGGTCGGCTGTCACGTCGAGGCCATAATCAATGCCTGATTTTTTGATCAAGGTGTTAAGGAAGGCCTGGTATTCAGCATCATCCGAAAAAACGGTCTGGATGACATAGAAGTCCGTGGTCATGACATAGCTGGCAAAGACTTGCCATTCGGTCATGCCATCCAATGTTTCCAGAAAAATCCGGTTGTATTTCAAGGCGAAGTCTTCCTCCTTGAAATACCTCAGATTGTGGAACATGGTGCCGTCTTTCATGTTATGCCCGTACAAAATGCTATGGCGTCCTGAAAAAGAACCAGCATTGCGGAAATCCTGGTAGATCGCCCCGGCGATGTCCTTGTTGCCGAGGTAGTCATGCTTGAGGTAGAACTCATTGTCGCTGCCGCAGACAACTGGATCGTCGATCCGGGTGCCCGGGATGGTTAGCCAGGCGCTGGCGTCCGGGTTTTGCACCCGGACTTCGGCCAGCCGGTCCGAGAGAACATAAGGGATCGGTGTGGGCGTTGGGGAAGGGATGGGCGAGGGCGTCGATGTTGGCGTCAACGGGGTACTGGCCTGCGTCTGGGTCGTAACGTCAGGGGTGGCACTATCCTGGACGGGATCATTGCGCTGGACCAGGATGCGGATGAACATGCTGATTGTCACGGTGACGACGATCGCCACCAGAATGACTTCGATCCGGATGGCCCGGACAATCCAGCGCTGGATTTTGATGGGGTCGAACATGGCTACCTCTCTGGCAAAAGCAAATCTGATGAGCTGCAGCGCATCGCCATTGCTTGTGTGGAATCATGTTGTCTATTACACCACATGTAGTAGTGTAAAGGGACCCCCTTTTGGGAGTCCTTTCCACTGAAAGGGACCCCCTTTTGGGAGTCCTTTCCACTGAAAAGGGACCCCCTTGCGGGAGTCCTTTCCACCGTGAATCTAAAAGCGGGGATCGGTTGCCTGAACGTCGCTTCTTTAAAGTAAACCGGCCTTTAGACTTTGAACAGCAAATCAGAGTAGGTTGGCAACGGCCAGTAGTCGGCATCGACCAAGGTTTCCAGCACATCGGCATCGGCACGCAGCTCATTCATGGCAGCGAAGACGAGATCGCGATAAGCTTCGGCTTGAGCTTTGGAATCGCCATGCAGGTTGGCTGCCGTTTCAATTGCTTTTTCCAGCTTTGCAATATTCGCATACAGGGATTTCATCGCAACATTGACTTTGCCAAACAGTTCTTTTTCAACGTCAGTATCGCCACCGACACCTTCGATGCTGGTAATCGACGAGGCCAGATCTGCCTTGAAGTTGATGCAGGCGGGCAGGAGTTGGCGTTTGGCGATTTCCACCGCAGTCAGGCCTTCAATGTTGATCGTCTTGACATAAATCTCGTACTGGATCTCGGTCCGTGATTCCATCTCGACGCGGGAGAGAACGCCATGCTTCGACATCAGGGTCTTGTTTTTCTCGGCATTGATTGCAGCGATGGCATCGACTGTGGTGCGTGTATTGGCCAGGCCGCGCTGAGCTGCCTCTTCAACCCATTCATCACAATAACCGTTGCCATTGAAGATGATGCGCTTATGATTCTGGATGATCTCCAGGATGATCGAATAGGTTTCTGCCAGGATATCTTCGGTTTTCTCCAGACGATCGGCGATTTGGCTGAGGATTTCAGCGACCGCTGTGTTGAGGGTGAAATTGCACTGGGCGACGGACTGGGAGGAACCGACCATGCGGAATTCGAATTTATTGCCGGTAAAGGCAAAGGGAGAGGTCCGGTTGCGATCAGTGGTGTCTTTAAACAGGAAAGGCAGGGAGGCCGTGCCAAGTTCAATTTTGCCACGTGCTTTGCTGGAGGTAGCACCGCCGGTCTTTTCAATTTGTTCGAGGATATCCGTCAGCTGGTCACCGAGGAAGATCGAGATGATGGCTGGTGGAGCCTCATTGGCACCGAGACGGTGATCGTTGCCGGGGCTGGCGGCAGAAGCTCTTAGCAAATCAGCATAGATATCAACCGCTTTGATGATGGCTGTCAGGAACAGGAGGAACTGAGTGTTTTCATGCGGTGTTTTTCCTGGCTCGAGCAAGTTCTGACCATCGTCCGTGCCCATGGACCAGTTGTTATGTTTGCCCGAACCGTTGACGCCGGCGAAGGGCTTTTCGTGGAGGAGGCAGACCAGGCCATGGCGCAGGGCGACCTTTTTCATGGTTTCCATGGTCAGCTGGTTGTGGTCGGTCGCGATGTTGGTGGTGGTGAAGATCGGAGCCAGCTCATGCTGGGCCGGTGCAACTTCATTGTGCTTGGTCTTGGCAGAGACACCCAGCTTCCAAAGCTCGGAGTCCAGGTCAGACATGTAGGCCGCAATGCGGTCCTTGATCTGGCCGAAGTAATGGTCTTCCAGATCCTGTCCTTTGGGAGGCTTGGCACCAAACAAGGTGCGGCCGGTCAGCATCAGGTCGAGACGCTGGTCAAACAGCTTCTTGTCGATCAGGAAATATTCCTGTTCGGGACCGACGGTGGTGGTGACTTTGTTGGTGGTGGTGTTGCCCAAGGCACGCAGGACGCGCAGGGCCTGGCGGTTGAGGGCATCCATCGATCGGAGCAGAGGCGTCTTCTTGTCGAGTGCTTCACCCGTATAGGAGGCGAAGGCGGTTGGGATATAGAGGCTGCCGTCCTTGACGAAGGCTGGCGAGGTGCAGTCCCAGGCGGTGTAGCCGCGGGCTTCAAAGGTGGCACGCAGGCCGCCGGACGGGAAAGAAGAGGCGTCTGGTTCACCTTTGATCAGTTCTTTGCCGGAAAATTCCATGATCACACGGCCGTCGAGCGTGGGAGAAATGAATGAGTCATGCTTTTCGGCGGTGACACCGGTCAGCGGCTGGAACCAGTGGGTAAAGTGTGTGGCTCCCTTGGAAATTGCCCAGTCTTTCATCGCCGAAGCAACCACTTCGGCGACTTGAGGATCGAGCGGGATGCCTTCCTCTATGGTCTTGCGCAAGGACTTGTAGATCGCCTTGGGCAGGACTGTTCTCATGACTGAATCGTTGAAGACATTGCTGCCAAAGATCTCGGCCATATTGATCACATTGGTTTCGGTGGTCATGCTCATCGTGAAATCCCCTTTCATTGCTACGAGCGAACGGTTTGAAAACCGGTAGGAACGTTTCGTCTGTGGCTTTCAGATGCCAACTGCCATCTGTCTTTAGCTTAAATAAAAAAAGAGAGTGAAACAAATCCCGTGCGAGATTCATAAACACCCTTGT
>SABL01000389.1 GCA_009928985.1 Clostridia bacterium
CATCTTCGATCAGGAAAATGGTCATCAGGCGCTGGCGTTTCAAGGCAACCAGGTAGAAGACGACCGACAGGCCGCTCCCGATGATGGCCTCCGCCAGAGCTACATCAGGCGCACCGTAGACCAGGAACAAAACAGACGATCCCAGCGAATAAATACTCAGGTAAATGACCGCATGACGCAAGGTGTGCGTCTGGATAGCCAGGATGGCAAAAAGGACCAGGCTTAAGAGGAAGACCTGCTCCATCAGTCACCTTCCTCCTTCGATTCGCCATCAGCCTTTGCCGCATCGGTCAATGGCTGCCCCAGTCCGCCAAGGCCGCTCCGGTAAGCTGAACGGGCTATGGCATGGGTTGCCAGAGGGTTGGTCACCAGGACAACCAAAAGGACCAGCAGCAGACGCAGGCTGTAGTAACTCAGGCCGGTCTGGACCAGAACGCCCAGCATCATGGTCAGAAAGCCCATGGTTTCGACTTTGGCCGTGATCAGGATCCGGGCATAAAAGGTTCTGAAACGGTAGACACCAACAATCCCCAGGACCATGAAAATCAAGGCCAGAACGATCAGGAACCAGGATGCAAAGTCGGTCATCTGTTTCACCGTCTTTCGACAAATTTTGCCATCAGGATGGTGCCGATGAACCCAAGGACGGCATAGACCAGGGCGATATCGAGCAAATACGGCTGCCCGGTCAATCCTGCAAGCAAGACAATGAACACGGTGATCTTGGAGGAAAACATGTTCAAGCCAAGCAAACGGTCCCAGACGGATGGTCCGCGGATGACGAGGATAAGGACCAGCACCATCAGGACGGACAAGGCGATGACAGCAAACAGATAGGGGCTCATGCCTTTCCCTTTCTTCCCAGGTTTCCCTTGAGGATCTGTTCCATTTTCTCAATGCCGGGTTTGATTCCAGAAGGCAACGCCGGGTCAGCAGGTCCAAAGCACAGGATCAGGAGCGTCCGTCCCTCAATTGCAAGGGTGACTGTCCCAGGAGTCAGCGTCACAGCATTGGCCAGCATGACCATAGGCAATTCATCTTCAAGGGTGGAATCGTAACGTTCAATCCGGACCGTCTCTTCCCTGCGGACAATTTTCCAGATCGCCAGGAAGCCGGAATGGTAAATCTGGACCATCAGGACTGCCAGAT